>NZ_RHQR01000039.1:0-8103 GCF_003936645.1 Pseudomonas sp. p106
AGCTCATGCATCGAGGCCATCATCAGAACCGAGGCGGGCGTTCTGGGCTGTAGCGAAACAGCCTGCTGCGCCACGCTCTGCGCGCACAGGGCGAACTCCGCAGCCTGGATGATCGTGTCTTCGAGGGAGTGGTGGTTGTGGGGTGGATCGGGGACCATTTTGAGCATTGCATAGTACCTTCAATTAGGCGGTCACCTATCCGCTGTCAAACAGAAGGGTGGCAGCTGTACATGGGTTGACAGACCGGCGGACTATGCAAGTTCCGGCGCACGCAAGCGTGCCCGCACGTACAGCCGCCATTGAAGGCAAGCCGTATGCATAATACCGTCGCGGCCTGTCAAAGCCGATCGCTGAACAACAGCGACCCGCCGAGACTAGAACGCAGCCCAAGCGACCGCAACGGAAAAAGTGCGGCGAGAGTATGTTTGGGAAATGGACTACAAGGAAGAGGGAAAATCTGATTTCTTGGTGTTTCCAGCGCTCAACATGCGGGGTATTGATCGGTCTATGTCAACCAGTCTCGTGATGAATCGATGTTACTGAAACGACGGCCATCCGGCGCTGCTGGCGCTGGACGTCACCACCCTGGCAGGCGGTCAGCCGATCGTGGTCGACGGGAAGGTGATCGGTGCGGTGGGCGTGAGCACCCCGGTAGGGGCCCACGATGATCCGATCTCGCTAGCTGTTGTGGTGTCTCACCCAGCGCAACGCAGCCGGTTGAGCCGTTAACGTCACGCTGTAGTGGATCACCGAAAGATCGATAGCGGTCACCCCTGCCTGCTATCGATAGCTGCCCATGGTAGTGGGCTGCTGGCGAACGCCGAAGTACTTGATTTCGTCAGACGTGATGCCGTGTTTTTAGAATTTCACTGTGTAATCTACATTGACTCTCGTTTCGTTGTCGTCTCTGAAGGTTGCCGCTGAGCTCAGATCGTTTCGGTAAAATGCATGCCGGACGCGAAACGCTAAATCTCTGGCTGGTCCAGACTGTACGACGTAAGAAAGCTCCAGGTCTTTCGAAGACTCTGTAAGGTCGCTGCCTCCGAGATGGGGCAAATCAATATTCGTTCCCCTTAGATAGCGGATCATGCCCGTGAGCCCCGGAATACCCATCGCCACGAAGTTGTAATCGTATCGCAGAAGCATTGTGCGTTCTTTGGGGTTCACGAAATCCGCGCTCATGGTCCCATCACTCAGAACGACAGGCTCGCCTCCAGCGAGATAGGCGAAGGCCGTATCTCCGGTTTGATACATGTAGCCCACTCCAAACGTATGCCCACCCGTTTGGTAGCTCAGGGTCAGGCCGGCATTAAGGTTGTCTACTTTGCCAGCCTCTGCACGCCCGTTCTCTCGGCTGTCGAACACTCGCAACTCCGTTTTCAACTTGCCCCGCCCAGCTGCAATAGAATGAATACCTCCAATGAAGTCCTGCTCATAGATATTTTCAAGATTTGCGTGGTAATAACGCGCTGTGAAATTTTCTGAAACGCGGTATTCGCCACCCAGGTAGTCGAAGCGATCAGAGAATACGCCAGGCTTGAACCGTCCGTTCGGTGAAGCCATTGCGATGAGCTGGTTGTTTGTCGAGTCTCGAAGGTTGACTCGATCCATCCGCCCGGCCTGTAACGTGAGGTGCTCAATTTCTGAGCTCGTTATTGACGCGCCCCTGAAAGTTTGAGGCAGGAGGCGTGCAGGGCTAGCAGTGATCACGGGAAGCGCGGGAAGTTGCGTGCCTACTGAAAGGTTCGTTTGTGAGAATCGAGCTTTCACCGCAACGCCGAGTTCAGAGTACGCGTCTTGTGCTCTGCGCGTCTGTGGATCTATAGGCAGCAGTTGGGTGCCCGATCGTTCAGGTGACGAATCAAGTTTCACCCCAAGCATCCCTGTGAGATCCAGGCCCAAGCCTACGGGGCCATCGGTGTAGCCAGAGTTCGCTTTGATAATGAAGCCTTGAGCCCATTCACGAACTGCCGAAACGGATGAGTCCCCTTTGTAATCTCGATCGAGATAGTAATTCCGGGTGGTCAGGGCAACCGTACTGTCTTCAAAAAAAGCTGCTGAAACAACATTGCTCATGCACAGAGATGGCACGCCTAGCGCAAACAGCGGCAAGCAATCGGCAAAACGTCGCATCGGATTTACCTTCTTGTTTTGGTTTTTTGGTATTTCAGAGGCTTGTGGCAGCGTGTAGTGCTTTGGGTGGAGTTATTCTCAGCAGGGCGACAGCTATAGCGGCGAGAACGAACGTCATTGCGAACAGCATGTACAAATCAGAAGGGGTCCATTGCGCGTCGATCAGACGTCCAGCTACAAGAGGGGAGGCAATTGCTCCCGCACGACCGATGCCGATACCCCAACCCAAGCCAGTCACACGCTGGCTAGCGTCGTAGATGGACGGTGTCAGCGCGTAAAGCCCCGCCACACAACCATTCACGAAAATGCCGATCAGGATGGCCAGCGCAAATGCCAGGTTCAGCGTGTTGGTAAATTTGACAAAGACGGCGAGCAGCAAGGCGTTTGCAAGGAGGTAGATCATCAATACTTTGGACAACCGGAAGCGTGCGGCCAATAGCCCTACCAACGCGGTGCCGAATATACCCCCCACGTTGAGAAGCACGCCTCCGGTGATACCTTGCTCATTGGACAGCCCCGCAGTGACAAGCAATCTTGGGGTCCAGCTCATTACAAAGTAGAAACCGAACATGACCAGAAAGAATGACGCCCAGATCAGCAACGTTGAGCGCAAGAGGGCGGGGGAGAACAGCTGAGCGAACGATGCTCGCAGTGATGGGCGCTCAACCTGGCTCGTTTCAGGCATTTCGGCAAGTGGTGCGAGTTTCACCTTCAGGCGCAATTGGTTGATCCGCTTGATTGCGCTTTCGGACTTGCTCGACATCAAAAACGCGAGCGATTCTGGCAGCCACAAAAACAACGCGGGAAGGGTTGCGAGCGTGACGAACCCACCATAAAGAAACACGGACCTCCATCCCAGCGCAGGAATCATTTTTGCTGCGATTAGCCCACCAATGGTGGCGCCAAGTGCATAGGCAGTCGATTGCAGGCTGATTGCGAGTCCCCGCCAGCGCTTGTTGGCGTATTCGCCAGCGATGACATAGCTGCTGGCCAAAATGCCACCGATCCCCAGGCCGGTCACGAAACGGAAGGCTGCAAGCATCTGTGGGCCGGTGGCCTGCGAGGATAGAACCATGCCAGTCCCTGCCACGCCTACACAGACAAGAATCAGCGGCCGACGGCCGAAGCGGTCAGCCCAAGGGGCAATGAACAGTGAGCCAATTGCCATGCCGACCAAGCCAGCGCTCAGCAGATAACCAAGTCGCAGTCCGTTGAGCCCCCAGTCAGCGGCGACGGAGGAGGCTGTGAAGGCCATCACCAGAACGTCGAAGCCGTCTAGCATGTTGATTACGAAGCAGAGCGTGATGACCCACCACTGGAAGGCGGACATCTTTTTCTCATCGAGCTGGTGCCCGGCGTAGTTACTCATGACGGCAGGCCTCTTGACTGATGAAAGGCCTGTACGTCAGGTGCGCGGACAGGCTCTGCAGCATTGGCTGGGCGGTGAGTAGGAGAGACATGGAGTAATCATTTTTTTGTACCTCAACCTTACTGGTCCCGAGATACACAACACCACGATTTCCGGACATAGCTAGGCCTCGCTCTCTTGTAGTTATCATTGAACAAGTTGCACGCTGGTGCAGGGTGTTTCAGAGCGCCCCAAGTGGGGCGGTATTGCGTTTAGGGCGTGTAAAAAAGTGCATAGATACCCGCACGATATAAATGCACTGCGCACTCAACTAACGGAGTTGCAAAGTTTTTCGATGATGCGACGGGCTCTGTTGGCGCCAGCATCGACATGGATGTCGATCATGGGCCGCTCACCGAACCGGCACATGTTCTTGTATTGAGACTCGATGACGACCTTGTCTTCATCGAACGTCATCATCGTTTGCTGGACGACCTTCGCCTTGACCTCTTCGTGATTGCTTTTCGGGTTGGTGGCGATTGTCCAGAAGTAGTGGCTGGTGGTCTCGGTTTCTGGGGTCACACCGTGGAAACCGCGCATATGGAAGCCACCACGTTGTGGATTGTCCAAGGACTCGGTCCCCGCGTCAGTGGCACCTGTCCAAATACGCAGGTGGCTGACATGGAATTCAATTTCCTGCCATCGGTCGACAGTGTCTTTGAACGGATAAGCGGCCGCGTACGTCGGCGGCGGCACAGAGCCGGGCATGTGCCGAACCACACGAACATGATTGTCGTCACCTTCTACTGTCATTTTCGCATTCATGTGAATGCTGGCATTGCCGCCAATCGTGCGTAGGTGCACATAGCCCAAATGGCTCAGATCCATCAAGTTGTCGTGAATGAGCTGATACGGGGCATCGTAGTGATACACATCACCGTCAAAAAGATAGTCTCCACTGCTGTGGATATCGTAAGAGGGTGGTTCAGTAGTAGGCTCAGGATGTTCGGGGCTTGCGAACCAGATCCAGACAATCTGATCTTTTTCTACGACGTGGAAGGCCGCCACCTTCGCTTTACTCGGAATTTTTTCTTGCCCAGGAATCTCGATGCATTTGCCTTCATCGTTGAACAGGAGGCCATGATAGCCACAGCGAAGCCCCCCCGCCTCAAGTGTGCCGTCGGAGAGAGGCAACGCCCGATGGCAGCAGCGGTTCTCAAGGGCCGCTACCTTGCCATCTGCGGTGCGGAACATGACGACTGATTTATTCAACAAGGTTCGGCCTACGGGGCGATCCTTGAGTTCCCAACCCAAAGCAGCCACATACCATTGGTTGAGCGGAAATGTGGAGGGTTTGGCAGGCAAAATGTCCTGGGCCAACGACTGGAGAGAAGAGGCAGTCATAGGAGTCTCCGTTAAACAGTTAGGTTTTGTCTGACACTAGAGATCAAGTACGAGTCGATGGGACTTCGCCCGAGAACAACACGGGGTGAAACAATCATTTCTGGCGTGCTCATCGGCCGTCATGAATTGATCCCTGTGATCGGGGATACCTTCCAGTACGCGTGTCACGCACGTCCCACATACGCCTTGTTCACAGGACGTTTCTACTTCGACTCCCGCTTCGTCCAATACCTCGAACACGGTGCGGTCTGCCGGAATATCGAATGATCTGCCGCTGCGGGCGAGCACGACTTGGAAGGGTGCATTGGCACCTTGGTCAATGACTTGTCCGGCGAAGAACTCTCTGTGCATCCGCTCTTGCGGCCAGCCGGCGGCCTCACCTGTATCAAGGATGTGATTCATGAAGCCGGCGGGGCCGCAGACGTAGAGATGGCGACCCTCATCGACTGCGTCGAGAATTGCTGCCGCATTCAGTTTTTGCTGTTGTGGACCGTTGTCATCGTGCAGCACTACGCGGTCGGCGAAGGGGGCGTCAGCGAGTGCCTTGACGAAGGCTGCGCGCTCGCAGGAGCGAAAGCAGTAATGAAGCTCGAAGTCAGCTTTGCGATGGGCAAGTTCATACGCCATGGCCAGGATCGGGGTAATGCCGATACCACCTGCAAAAAGCAGATGACGTGCAGCGCCATGATCCAGTTTGAACAGGTTGCGCGGCGCACTGATGGTCAGTTCATGGCCTTGGCCGACAATCGAATGCATTGCCTCTGATCCGCCACGGGAGTTGGGTTCCTTGAGGACACTGATCAGATAACGATTGCGCTCTCGGGGGTCATTGCACAGCGAATACTGGCGAATGAGCCCACCCGGGATATGGACATCGATGTGAGCACCGGCCTCGAAAGGTGGCAGGGTTTCACCCTTCACGGGGCTCAATTCAAAGCTGCAAACACCTTCAGCTTCGTTTGCCTTGCGGCTAACGTTTACTTGAAGCATTACTCATCCCCCCACAGTTAAGTGGCTACAAAAAGAATACGGGTGGTTAATTCAACTGGGAGGAGGTCAGCCTGGAGCGAAGGGCGGCCGCTCAGGTTTGCAGCTAGACACGCGGAAGGCGAGTGGATCGCGGATTTTCATGGCACTACCTGATAATTATTTTTGTGAGGTGCTTTGACGGCATATCATGCTGGGCTGGCCCCAGCTATTGGTTGAGTTAATCCTCGGATCAATTAGTTGCGGTGTCAACTAATTTTTCGAGAACTCGATTGGAGGTGTGCGCTCAATGGCCTCGGAACCCCAGCTGGACCTCGCTCGCTACGTGCCAGCGCAGCTGAATTTTTTATCCAACAAGCTCTCGTCAGGCGCTTCCCAGTGCTATCGCAAACACTTCGAGATTGGTGTTGTGGAGTGGAGGATGCTGTCCATGCTGGCTGTGGAAAGCGGGATCACTGCTAATCGGATCTGCCAGGTGATCGGTCTGGACAAAAGTGCTGTGAGCCGCGCGCTGCACGCGTTAGAGGTGGCAGGGCGAGTTCGCACAGAGGCGGATCCTGCTGATGGACGACGCTACACCGTGTCGCTTACAGAGAGCGGTACGCAGTTGTACAAGCGGGTCTTGAAGGTTGCGCTTGAGAGAGAGCGCCGTTTGCTCAGTGGCCTTTCACCTTCGGAAGTGGACACGCTGATCGACCTGCTCGGTCGCCTGAACGCCCAGGTCGCCAACGTCAATGAGTACGATCCAGAGAAACCGTGAATCGATGAGGGTTGCGGCGAGGCATGGCTGTAGCTTTGCGCGCAACGATGGCCATGAGATTCGTTTCATTAACCGGTAATCCTGGGCTAACCGCCGTGACGCTCATTGGCTACGGCAGCGCATCGGGCAGACGTTCGCGCGGAAACCCCACATCAAAAGACATCAGCTTGGAGTTTGCGAGGTGGCAATGGGGTATGTTGTCGCCGCCCCCTCCAAACTGACCTGTCATTCCTGCGTGAGCACTCAATGCTGATCTCTACCCTTATCGACGGCCGACTGATATCGCCAGCCTTGCCGGACGAACCCCTCGTGCCCTGGTGGAGTTTCACGAAAACGGTGTTAGCCGCGACCGCCCTGACATTGGTGCGCGACGGTAGGCTCGACTTGGATGCTTCGCTTCCCGAAGGTGTTTTCACTCTGCGCCAACTGCTGCGTCACGAGGCGGGCCTTGCGGACTATGGCGAACTTCCCGAATACCACGCCGCCGTAGCCAACCATGAGTCCGCATGGCCCGCAGGCGAAATGATGCAGCGCCTGGATGGACACCGACTCCGATACAACCCGGGAACGGGTTGGCATTACTCGAATGTTGGTTTCATGCTGGTAGCCCAAATCATCGAGCGTGCCGCCGATCTGCCGCTCGCAGACGCTATCAGGCAGCAAGTCCTGAGTCCGCTTGGCATATCGACGGTTCGCTTGGCAACGGAGCGTGCTGAGCTGAATGGGAGGCTCCTCGGCAGGTCGTTGAATTACGACCCCGGCTGGGTCTACCACGGATTGCTGATTGGCCCTGTCTCACAGGCTGCCCGGCTGCTGGATGGCGTGCTCGCTGGAGGCCTCCTACCCAACAATCTGCTTGAGGAAATGCAGACGACGCGGGTACTGGGTGGCCCGATAGCAGGCCGGCCTTGGCTCGCGCCCGGTTACGCACTCGGCATGATGCGAGGTGGAATCGAGGGTGACTTGATGTTGGCTGGGCATACCGGATTGGGCCCGGGAAGCGTTATTGCGGTCTATCGGTGTGTCGTTGGTGACTGCGCCGCATGCTGTGCAGCTCACTCGATTGGGGCGGATGAGGCAGGTATCGAAAAGCTGGTAGTTCAAGAAATACGAGAGGCGCTGGAAGCGACACGCTGAAGCTTCGCGTGCCCCTCGGGGCGCTCTCTCTGCGCAATGTCCGCAATGGCTCCACAGCAGCCGGTCGCGACCGATTGATCGCTTTCGACCTATAGCAGGCAGCGACCCAAAGCTCTGTGGTCAGTACTGGCCTCATCGCCAGCAAGCCGGCCACAGAATGGACTGCCCCCAGGAAATCACCAGCCTTCAGCCATGCGCTGTACCTGTAGGAGCCGCGCTTGCCGGCGATGGGCCGCGAAGCGGCCCCGGTTACAGATGTCCGCCATGGTCAGGCAGTTCAGCCCTTAGTGCATCATGCCCAGCTCGGCATCATCCATCAGTGCTTTGGCCAACG
>NZ_RHQR01000003.1:0-42582 GCF_003936645.1 Pseudomonas sp. p106
GAACTCAGTAGTGAAACGATGCATCGCCGATGGTAGTGTGGGGTTTCCCCATGTGAGAGTAGGTCATCGTCAAGATTCATTTCGCAAAACCCCTATCTGCGCGAGCAGGTAGGGGTTTTGTCTTTCCAGCTCCGTTTCCCGAAAGTCGGCTCCCACATTTCGAGCTGTATCACTAGAATAGAGCCGACGTACCTATTCAGAACCTCGAGATGCCCAACCCAGTCGAAACCCAAGCGCTAGAGCAGTTGCCGCTGGACGAGCTGGTCGCGTGCCATGAATGCGACCTGCTGATGCGCAAGCCCCAACTGCAACACGATGAAAAGGCGCAGTGCCCCCGCTGTGGTTATGAGCTATACGCTCACCGGCACAATGTGGTCAATCGCAGCCTGGCACTGGTGCTGACCGCGCTACTGCTCTTCGTGCCTGCCAACTTCCTGCCAATCATGCAGCTGCACCTGCTTGGCCAGACTTCAGACGATACGGTGTGGAGTGGCGTGCTGGGCTTGTACAACTCCGAAATGCGCGGTGTCGCTGTCGTGGTGTTCCTGTGCAGCATGGCGGTTCCGTTTCTCAAGCTGATGTGCCAGCTCATGGTGCTATTGAGCATCCGCCTGAACGTCGGGCGTAGCTACGGGCTGTTGTTCTATCGCATTTATCATCATTTGCGTGACTGGGGCATGCTCGAGGTCTACTTCATGGGCGTATTGGTCGCAATCGTGAAGCTGGTCGACCTTGCCGAGCTGACCGTAGGGCTAGGGTTGTTTTGCTTCATAAGCCTGTTGCTGATTCAGGTTTGGCTTGAAGTGGTGATGTCTCCACACCAGATCTGGAGTGCGCTGTCAGGGGAGGATCTGCATGCGGGCGATTGATGCGGGCATTATGGTCTGCAATGAGTGTCATGAACTGAATCGACAGGATTCCGAGAGCAAGTCGCAGACCTGCACGCGCTGTGGCGCGATTGTGCATGCACGTCGGCCCAACAGTATCGTCCGTACCTGGGCGCTACTCATCGCTGCCTCGATCCTGTACATACCTGCCAACGTGCTGCCGATCATGACTGTCAGTACATTGGGGCAGGGCAGCCCGGACACGATCATGTCCGGCGTCATTACCCTGCTCAAGCATGGCATGTTGCCCATTGCCGCAGTGGTGTTCATTGCCAGTATTCTGGTGCCCACCTTCAAACTGGTGGGCATCGGTTTGTTGTTGTATTCGGTGCAGCGCCGCCAACCCTTGTCAGCGCGGCAACGCATCTTGATGTATCGGTTCATCGAGTTCATAGGACGCTGGTCCATGCTGGACATCTTCGTCATCGCCATCTTGGTGGCGGTGGTGAATTTCGGCCGTATCGCCAGTGTCGAAGCCAACCTGGGCGCTGTCGCCTTCGCTACTGTGGTGATTCTCACGATGCTCGCTGCTTTAACTTTCGATCCCCGACTGATTTGGGATAACACGGAGTCGGATGACGACCATGAGTGACATGCCAACGGCTAAAACCCGGCCCGCCTCCAACTGGTCGGCCATCTGGATTCTGCCGCTGATCGCTTTGATGATTGGAGGGTGGCTGGCCTGGCAGGCCTACCGTGATGCGGGTGTGGAAATCGAGGTTCGTTTCGAGAGCGGTGAGGGCATCGTCGCCAACAAAACCGAAGTCATCTACAAAGGCATGCCCGTGGGCAAGGTAAAAAGCCTGGTGCTCGATGCCGAGGGCGAAAACCAAGGTGTCATTGCCACTATCGAGATGAACAAAGACGCAGAGCCTCACCTTACCAAAGGGACACGGTTCTGGCTGGTCAAGCCCAGTGTCACGCTGGCGGGTATCTCGGGTCTCGAGACATTGGTGTCAGGGAATTACATTGCCGTCAGCCCTGGCGAAGGTGAGCGAACCAAGCGCTTCAAGGCATTGAAGGTGGCGCCACCGCTTTCGGACAGCGAACCGGGCCTGCACCTTACGCTCAAGGCCGATCGCTTGGGCTCGCTCAACCGCGATAGCCCTGTGTTCTACAAGCAGATCCAGGTTGGCCGGGTAAAGAGCTATCGCCTTTCCGAGGATCAGAGCACGGTTGAGGTCAAAGTGTTCATCGAGCCGGCTTATGCCAGCCTGGTGCGCAAACACACGCGCTTCTGGAATGCCAGCGGCATCAGCATCGATGCCGGGCTGTCCGGGGTAAAAGTACGCAGCGAATCCCTCTCCAGCATCGTTGCCGGTGGTATCGCCTTTGCTACACCGGAATACCGCAAGGATAGCCCGCCCACCGACCCGAGCCTGCCATTCCGCTTGTACGAAGATTTCGATGCCGCCCAGGCGGGTATCCGTGTGAAGGTCAAGCTGAGCGACTATGAGGGACTGCAGGCGGGGCGCACCCCGGTCATGTACAAAGGCATTCAAGTCGGTTCGCTGAAAGCCCTGAAGATGGAAAACAACCTTGGCAGCGCCATGGCTGAGCTGACCCTGGACCCCCTGACCGAAGACTATCTGGTCGATGGCACGCAGTTCTGGGTGGTCAAACCTTCCATTTCACTGGCGGGTATCACAGGCCTGGAGGCCTTGGTGAAGGGTAACTACATTGCCATTCGCCCGGGTGAGAAGGGGGCCACGCCGCAGCGCGAGTTCGAAGCAAGGGCCAAGGCACCGCCGCTGGACCTCAAGGCGCCTGGCCTGCACATGGTGCTGTTCGCCGATACGCTGGGCTCGTTGGAGGTCGGTAGCCCGGTGATGTATCGCCAGGTCAAGGTTGGTAGCGTGCAGAGCTACCAGTTCGCCCGCAACAGCAATCGCATCCTGATCGGTGTGCACATCGAAAAGGAGTACGAGAACCTGGTCAATGGCTCTTCGCGTTTCTGGAACGTCAGCGGCATTACCCTCACCGGTGGCCTGTCGGGCATCAAGATAAAGAGTGAGTCGCTGCAGACCCTGATGGCCGGTGGCATCGCCTTCGACACGCCAACGCCGAACGTAGCCCTCAAGCGCCATATTCCAAGGTTCCGGCTGCACGACAGCCAGGAGGCGGTAAACCGTGCCGGCACGCTGATAACCATCCGTGTAGACCGTGCAGATGGCCTCAAGCCGGGAACGCCCATCCGTTTCCGTGGCCTGGATGTTGGTAGTGTCGAGAGTGTCGACCTGACCAAAGACCTGCAGGCTGTGTTGTTGCGCGCGCGTATCACCGAAGCGGCAGACCGCATCGCCCGTGCAGGGACGCAGTTCTGGGTGGTCAAGCCGGCCCTTGGCTTGGTGCGTACAGAAAACCTCGATACCCTGATTGGCGGCCAGTACCTGGAAGTGCAGCCCGCTGTTAAGGACAAAGGCCCGCAGCGTGATTTCATAGCCTTGGCTGACGCGCCTGAGGTCACCGGGGTGGAAGTCGGCCTGCCATTGACCCTCAGCGCCCCGCGCAGGGGGTCGATCAAGCCGGGCGTGCCGGTGACCTACCGTGAGGTCGCGGTGGGTAAGGTAACGGGCTTCGAGTTGGGCCAGACGGCAGACCGCGTGCTGATTCACATCCTGATCGAGCCACGCTATGCCGCGCTGGTGCGCGGTGGCAGCCGGTTCTGGAACAGCAGCGGCTTCGGTTTCGACTGGGGCCTGTTCAAAGGCGCCACTGTGCGCACCGAGTCGCTGGAGACCCTCATCGACGGTGGTATTGCATTCGCCACGCCTGATGGCGAGCAGATGGGTAACCCGGCGCGGCCGCAGCAGACCTTTGCCTTGTTCGACAAGCCCGAGGACGCCTGGCTGCAGTGGGCACCGAAGATCCAGATCGCCAAGTAATGCAGGGGCCGCTATGCGGCCCTATCGCTTTTGTGGGGCCCGGCTTGCCGGCGATGAGGCCGTAACTGGCAACACAAGCATCATCAAATCGCAGGCAATAAAAAACCGACCCTAGGGTCGGTTTTTCGACAAGCGTCGCTTAGGCAGCTGCAGCTTCTTTCAGCGCCTTGATGTGGCCATTCAGACGGCCTTTGTGGCGAGCAGCTTTGTTCTTGTGGATGATACCCTTGTCGGCCATACGGTCGATTACAGGTACAGCCAGAACGTAAGCGGCTTGCGCTTTTTCGGCGTCTTTTGCGTCGATGGCTTTGACTACATTCTTGATGTAGGTGCGGACCATGGAACGCAGGCTGGCGTTGTGGCTGCGACGCTTCTCAGCCTGTTTTGCACGTTTCTTGGCGGAAGGTGTGTTGGCCACCGTCGAGCTCCTCGAAAGACTTTAGGTAAATAGCAAACAAAATAGGCCGCGAATCATGCCGATCAGTTGACCGGATGTCAAGGCCACCTGCAGGGTTCCGCCGAGCGGTGTACCAACAGGAGGGAAATATTCCTTTCTGCTGCACGACCTGTAAACTCGGGAATTTTTGGCTCCCCTGCGAAGGCGCGGGAGTATCGCACATTCGGACGCTGTCTGGCAGCGTCCTCTGCCCTTGGCGTGAATCTTTTCGATGAACCTGCTCAAATCCCTGGCTGCAGTCAGCTCCATCACCATGATTTCCCGGGTGCTGGGGTTCGTGCGTGACACCATCCTGGCCCGTGTTTTCGGCGCCGGCATCGCTACCGACGCCTTTTTCATCGCCTTCAAGTTGCCCAACCTGCTGCGGCGGATTTTTGCCGAGGGGGCCTTCTCCCAAGCGTTCGTGCCGATCCTTGCCGAATACAAGACCCAGCAGGGCGAGGAGGCGACGCGCACTTTCATCGCCTATATCAGCGGCCTGCTGACGCTGGTCCTGGCCCTGGTCACGGTGATTGGCGTGCTTGCGGCACCCTGGGTGGTTTGGGCCACCGCGCCCGGTTTTGCGGACGATGCCGAGAAATACCAGCTGACCACCGACCTGCTGCGGGTGACCTTTCCTTATATATTGCTGATCTCACTGTCGTCCCTGGCCGGTGCGATCCTCAATACCTGGAACCGTTTCTCGGTCCCGGCCTTCACGCCGACCCTGCTCAACGTGGCGATGATCATCTTCGCCCTGCTGCTCACGCCGTATTTCGACCCGCCCATCATGGCACTGGCCTGGGGCGTGCTGGCCGGAGGCCTGGCGCAGTTGCTGTACCAGCTGCCGGCACTGAAAAAAATCGGCATGCTCGTGCTGCCGCGCCTGAACCTGCGTGACTCCGGCGTGTGGCGCGTGCTCAAACAGATGTTGCCGGCCATTCTCGGCGTTTCGGTCAGCCAGATTTCGCTGATCATCAACACCATCTTCGCCTCCTTCCTGGTGGCCGGCTCGGTGTCCTGGATGTACTACGCCGACCGTCTGATGGAGTTGCCCTCGGGCGTGCTTGGCGTTGCCCTGGGTACCATCCTGCTGCCGACGTTGGCCAAGACCTACGCCAACAAGGACCGCGAGGAGTATTCGCGGATCCTCGACTGGGGCCTGCGCCTGTGCTTCCTGCTGGTGCTGCCCTGCACACTGGCCCTGGCGATACTCGCCGAGCCGCTGACCGTTGCATTGTTCCAGTATGGTAAGTTCAGCGCCTTCGATGCGGCGATGACCCAGCAGGCACTGATCGCCTATTCGGTAGGCCTGTTGGCGATCATTCTGGTCAAGGTACTGGCACCGGGCTTCTATGCGCAGCAGAATATTCGTACGCCCGTGCGGATCGCGATCTTCACCCTCATCTGCACCCAACTGTTCAACCTGGCCCTGGTCGGCCCGCTGCAGCACGCCGGCCTGGCCCTGGCGATCAGCCTGGGCGCCTGCCTGAATGCGGGCCTGCTGTTCTGGAAGCTGCGCAGCCAGCAGCTGTTCCAGCCGCAACCGGGCTGGACGCTATTCCTGCTTAAACTCGTGCTGGCGGTAGCGCTGATGGTGGCGGTACTGCTGGTGGGCATGCACTACCTGCCGGCGTGGGAGCAAGGCAACATGTTCGAGCGTTTCGTGCGCCTTGGGGCGTTGATCGCGGCCGGTATCGTGACCTATTTCGGTTGCCTTTACCTGTGCGGCTTCAGGCCCCGGCATTTCGCCCGCAAGGCCCTGCACTGAGCTGGATGGCGGGTCAGGCGTCGGTTTTTCGTTTTCCACGCTGCACCGGGGCGCTGCTGCCTGTCACCAGCGCCCGGGTGTGGTTATAATCGGCCACTTTATGAGCAAGAAGCGCGTTATGCAGCTGGTTCGAGGTCTTCACAACCTGCGCCCCGAGCACCGGGGCTGTGTCGCCACCATTGGCAACTTCGACGGGGTTCACCGCGGCCACCAGGCAATCCTGGCGCGTCTGCGCGAGCGCGGCCAGGCACTTGGCCTGCCTACGTGCGTGGTGATCTTCGAGCCGCAGCCGCGCGAGTACTTCGCTCCGGACACCGCGCCCGCCCGGCTGGCGCGCCTGCGCGACAAGGTCGAGCTGCTGGCTGGCGAAGGTATCGATAGGGTCTTGTGCCTGGCGTTCAACCAGCGCCTGAGCAACCTGAGCGCCGATGAATTCGTCGAGGCGATCCTGGTCGATGGCCTGGGCGTGCGCCACCTTGAAGTGGGCGACGACTTCCGCTTTGGCTGCGACCGCGCTGGCGATTTCACCTTCCTGATCGAAGCCGGCAAGCAGTACAGTTTCACCGTCGAGGCCGCCAACACGGTGATCCAGGACGGTTTACGGGTCAGCAGTACTGAGGTACGCCAGGCGTTGTCCGAAGGCAACTTCGAGCTCGCCGAGCACTTGCTGGGCCGCCCCTACAGCATTACCGGGCGCGTATTGCACGGCCAGAAGCTGGCCCGCCAGCTCGGCACGCCCACCGCCAACATCCAGCTCAAGCGCCGTCGCGTACCGTTGTCCGGGGTCTACCTGGCCAGCATCGAAATCGACGGCAAGGCCTGGCCGGGTGTCGGCAACATCGGGGTGCGCCCCACCGTGGCCGGCGACGGCCGCCCGCACCTTGAAATTCATCTACTGGATTATGCCGGCGATCTGTATGGCCGGCGCCTGACGGTGGAATTCCACCACAAGCTGCGTGAAGAGCAGCGATTCGCCTCCCTGGAGGCGCTGAAGTCGGCGATCGATGCGGATATCGCCGCCGCACGTGCACATTGGCACGCTCAACCGCTAACCAAGAGCCTGAAATGACCGACTACAAAGCCACGCTAAACCTTCCGGACACCGCCTTCCCCATGAAGGCCGGCCTGCCTCAGCGCGAACCGCAGATCCTGCAGCGCTGGGACAGCATTGGCCTGTACCAGAAGCTGCGCGAAATTGGCAAGGATCGTCCGAAGTTCGTCCTGCACGACGGCCCGCCCTATGCCAACGGCAAGATTCACATCGGTCATGCGCTGAACAAGATTCTCAAGGACATGATCGTCCGCTCCAAGACCCTGTCCGGCTTCGACGCGCCTTACGTACCGGGTTGGGACTGCCACGGCCTGCCGATCGAGCACAAGGTCGAAGTCACCCATGGCAAGCACCTGACGGCCGACCGCACCCGTGAGCTGTGCCGCGAGTACGCTGCCGAGCAGATCGAAGGGCAGAAGACCGAGTTCATCCGCCTGGGTGTGCTGGGTGACTGGGACAACCCGTACAAGACCATGAATTTCGCCAACGAGGCCGGTGAAATCCGTGCCCTGGCCGAAATGGTCAAGCAGGGCTTCGTGTTCAAGGGCCTCAAACCTGTGAACTGGTGCTTCGATTGCGGCTCCGCACTCGCAGAAGCCGAGGTCGAGTACGCCGACAAGAAGTCGCAGACCATCGATGTGGCCTTCCCGGTCGCCGACGCTGACAAACTGGCTGCCGCGTTCGGCCTGCCGGCGCTGGCCAAGCCCGCTGCCATCGTGATCTGGACCACCACCCCGTGGACCATCCCCGCCAACCAGGCGCTGAACATCCACCCGGAGTTCAAGTACGCTCTGGTCGATACCGGCGAGCGTCTGCTGGTGCTGGCCGAAGAACTGGTCGAGTCGTGCCTCACGCGCTACAACCTGGAAGGCTCGGTCATCGCCACCGCCCAAGGCTCGGCCCTGGAGCTGGTCAATTTCCGTCACCCCTTCTACGACCGCCTGTCGCCTGTCTACCTGGCCGACTACGTCGAGCTGGGCGCAGGTACCGGTGTGGTCCACTCCGCGCCAGCCTACGGTGAAGACGACTTTGTCACCTGCAAGCGCTACGGCATGGTCAACGACGATATCCTCACGCCGGTGCAGAGCAACGGTGTGTATGTCGAGTCGCTGGAGTTCTTTGGCGGCCAGTTCATCTGGAAGGCCAACCCGGCCATCGTCGAAAAGCTGAGCGAAGTCGGTGCGCTGATGCACACCGAAACCATCAGCCACAGCTACATGCACTGCTGGCGCCACAAGACCCCGCTGATCTACCGCGCTACCGCGCAGTGGTTCGTCGGCATGGACAAGCAGCCAAGCACTGGCGAGCCGCTGCGTGAGCGCGCGCTCAAAGCCATCGAAGACACCCAGTTCGTCCCGGCCTGGGGCCAGGCGCGCCTGCACTCGATGATCGCCAATCGCCCGGACTGGTGCATCTCGCGTCAGCGCAACTGGGGTGTGCCGATCCCGTTCTTCCTGCACAAGCAGACCGGCGAACTGCACCCGCGCACCGTCGAGCTGATGGAAGCCGTGGCCAAACGCGTCGAACAGGAAGGCATCGAGGCCTGGTTCAAGCTGGACGCCGCCGAACTGCTCGGTGATGAAGCCGGCCAGTACGACAAGATCACCGACACCTTGGACGTGTGGTTCGACTCCGGCACCACCCACTGGCACGTATTGCGCGGCTCGCACGACATCGGCCACGCCACCGGCCCGCGTGCGGACCTGTACCTGGAAGGCTCCGACCAGCACCGTGGCTGGTTCCATTCCTCGTTGCTGACCGGTTGCGCCATCGACAACCACGCGCCGTACCGCGAACTGCTGACCCACGGTTTCACCGTGGACGAAAGCGGCCGCAAGATGTCCAAATCGCTGGGCAACACCATCGAGCCGGAAAAGGTCAACAACACCCTGGGTGCCGACATCCTGCGCCTGTGGGTATCGGCCACCGACTATTCGGGTGAGATGGCCGTTTCCGAGCAGATCCTGCAGCGCAGCGCCGACGCTTACCGTCGTATCCGCAACACCGCACGTTTCCTGCTTTCCAACCTGTCCGGCTTCGACCCGGCCCGCGACCTGCTGGCCCCAGAGGACATGCTGGCCCTGGACCGCTGGGCAGTGGACCGTACCCTGCTGCTGCAACGCGAGCTGGAAGAGCACTACAGCGAGTACCGTTTCTGGAATGTCTACTCGAAGATCCACAACTTCTGCGTGCAGGAACTGGGCGGCTTCTACCTCGACATCATCAAGGACCGCCAGTACACCACTGGCGCCAACAGTGTCGCCCGTCGTTCCTGCCAGACCGCGCTGTACCACATCAGCGAAGCGCTGGTGCGTTGGATCGCGCCGATCCTGGCCTTCACCGCCGATGAAATCTGGCAGTACCTGCCGGGCGAGCGCAACGAGTCGGTCATGCTCAACGGCTGGTACCAGGGCCTGAGCGAGCTGCCGGAAGGCACCGAGCTGGATCGCGCCTACTGGGACCGCGTGATGGCGGTCAAGGCTGCGGTCAACAAGGAGCTGGAAAACCAGCGTACCGCCAAGGTCATCGGCGGCAACCTGCAGGCCGAAGTCACCCTGTTCGCCGAAGAGGGCCTCAGCGCCGACCTGAGCAAGCTGGGCGATGAGCTGCGCTTCGTACTCATCACCTCCGCTGCCAGCGTGGTGCCGTTCGCCCAAGCGCCGGCCGATGCCGTGGCCACCGAAGTCGAAGGCCTCAAGCTGAAAGTGGTCAAGTCTGGCCACGCCAAGTGCGGCCGCTGCTGGCACTTCCGCGCCGACGTCGGCAGCCATCCGGAGCACCCGGAAATCTGCAGCCGTTGCGTCGATAACCTGAGCGGTTCCGGTGAGGTGCGCCACTATGCCTAACCCTGCAGCGGGGCGCTTCGGGCGCCTTGCATGGCTCTGGCTCAGCCTGCTGGTCCTGGTCGTTGACCAGGCCACCAAGCTGTATTTCAACAACGCCCTGAGCATGTACCAGCAGATCGTGGTCATCCCTGACTACTTCAGCTGGACCCTGGCCTACAACACCGGCGCGGCGTTCAGCTTCCTGGCCGACAGCTCCGGCTGGCAGCGCTGGCTGTTCGCCCTGATCGCCGTGGTGGTCAGCGCCGTACTGGTGGTCTGGCTCAAGCGCCTGGGGCGCAACGAGACCTGGCTGGCCGTGGCGCTGGCGCTGGTGCTCGGTGGGGCGCTGGGCAACCTGTACGACCGCATCGTGCTGGGCCATGTGGTGGATTTCATCCTGGTGCACTGGAAGAACGTTCATCACTTCCCGGCCTTCAATGTGGCCGACAGCGCCATCACCGTTGGTGCGGTGATGCTGGCGCTGGATATGTTCAAGAGCAAGAAGTCCGAGGATCCGGTCCATGACTGACACCCGTATCGGCCAGAACACCGAAGTTACCCTGCACTTCGCGCTGCACCTGGAAAACGGCGACACCGTCGACAGCACGTTCGACAAGGCTCCAGCCACCTTCAAGGTCGGCGATGGCAACCTGCTGCCGGGTTTCGAGGCCGCGCTGTTCGGCTTCAAGGCCGGTGACAAGCGCACGGTCGTGGTTGCCCCGGAGAATGCTTTCGGCCAGCCTAACCCGCAGAACGTACAGGTCATGCCACGGTCCCAGTTCGAGGGCATGGAATTGTCCGAAGGGCTGCTGATCATCTTCAACGATGCCGCCAACACCGAATTACCCGGTGTGGTCAAAGCGTTCGATGACAACCAGGTGACCATCGACTTCAATCACCCACTGGCAGGCAAGACCCTTACCTTCGAGGTGGAGATCCTCGAGGTGAAGGCCCTGTAAGCCTGGAGCCGAGCATGCAAATCAAACTCGCCAACCCTCGCGGTTTCTGTGCAGGGGTCGACCGGGCGATCGAGATCGTCAACCGTGCGCTGGAAGTCTTCGGCCCGCCGATCTATGTGCGCCATGAAGTGGTGCACAACAAGTTCGTGGTGGAAGACCTGCGCAGCCGTGGCGCCATCTTCGTCGAAGAACTGGATCAGGTACCGGACGACGTCATCGTCATTTTCAGCGCCCATGGTGTTTCCCAGGCCGTGCGCCAGGAAGCCGCCGGCCGCGGCCTGAAAGTCTTCGACGCCACCTGCCCGCTGGTGACCAAGGTGCATATCGAGGTCGCCAAATACAGCCGTGACGGCCGTGAGTGCATCCTTATCGGCCACGAAGGGCACCCGGAAGTCGAAGGCACCATGGGGCAATACGACGCCAGCAACGGCGGTGCCATCTACCTGGTCGAAGACGAGGAGGATGTTGCCCGGCTGCAGGTGCGCGACCCGGACAACCTGGCGTTCGTCACCCAGACCACGCTGTCGATGGACGACACCAGCCGTGTCATCGATGCCCTGCGTACGCGCTTCCCGAACATCGGCGGCCCGCGCAAAGACGACATCTGCTACGCCACCCAGAACCGCCAGGACGCCGTCAAGCAACTGGCCGGTGAGTGTGATGTGGTACTGGTGGTGGGCAGCCCCAACAGTTCCAACTCCAACCGCCTGCGTGAGCTGGCCGAGCGCATGGGTACCCCGGCCTACCTGATCGATGGCGCCGAGGACATGCAACGCGGCTGGTTCGACCAGGCTGCGCGGATTGGTATCACTGCTGGCGCTTCGGCCCCCGAAGTGCTGGTGCGTGGCGTGATCGACCAGCTCAAGGCCTGGGGTGCCACGGGCGCCGAAGAGCTTGACGGGCGCCCGGAGAACATCACGTTCTCCATGCCCAAAGAGCTGCGGGTTCGTTCGCTGATCTGATCAGCGGCCTGCGCACAGGGACTTTTTCAGTTCATCAGTGCGCAGGCTGACCCTACCGCTGGTCGCCAGCACAACACGGTGCCGGCTGGTTGCAGACGAGCGCTCACAGACCTCCAGCCGCCCCCCTGACAAGTTGTTGCTCTTCCCCAATGGCACACCCAGTGCGCTGAATTTCACCTGGCTCCCGATATTGGCTTTCACCCGCTGGGGCCGAGCCAGTCGGTACTCGCGCAGCAACTGCTGGTTATGTTCCAACAGCACGCGCCAGCCCTTGCCCCAATCATTGTCCAAAGACTGCACCACTACCGCCTGGCCCTGCAGGGCCGCGTGGCTGCGTGCGCTACGCAGCGCCTGGGCCAAGTCGCGGGCTGCTGCTGCCCTGTGCAGGTCATCGCTCAATTTCGCGTAGGCCGGCATGCCAAGCTGCGTCAGCAGCGCCGCCATAGCCAGCCCGAACATCATTTGTATCAGTGTTACGCCCTGTTGCTTCACCGTGCATTCCTCCCTGGAAGTGCTTGGCTGTAGCTTCACGGTCGTTGGGCAAGAGGTCCAGTCGGCGAGGTGCAAGGCAATTGCGGGAAAGATCGCAGGAGGTGCAGGGATGCACACGAAACAACGGGGCATGACGCTTCTGGAGGTACTGTTGGCCGTAGCGGTGGTGGCACTGGGCATGTTCGCTGCCGCAGCGTTGCAGCTGCAGGCATTGCAGGCCACTGACAGTGCGCGTCGTGATATGCAGGATGCGCTGGGCGCCCATACGCTGCTTGAACGGGGCAAGGCCGCTGGCAAGCTGACGGTGCCGCGGCCATGAAGCGTGAGCAGGGTGGTTTCGGCCTGGTCGAGGCAATGCTTGCGCTTGCCATCGGCCTGATGCTGCTGACTGCCGCCAGCCAGCTTTTCATCTCGGCCCACCAGAGCTCACTCCTTCAATCTGCTGCGTTGCGCATGCAGGCGGACGCCCGTCTGGCATTGTTGCGTATGGCCCAGGATATCCGTATGGCCGGCATGTTCGGTTGCCTGCGCCTTGAGCCTGGCGACTTCAGGGACCCATCTGCGCGAGAAGCGTTTGCGCGGCCTTTGCAGGTTGGCCCGGCAAGCCTGAGCCTGATAGTGGCAGAGCCGCCTGGGTACCCCGGGGCTCCGGACTGGACCTTGCACACCGATTGTATCAGCGAGGCCGAGGTGCACGCGGGGCGTGCTCAAAGCCCCGGTTTGCCCTTGGCATTTCCCATCAGCCGGCACCACTACCAACTTCGCGGCAGCACACTGAGGTTCATGCGGCGCAACAGCTCTCAGCCCTTGGTCGACCACGTGCGCGAAATGCGCGTTGAACCTGTCGACACCGCCGAAGGGCAGCGGGTGGATGTGCAACTGACCTTGTTCGATCCTGGTCTGGGCATCGAGCAGCGTTACGACATGAGTGTGGCGATCCGCAACCCGGTTGCCAGGCCATGAAGCGCCAGCGTGGCATGGTACTGCTGCTGGCGCTGGTCCTCAGCCTTTTGCTTGGCCTGCTGGCGGCTTCGGCGTTGCGCGATGCCCTGTTGGAAACGCGCATGGCCGGCTACCTGCGCGAGGGTTTGCAGGCATTCGATCAGGCCGAAGCCACGCTGCTGGTCGCAGAGGCCGAACTGCAGCGCGCGCCGCCTGGGTTGTGCCAAGCGTGCCTGCCACCCCCGCGCGCGCATGACTTGCTGGGGCAATGGCAAACCAGCGAGAGCGGATACTTCCAGCTGCAGAACCTTGGCCTAACTACCCGGGCCGCGCATAGGCCGAGGGATGAACCCGTCATGCTTTACCGGGTGACCGCAGTCAGCCGGCAACTCGCGGCCCGGCAAGTACTGGAGGCGGTGTATGCCATGCCAGCGGCTCAAACACAGGCGCCGCAGCGGATTCTCTGGCGGCAGAGACTGAGGGAAGACTGACATGCAGCAAGGCCTGAGCCTGATCGAGTTGTTGATTGTCGTGGCTGTCACCGGCATTCTGGCAGCCATTGCCTACCCCAGTTACAGCGACCAGCTCAGGCGAGCCGCACGCAGCGAAGTGGTTGGCCTGCTGCATGACGCTGCCCTGCGCCTGGAACACCACCGTGTACGCACCGGCCAGTACGCCGAGGGCGAACCGGCATTGCCCGCTGGCAACCGCCATTACAGCCTGCATGCCGAACGCGGCAGCGATACCTTCACGCTGCGTGCACGGCGTCTGCCGCATGGTTTGATGGCGGACGATCGCTGCGGTGATTTCCAGCTCGACCAGGCCGGTGTACAGAGCAACCCGGATGGCACCGGGGCTATTGAGCGCTGCTGGGGGAGCTGAAGGTTGAATGATGCCCGTGCATCGCGGTTTTACTTCAGGTGTTGGATCGACAGATGAACAAGCAAGTAGTGGTGGTCGGCGGCGGGGTGATCGGCCTGTTGACAGCGTTCAACCTGGCAGCGAAGGTCGGCCAGGTAGTGGTATGTGACCAGGCCGAGGTCGGGCGTGAATCGTCCTGGGCGGGCGGCGGTATCGTCTCGCCGCTTTACCCTTGGCGCTACAGCCAGGCAGTCACTGCCCTGGCGCACTGGTCGCAGGACTTTTATCCACAGCTGGGTGAGCATCTGTTCTCCAGCACCGGTATTGATCCGCAAGTCCACACCACCGGCTTGTACTGGCTCGACCTGGACGATGAAGCCGAGGCGCTGGCCTGGGCAGAACGCGAGCGGCGGCCGCTCAGCCCTGTGGATATTTCGGCGGCCTATGACGCGGTCCCCGTACTGGGCCCAGGCTTCAAGCGCGCCATCTACATGGCAGGCGTGGCCAATGTGCGCAACCCGCGGCTGGTCAAGGCACTGAAGGCTGCGCTGCTGGCAATGCCCAACGTGACCTTGCGCGAGCACTGCCAGATCACCGGCTTTGTTCAGGACGGTGAGCGCGTGACTGGCGTGCAGACCGCAGACGGCGTGCTGCAGGCTGATGATGTCGTGCTCAGCGCTGGCGCCTGGAGCGGCGATCTGCTGCGCACGCTAGGCATTGAGCTGCCGGTGGAACCGGTGAAAGGCCAGATGATCCTGTTCAAGTGCGCCGAAGACTTCTTGCCGAGCATGGTGCTGGCCAAGGGACGCTATGCGATTCCGCGCCGTGACGGGCACATTTTGGTGGGCAGCACGCTGGAGCATGCCGGGTACGACAAGACCCCGACCGAGGATGCACTGGCGAGCCTCAAGGCTTCAGCGGCAGAGTTGTTGCCGGAGCTTGCGGATGCCACGGTGGTGGCGCACTGGGCAGGGCTGCGGCCAGGTTCGCCTGAAGGCATTCCGTATATCGGCCGAGTGCCGGGGCATGACGGGTTGTGGTTGAACTGTGGGCATTACCGCAATGGGTTGGTGCTGGCGCCAGCTTCGTGTCAGTTGTTTACTGATTTGCTGACAGGGGTGGAGCCGATCATTGACCCGGCGCCTTATGCCCCGGCCGGGCGTCTTGGCTGAAATCGCTGGGGCCGCTTAGCGGCCCAATCGCCGGCAAGACAGTTGCTCCCACAAGGTACAGCGTGGGAGTCGGCTTGCCGGCGATTGGGCCCGTGCGGTACTGGCTCAGTCCTGCTGGCCAGGCCCTTGCTGAAGGTGCGCCTGGCTGCAATACCACTGACTGCCCTGCTGCAGCGCCCGGTCATTGGGCAGGTGCACGCCGCAGTGGGCGCAGCGCACCATCTTCAGCGGGTCGTCGAGTTTCGGCTCGGACGGCGACTGCTGGCTGATCTTGAATTTGCGCCACAGCCAGAACGCGGCGGCGATCAGGGCGATCCAGAAAAGTAGGCGAACCATGGTGTCCAGCTTGTCTATTGATTGAGGCGACAGTCTAGGACGAGGCCAATAAAAAAGGGAGACCTCAGTCTCCCTTTCTCGCACCCTGTTGAATCAGTCGAACAGACCAAAGGTCATGTAGCTGAACCAGGAGCGGTCTTTTTCGGCTTCTTTCGGCCCTTCCGGCAGGATCGGGTCGCCGTCTTCATCTTTGGGCAGCAAGTCCTGCGGCATCTCGGCGCGGGCATCCTGGAACTGGCGGACCACGTCCTGGTTGGCGCGGGTTTCACCCGGTGGCAGTGGCGCGTCGGTTTCGATCAGGCCCAGGGTGGCCTTGGACAGCCAGCCGCGGCCGTCAGACTCGGTTTGCTTGGGCTGGAACTCACCATCGGCCAGGCTCGGGTGGTCAGGGTAGTTGAGCTTGAGGGTTTCCAGGCTGGTGGCGGCCAGGTCGTCCAGGTGCATCTTCTGGTATGCCTCGACCATCACGGCCAGGCCGTCGCCGACCGATGGGGTTTCCTGGAAGTTTTCCACCACGTAGCGGCCACGGTTGGCGGCGGCCACGTAAGCCTGGCGACTCAGGTAGTAGTCGGCCACGTGGATTTCATAAGACGCCAGCAGGTTGCGCAGGTAGATCATGCGCTGCTTGGCGTCCGGGGCGTAGCGGCTGTTGGGGAAGCGGCTGGTCAGCTGGGCGAATTCGTTGTACGAGTCGCGGGCGGCACCCGGGTCACGCTTGGTCATGTCCAGCGGCAGGAAGCGCGCCACCAGGCCGCGGTCCTGGTCGAACGAGGTCAGGCCCTTGAGGTAGTAGGCGTAGTCGACGTTCGGGTGCTGCGGGTGCAGGCGGATGAAGCGCTCGGCAGCCGACTTGGCAGCCTCGGGCTCGGAATTCTTGTAGTTGGCGTAGATCAGCTCGAGCTGCGCCTGGTCGGCGTAACGGCCGAACGGGTAGCGCGACTCCAGGGCCTTGAGCTTGTTCACGGCGCTGTTGTAGCTGGAGTTGTCCAGATCAGCCTGGGCCTGCTGATACAGCTCGGCCTCGCTGAGGTTCTCGTCAATGACCTCTTTATTAGAGGAACAGGCCGCGGTAAGCCCGAGGATGGCGATCAGCAGCAGGTGTTTCACTTGCATAGCGGCTTGCGTCCCTTTGACGGCCGCTGTCTTGGGCGGTGCCGTCCTGTTATGATGAGCGCCCCGGCCAACCCCGGGACAAAAGAAGCCGTATTTAACCACAAGCTCGCAGCCGAAACCAAAGGCTGTGCGCCCGCCGAATCGAGCATGTCCGAGATCATTCAACTTAGCGCAGAGGTACCGTCCGAACTGGGCGGTCAACGCCTCGACCAGGTCGCCGCCCAATTGTTCGCCGAGTACTCGCGTTCGCGGCTTACTTCGTGGATCAAAGAGGGCCGCCTGACGGTCGATGGTGCCGTCGTGCGCCCTCGAGACACCGTCCATGGTGGCTCCATGCTTGCACTTGAGGCCGAGCAAGAGGCCCAGGGCGAGTGGATCGCCGAAGACATCGAGCTGGACATCGTCTACGAAGACGACCAGATCATGGTGATCAACAAGCCGGCCGGGCTGGTCGTGCACCCGGCTGCCGGGCACGCCAGTGGCACATTGCTCAACGCCTTGCTGCACCATGTGCCGGATATCGTCAACGTACCGCGCGCTGGCATTGTCCATCGCCTGGACAAAGACACCACCGGCCTGATGGTCGTGGCCAAGACCCTGCAGGCGCAGACCAAGCTGGTCGAGCAGCTGCAGAGCCGTACGGTCAGCCGGATCTACGAGTGCATCGTGATCGGCGTGGTAACTGCCGGCGGCAAGATCAACGCCCCGATCGGCCGTCACGGTGGCGCACGCCAGCGCATGGCAGTGACCGAAGGCGGCAAGCCGGCGGTCAGCCACTACCGTGTGCTCAAGCGCTTCCGTTCGCACACCCACGTGCGGGTCAAGCTGGAAACCGGCCGTACTCACCAGATCCGTGTGCACATGGCCCATGTCGGTTTCCCGCTGGTCGGCGACCAGACCTACGGCGGCCGCTTCCGCATCCCGCCGGCAGCCAGCCCGACCATGGTCGAGGCTGTCAAGACCTTCCCGCGCCAGGCCCTGCATGCACGCTTCCTGGCGCTGGACCACCCCACTACCGGTGAGCGCATGGAGTGGGCGTCGGAACTGCCGGATGACTTTGTCTGGTTGCTGTCGCTGCTGAACCAGGACCGCGAGGCGTTTATCGGATGAGTGGCCTGACGCAGGCGCTGCTGTTCCCCGACTGGCCGGCTCCGGCCTCGGTTCGCGCCTGTGTCTCCACCCGTGAGGGTGGCATTAGCCTGCCGCCCTATGAATCCTTCAACCTCGGTGACCACGTGGGCGACGACCCGCTTGCGGTCGCCGAGAACCGCCGCCGCCTGAGCGACGAATTTGCCATTCAGCCCGCCTGGCTCAAGCAGGTGCATGGCGTGATCGTGGCGGATGCCGACCCGTCGGTGGTCGCCGAAGCCGACGCCGGCTGGACCGACCAGCCAGGCATTGCCTGCACCGTAATGACTGCCGACTGCCTGCCCGTGCTGTTCTGCGACCGCGCGGGCACCCGTGTGGCTGCCGCACATGCGGGCTGGCGCGGGCTGGCCGGTGGCGTGCTGGAAGCCACGCTGGAGCGCCTGGCATTGCCGCCTGAAGAGGTGCTGGTGTGGTTGGGGCCTGCCATCGGCCCGCAGGCATTCGAAGTGGGCCTGGAAGTGCGGGATGCCTTCACCGCCGTGCACCCGGAGGCTGCCAAGGCCTTTGTCGAGGGTGAGCGGCCGGGCAAGCTGATGGCCGACATCTATGCGCTGGCGCGCATTCGCCTGGCGGCGCGCGGCGTTACTGCGGTCTATGGCGGCGGTTTTTGCACCGTCAGCGATGAGCGGTTTTTCTCCTATCGCCGCACCCCGCAGGGTGGGCGGTTTGCTTCTTTGGTCTGGCTAGATCCTCGCTGACAGGCCCGGCCTCATCGCCGGCAAGCCGGCTCCCACAAGTACCCACCTTTCTTGAAGTTTGCGCATTCCTGTGGCCGGCTTGCCGGCGATTGGGGCACCGCTAATCCATTAGGCTGACTTTAGTCAACCCCGCTACGCTTGAAACTTCCAGAATCACCCTTATCTATAAGGTCATCTCAGGCAGGTTTCTTCATCAAAGGCGCTGTCCATCGCTCCGACCTGCCCTTACAGGAAGGTATCCCCATGCGAATAGACCGTTTGACCAGCAAGCTTCAATTAGCGATATCCGATGCCCAGTCCCTGGCCGTTGGCATGGACCACCCTGCCATCGAACCCCTGCACCTCTTGCAGGCGTTGATCGAGCAGCAAGGTGGTTCGATCAAGCCACTGCTCATGCAGGTCGGCTTCGACATCAACAACCTGCGCCAGGCACTGGTAAAAGAACTCGACCAGCTGCCGAAAATCCAGAACCCCACCGGCGATGTGAACATGTCGCAGGACTTGGCGCGCCTGCTCAACCAGGCCGACCGCCTGGCCCAGCAGAAGGGCGACCAGTTCATTTCCAGCGAGCTGGTGCTGCTCGCCGCCATGGATGAGAACAGCAAGCTCGGCAAGCTGCTGCTCAGCCAGGGCGTGAGCAAGAAGGCCCTGGAAAACGCCATCAACAACCTGCGCGGCGGCGCGGCGGTGAACGACGCCAATGCCGAAGAGTCGCGCCAGGCGCTGGACAAGTACACCGTCGACCTGACCAAGCGTGCCGAAGAGGGCAAGCTGGACCCGGTCATCGGCCGTGACGACGAAATTCGCCGCACCGTGCAGGTGCTGCAGCGCCGTACCAAGAACAACCCCGTGCTGATCGGCGAACCCGGCGTGGGCAAGACGGCCATCGCCGAAGGCCTGGCCCAGCGCATCATCAACGGTGAAGTGCCGGACGGCCTCAAGGGCAAGCGCCTGCTGGCGCTGGACATGGGCGCGCTGATCGCCGGCGCCAAGTACCGCGGTGAGTTCGAAGAGCGCCTCAAGTCGTTGCTCAACGAGCTGTCCAAGCAGGAAGGCCAGATCATCCTGTTCATCGACGAGCTGCATACCATGGTCGGTGCCGGTAAAGGCGAAGGCGCCATGGACGCCGGCAACATGCTCAAGCCGGCGCTGGCCCGTGGTGAACTGCATTGCGTCGGTGCCACCACGCTCAACGAATACCGCCAGTTCATCGAGAAGGACGCCGCCCTGGAGCGGCGCTTCCAGAAGGTATTGGTGGAGGAGCCGAGCGAGGAAGACACCATCGCCATCCTGCGTGGCCTCAAAGAGCGCTATGAAGTGCACCACAAGGTGGCCATCACCGACGGCGCGATCATTGCTGCGGCCAAGCTCAGCCACCGCTACATCACCGACCGCCAGCTGCCGGACAAGGCCATCGACCTGATCGACGAAGCGGCCAGCCGTATCCGCATGGAGATCGACTCCAAGCCGGAAGTACTCGACCGCCTCGACCGTCGCCTGATCCAGCTGAAGGTGGAATCCCAGGCGCTGAAGAAAGAAGAAGACGAAGCAGCCAAGAAGCGCCTGGAGAAGCTGACCGAGGAAATCGAGCGCCTGGAGCGTGAGTATTCCGACCTGGAAGAAATCTGGGCGTCCGAGAAGGCAGAAGTGCAGGGCTCGGCGCAGATCCAGCAAAAGATCGAGCAAGCCCGCCAGGAGCTGGAAGCGGCCCGTCGCAAAGGCGACCTGAACCGCATGGCCGAACTGCAGTACGGGGTTATCCCGGACCTGGAGCGCAGCCTGCAGATGGTCGACCAGCATGGCAAGACCGAAAACCAGCTGCTGCGCAACAAGGTGACCGAGGAAGAGATTGCCGAAGTAGTGTCCAAGTGGACCGGCATCCCGGTGGCCAAGATGCTGGAAGGCGAGCGCGAAAAACTGCTGAAAATGGAAGACCTGCTGCACCAGCGCGTGATCGGCCAGCACGAGGCGGTGACCGCCGTAGCCAACGCCGTACGCCGTTCGCGTGCCGGCCTTTCCGACCCGAACCGGCCAAGTGGTTCGTTCATGTTCCTCGGCCCGACCGGTGTGGGCAAGACCGAGCTGTGCAAGGCCCTGGCCGAATTCCTGTTCGACACCGAAGAGGCTATGGTGCGGATCGACATGTCCGAGTTCATGGAGAAACACTCCGTGGCTCGCCTGATCGGCGCCCCACCAGGCTATGTAGGTTATGAAGAGGGCGGTTACCTGACCGAAGCGGTACGGCGCAAGCCATACTCGGTGGTGCTGCTGGATGAAGTGGAGAAGGCTCACCCGGATGTGTTCAACGTGCTGCTGCAGGTGCTCGAGGATGGCCGCCTGACCGACAGCCACGGCCGTACGGTGGACTTCCGCAACACGGTGATCGTGATGACCTCCAACCTGGGCTCGGCGCAGATCCAGGAGCTGGCCGGTGATCGCGAAGCGCAGCGTGCGGCAGTGATGGATGCGGTGGGTGCGCACTTCCGTCCGGAGTTCGTCAACCGGATCGACGAAGTGGTGGTGTTCGAGCCCTTGGGCCGCGAGCAGATCGCCGGCATCACCGAGATCCAGCTTGGCCGCCTGCGCAGCCGCCTGAGCGAGCGCGAGCTGGCCTTGAGCCTGAGCCCGGAGGCGTTGGACAAGCTGATCGCGGTGGGTTACGACCCGGTGTATGGCGCCCGGCCGCTGAAGCGGGCGATCCAGCGCTGGATCGAGAACCCGCTGGCGCAAATGATCCTGGCCGGCAAATTCATGCCGGGTTCGGCGATCACTGCCAAGGTGGAAGGCGAAGAAATCGTGTTCGCCTGATCCCTTCGCTGCAAAAACTAGCCCCGCACCTGCGGGGCTTTTTTAAGGCCGCAGCGTTTCGGCAGCCCACGGGGAACCCTGTGGGGGGCGGCTTGCCGGCGAACAGCCCCGGCCAAACCCAGCAAAATCGGGGCCTCGCCAGTTTTTTCCATAACTTGCTGAAATTTTTGAAAAAAACGCTTGCACAGAAATTAGAGTGCCCCTAATATACGCCGCGTTGTCAGGCACTAAGCGAATCACCAGCAACATCGGTGACCGCAAAACAACTTAGAAATCAGTAAGTTGAATGAAAAAAAGTGGTTGACAAGCAAAACGAAGAATGTAGAATAGCCGGCCTCAGCAGCGACAACGCGAAAGCGGATAGCCAAAGAGATCGAAGCTAACACAGACTTCGAAGCTGTAAAGATGTACCGAAGTTCAGTTCCGCGATAGCTCAGTCGGTAGAGCAAATGACTGTTAATCATTGGGTCCCTGGTTCGAGTCCAGGTCGCGGAGCCAATCTCGGGGTGTAGCGCAGTCCGGTAGCGCGCCTGCTTTGGGAGCAGGATGTCAGGAGTTCGAATCCCCTCACCCCGACCATTTTCAGGGTCGTTAGCTCAGTTGGTAGAGCAGTTGGCTTTTAACCAATTGGTCGTAGGTTCGAATCCTACACGACCCACCATGTAAAAAGGGCATCTCGACTGAGATGCCCTTTTTCTTTTGTCTCGCGAAAAGTTTTGGCCAGTACCGCCAACCGGAAGCAAAAAAAAGGGCCGCATCAGCGGCCCCCTTTCTACACGATCAGTGCAGCTTCAGTCGCGGCTCAGTGCCCCTCCCAATTTTGCTTCCCAGCATCATCATCGCCGTGCGGAAGAACCCGTACAGCGCCATCTGGTGCATGCGGTAAAGCGACACATAAAACATCCGCGCCAGCCAGCCCTCCAGCTTCACGCTACCCATCAGGTTGCCCATCAGGTTACCCACCGCCGAGAAGCGCGACAGCGACACCAGCGAACCGTAATCCTTGTAGGCATAGGTCGGCAGCGGCTTGTTCTCCAGGCGCGCTTTCAGGCTCTTGGCCAGCATCTCGGCCTGCTGGTGCGCTGCCTGGGCGCGTGGCGGCACGTTGCGGTCGCTGCCCGGTTGCGGGCAGGCTGCACAGTCACCGAAGGCGAAGATGTCATCGTCGCGGGTGGTTTGCAGGGTAGGGCGCACCACCAGCTGGTTGATACGGTTGGTTTCCAGGCCGTCGATATCCTTGAGGAAGCCCGGCGCACGAATACCGGCCGCCCACACCTTGAGGCTGGCCTGGATCACTTCGCCGTTGGCGGTCTTCAGGCCATCGGCGGTCACTTCGCTGACGGCAGCGTTGGTCATCACCGTCACGCCGAGCTTTTCCAGGGTCTTGTGCACCGGCACGCTGATGCGCTCTGGCAGCGCCGGCAGCACGCGCGGGCCCGCCTCGATCACGGTGATGTGCATGTCTTTTGGCTGGATACGGTCCAGGCCATAAGCCGCCAGTTCATGCGCTGCGTGGTGCAGTTCGGCCGCCAGCTCCACACCGGTGGCACCGGCGCCGACGATCGCCACGCTGATCTTCTCGCTGGCCTGGTCACCCGCATGGGCACGCAGGTAGTGGTTGAGCAGTTGCTGGTGGAAACGCTCGGCCTGCTTGCGGGTATCCAGGAACAGGCAGTGCTGCGCCGCGCCAAGGGTACCGAAGTCGTTGGTGTTGCTGCCCACGGCAATGACCAGGGTGTCATAGCGCAAGGTGCGCGCAGGCACCAGCTCGCGGCCCTCTTCATCGAGGGTGGCGGCCAGTTGGATCTGCTTGCCTTCACGGTCCAGGCCGCTCATGCGCCCCAGCTGGAAGTTGAAGTGGTTCCACTTGGCCTGGGCCACGTAGTTCAGTTCGTCTTCCGAGGAGTTGAGCGAGCCGGCGGCCACTTCGTGCAGCAGCGGCTTCCAGATGTGCGTGAGGTTGGCGTCGACCAGGGTGATTTCGGCCTGCTTGCGCTTGCCGAGGGTTTTACCCAGGCGGGTCGCCAGTTCCAGGCCGCCGGCGCCGCCGCCGACAATCACGATGCGATGAGTCATGGGGATATCTCATAAGGTTTACGGAATTCGTGGCCCCAGGGGCCGGCCGCAAACTGCATGAGGGGAGGGCGAGCGCGAGGCAGCTCATAGCACCAGTCCACTCAACAGGCGGCTGATGAGGCCCAGCCCGATGGTCACGGCCACCACCAGCACAAGGAGCAGCCACGGCCGGAATGGCTTGCGCTCGACTTGGTGCTGAGGGGCTCGCAGATACTCATCGACACGACGCTGATCTTCCGGATTCAGTCGGCTGGTCATGGTGGGCCTCGTCAGGTAGACGTATGTGACTGCCTGAACGCTACAGCGTTCCGGCAAGTACTTGAGACAAATGATAAAGCTTTCTATCCCTGGCGCCGAGTGTACGCCATCGCAAAGACTCTCGGCACTGGATCAAAGACTGATGCCCACGTCGAACACGATGCTGCGCCCCAGGTTGCCGCGCAGAAAGTCCGGGGCATCGGGGTGGGCGAACAGCACCCGGGCAAAGGTCGGCCCCACCAGCGACAGCGAGCGCCAACCCTGGCGCAGGTACTCGGTGGGCGGCGGGAAGTGGGTGTTGAGGTCGAGCACTTCACGCTTGAGGCTGGCGAAGGCGATGATGTCCAGCTCGCTCAGGTCCAGCCCGCGTTCGCGATAGTTGTGCGCCTTTTTGCGCAAGGTGGGCGCCAGCCGCGCCAGCAGCTCGGTGGCGGCGATACGCCTGGGCCGCGCCTCGCGCCGTACCAGCTGGGCCAGTGAAAAGGCGCTGCGCCTTCGCTGCAGCTCTTCGCGCCACTCATCATTGAGCCGGCGGCCTTCGTCGAGCACAAAAAACACCTCGAACGACGCATCGCGGAACAGCACGTCGGGCGGCTCCTGGCCGGCCGGGGTGAAATCTTCACTGCGATAGGGGATGTTCAGCCCCTGCAGCAGGCGCTGGCATACCCAACGCTCCCGCTCCCATTTGCGAGCATTGGAGAGGAATGCATTGGCTTGTTCGGCCTGGATGGTGAGCAGGCGCAGGTAGTCTGAGTCATCCATGCTCACAGCTTAGACGCTAAACCATGACGATAAGATGCTGTTTTTGAATGGGTGTAGACTCAGGTATGTCCACAGTCTCGACAGGGGCATTCGTCAAGTGATCAGCGCGCAAGTGTTGTCCAGCACCAGCCTCACGCTCGGTTGGGTAGGGTTCGTCCCTTTGCTGCTGTGGGCGGCCAGCCGCACTCGCTGGCTGGAACTGTTCGCCGACAGCCGCCGGCAGCACCTGCTGTTCGGTACGGTGTTCTGCCTGTTTGCACTTTGGCTAGTCAGGCGCGACTTCGACACCGGTGTGTCGTACCACTTCATCGGCATGACCGCCGTGACGTTGTTGCTGGACTGGCCGCTGGCGGTGCTTGGCGGGTTTCTGGCCCAGCTCGGCTTGTTGGCGCTGGGGCGCCAGGACCTGGCAGCACTTGGTATCAACGGCCTGCTGCTGATCGGCCTGCCGGTGCTGATCACCGAGGTGTGCGCCATCCTGGTCGAGCGGGCGCAGCCGCGTAACCTCTTCGTTTACATCTTCTGCTCGGGGTTCTTTCCCGCAGCACTGACCGTGCTGGTGTGCCTGCTGGCCGGGTTGGGGCTGCTGTGGCTGGACGGGCGCTTCGCCATGCCGGAGTGGCTCAGCGACTTTGTCGGCTACCTGTGGCTGATGATGTTCCCGGAGGCGTTCATCAACGGCATGGTGGTCAGTGCGCTGGTGGTGTTCTGCCCGGAGTGGCTGGAGACATTCAACCGCACGCGGTACCTGCAGGCAGCGTGGAAGGACGAGTAGCAGCGGCCTTGTGTCGCGAAAGGGCCGCAGAGCGGCCCCAGCAATTGTTGCATCAATACCGAAACATCGAGGGCCGCTGCGCAGCCCTTTCGCGACACAAGGCCGCGCCTACCGGTCCCGATGCGGCGCCTTAGTGCCGCGGCTCCAGGTCGCCCGAATACAACTCATCCTCGGACTCTTGCGACCCCGCAATCTTGTGCTCCTCAGCCGCCCAGGCACCCAGGTCGATCAACTTGCAACGGTCAGAGCAGAACGGCCGGAACGCGTTCTTCGCGTCCCATTCCACAGGTGCGCCACAGGTAGGGCAATCGACGGTCAATGGCTGGCTCATGGCTGGCCTCCTCGTAAAGTCAGGTAAAAGTGGTGCAGATGGTCGATCTGCGCATGCAGCGCGGCAAGGTCACTGTCGTTGACCACCACATCATCGGCATGGCGCAAGCGCTCGTCGCGGGCCAACTGAGCCTTGAGGATGGCTTGCACCTGCTCGGGGCTGGTGTTGTCCCGCTGCAAGGTGCGCGCTACCTGCAGCGCTTGCGGTGCATCGATCACCAGCACTCGCTGGGTTTTCTGGTACTGGCCAGACTCGATCAGCAGCGGCGACACATACACCGCATACGGCGACTCAGCCTTGGCCAGGTAGCTGAATATCTCCTGCCCGATCAGTGGGTGCAGCAGCTGTTCAAGCCATTTGCGCTGGGCCGGGTCGGCGAAGATCAACTGGCGCAACGCTGTGCGATCGAGCTGGCCGTCCTCCAGCAGCACGCCCGGGCCAAAGCGCTCGACAATGCTGGCCAGGGCCGGGCGGCCGGGCTCCACGACCCAACGCGCTGCCTGGTCGGCATCGACCAGGTGCACACCAAGCTCGACGAAGCGCTCGGCGGCAGCGCTCTTGCCGCTGCCAATGCCGCCGGTGAGGCCGAGAATCCAGGGGGTGAACGGCGCAGTGGTCATCAGAATCCAAGCAGTTGCAGGTATGAGGTGTATATTTCATCACCCCAGAGCACGGCAATCCACCCCGCAATGGCCAGATAAGGACCAAAAGGTATCGCCGTACCCATCGAATGGCTGCGCAGGCGCAACATGCACAGCCCCACCACCGCCCCGACCAGCGACGATAGCATCAAGGTCAGCGGCACTACCTGCCAGCCGCCCCAGGCCCCGATCAGTGCCAGCAGTTTGAAGTCGCCGTAACCCATGCCTTCCTTGCCGGTGATCAGTTTGAACAACCAATACACTGTCCACAGGCTGAGATAACCAGCCATCGCGCCCCAGATGGCGTCGGACAATGGCACCACGGTATCGAAAACATTGACGATCAGCCCCAGCCACAGCGTTGGCAGCACCAGCACATCCGGCAATATCTGCTTGTCGTGGTCGATAAGGCTCAGCGCCAGCAGGCTCCAGGTAAAGGCCAGCAAGGCCAGTGCCTCCATCCCGGCACCGGAATGCCAGGCCACCGTCAGCGACAGCAAGGCGCAGGCCAGCTCCACCAGCGGGTACCGTGAGCCGATAGGCTGTTTGCACGCAGAGCAGCGCCCGCGCAAGGCCAGGTAACTGAGCACCGGAATATTCTCCCAGGCACGAATCGCATGCCCACAGTGCGGGCAACGTGAAGCGGGCAGGCACAGGTCGAAGCGCTCATGCTCATCGGTCGGCAGCCCCAGCGCCTCCTGCGCTTCACGCTGCCATTGGCGCTCCAGCATGATCGGCAGCCGGTACGCCACCACATTGATGAAGCTGCCGACCAACAGGCCAAGCACTGTCGCAAGGGTGAAGAAGTACGCCGGCTGTTCGGCCAGTAAAGTCCATAAAGTCATGTTCAGATCAAACTACCCAACTGGAAGATCGGCAGGTACATCGCCACCACCAGGCCACCGACCAGCAGGCCCAGGACCAGCACGATGGCTGGCTCCAGCAGGCTGGTCAACTGGTCCAGCGCCTGGCTGACCTGTTCCTCGTAAAGGCTGGCGGCTTTTTCCAGCATCTGGTCCAGGGTGCCGCTTGATTCACCGATGGCCGTCAGCTGCACCAGCAACGGCGGGAACAACGGCTCAGCCGCCATCGCCTGATGCAGCCCTTGCCCATTGGCCATGCCCTGGCGCAGCCGCAAAATGGCCCGCTCGTGCAGCTCGCCCCCACAGGCCCTGGCCACGGTGCCCAGCCCATCCAGCAGCGGTACCCCAGCGGCATACGCCGTAGCCAGGCTGCGTGCAAAACGGGCGAGCGCTGCTTGTCCCAGCAGCCGACCGAACACCGGCAGGCGCAGTACCTGGCAAGATATCCACAGGCGTGCTGGCGCATGCTGCCGATACAGCTGGCGCATACCCAATACCACCACAAGCAGGGTTATCAACAGCAGCGGCCCATGGCGGCCCAGCCCTGTGGACAAGCCGATGACCCATTGCGTGAACGCCGGCAACGCAGCATCAAAGCCGGCAAACAGACTTTCAAAGCGCGGAATCACTTCCAGCAACAGCACCGCCGACACGCCTAGGCCGGTGAGCAACAGCAGCAGCGGATACAGCATCGCCTTGCGCACCCGTTTGAGCAGTGCCTGGCGCTGCTCCAGCATGCCCGCCAGTTGCTCAAGCTGCCGGTCGAGCGTGCCGGATTGCTCGCCCACGCGTACCAGGTTGCAGTAAAGCCCGTCGAACCACTGCGGGTGGCGCTGCAACGCATCCGCCAGCCCCAACCCCGCCGCCACATCCTGTTTCAAACGTTCCAGCAACGCTGCCTGCCCCGCGCTGCACCCACTGCGGCCCATCACCTGGAAGGCCTGCAGCAGCGGTACACCTGCCCTCAGCAACGTTGCCAACTGCCGGCTGAAACCCGCCGGGTCGCTCTTTACCCTACGTGCAGGCCAGCGCCACACCAGCCCGCCCGCGGGCCGCAAACTAGCCACGCGAATGCCCTGGCGCTGCAGCCCGGCCCGCACATAGGCCGGGCTGCGCCCAGCCATCTGCCCGCGCACTTCTGCGCCATTGGCATCGATGCCCTGCCAGGCATAGCGCTGTGTTGAATGGTTCATGCAAAGGTCCTTTTCTGCCCGTGTGACAAGCCTGGAAACAGCTTGTCGTGTCCATGAAGGGGCGCGCATTGGCGATGCTCACTAGAGTAGTTCAGCGAAGGTGACGCCCCGGCCGGCAGGGGTGACAAAAGGTGTCTGTTCAGGCCTACTGCGCCGCTGCCAGCCGGGGTCGAGCCTGACCTCAACGAACACGCGTATCAAAAAGGAAACCGTTCATGAAAGGGCAACGCGGTATCACCCTGATCGAACTGATGATCGTCGTCGCGATCATCGGCATCCTGGCGACCATCGCCATCCCGATGTACACCAACCACCAGTCACGCACCAAGGCGGCTGCCGGTTTGCTGGAGATCAGCGCGCTGAAGACAGCGATGGACCTGCGCTTGAATGAAGGGAAGGATGTGGCCGATGTAGCTGCACTGGGCGGCCAGCCCGCGACCGCGCATTGCTCGATCACCGCTGCCGGCAAGGCTGCCGACGGCAACGGGAGCATCGTCTGCACCCTGGTGGACGCGCCGGCCAATGTGGCGGGCAAGGCCCTCACCCTGACGCGCTCGGCTACCGGCTGGCGCTGCACCACCAACATCGAGGAAGACTTGGCGCCCAGTGGCTGCAAAGGGGCCTGAGGGCAGGGGAATAAGTCAGCGGAAACAGGCGTTTGCGTAACGGCTGCGGCAGTGGTACGTTGCGCTACACGCCGGTGTAGCTCAGTCGGTAGAGCAGCGCACTCGTAACGCGAAGGTCGCAGGTTCGATTCCTGTCTCCGGCACCACATCCAGCTCCACTGCATTCCGCTGAATGCTTTGGAAGCCCTCTAAACCGGCCTTCTGGCCGGTTTTTCATTGCCACGACCCTCCGTCGGGAACCAATAAAATCCCCAATAACCGGGGGGTGTTTTTGGGGGACAGCGTCTTTCCTGAATGGAGAACGTACCCCTATGCCACGCCTAGCCATTCCGCTCAGCGACCTCAAATGCCGCAGGGCCAAACCGCGTGATCGCGCCTACAAACTGTTCGACGGCGGGGGTATGTACCTGTACGTCGCGCCGAGTGGCTCGAAGACTTGGCGGCTGCGGTATTTCAAACCCAGCGGCAAGGAAGGCACGCTGATCATCGGTAAGTACCCCATCGTTTCGTTGGCTGTCGCGAGGACCAAGCGCGATGAGGCCAAGGCTCTGTTGCTCGACAACGTTGATCCGATGGAAGAAAAGCAGAAGGCCAAGATCGCTGCTCAGCGGGCGAGCCTTCTCTTTGAAACCGTCGCTTTGGAGTGGCACGTCGAAATGTCCCGACGGTGGACTGAGAGCCATGCCAAGACGGTGCTGAGCAGGTTGCGTACCCATGTGTTTCCATTGATTGGCCAGCGGCCTATCGCTGAGCTCGACACCCATGACCTCCTTGAAGTCACCCAGCGGATCAAGGATCGCGGCACCATGGATGTAGCGCTGCGTGTGCAGAACTATCTATCCACGATTATGCGGGGTGCGAAGCGGGCGCGGCAGATCACTCAAAACCCGGCGCTCGATCTGGCCGGCTCGATTCAAGCGCCGCGCGCCGTGCACCGTCCTGCGCTCTCGCTAAACCGCCTTCCTGAACTGTTGGATCGAATCGACAACTACACCGGTCGCGAGCTGACCCGGCTTGCAGTGCTGCTGACGCTGCATGTGTTCGTGCGCTCCAGCGAACTGCGCTTCGCCCGGTGGGATGAATTCGACCTCCAACGGGCGATGTGGGAGATCCCCGATACCCGCAAGCCGATTGAAGGCGTCCGCTATTCCACACGCGGGACCAAGATGAGTGGGGACATTCAGATAGTGCCGCTGTCGCCTCAAGTGATCGAAATCCTTGAACGGCTGCGCAGCTTGAATCGCTTCTCTGAACTGGTGTTGCCCGGTGACCACAGGTACTGGAAACCCTTGTCGGAGAATACGGTTAACCAGGTGCTGCGCAATATGGGGTACGACACCACCAAGGACGTCTGCGGACATGGTTTTAGGACCATGGCTTGTAGCGCCTTGCTCGAATCGGGGCTGTGGACGGACGCGGCGATTGAGCGCCAGATGAGCCATCAGGAGCGTAACCGCGTGCGCGCCGCGTATATCCACAAGGCCCAATTTCTGGAGCAGCGTCGGTTGATCATGGCGTGGTGGAGTAACTACATCGATGCCAACAGATCGGGCCATGTTACCCCGCATGAGTTTGCCCATCCGGTAGGCGACAACGTCACAGCCTTGCCAAATGGTCATGGCGCATTCAATCGCGGGTGAGTCTGCAAGATCGGCGCGGGCTGCTCTTTCACGCGGGTCCATCCAAACAGGGCTGCAAAGCCGCCCTGTTTGGATGGACCTCACTTTGAAGAGCTAAAAGCCACGACGTTGTCCGGGATTTACCAAGGAATTCCACCAATGGATAAACGCTTTTCACGTCCCCAAGAGCACTGAGTTTCGACCCTTGACCGAGTTTATCCACAGGCGTAGAACTGGCCGTGCAAGCGCTGTCGATGACAGCACCCCAGGTGGCCCGAACCTCAAAGGTCACGCCGCTCTCGCGGTGGTTCTCCCCAAGGGCGATTCGCATCCGGCAGTTCGCCCGGTTACCTCCCCGGTGATGGATGCTCTCTAATCTCATGGCCCTCGTGCGCCAGCTACACCGTACTGTGCTGCCCTGCAGCAACCTATCCGCTTGGCCGAATCTTGCGCCAACCTGCGCCCGTCTCTTTTTCCTGAAAAGAGACGGGCGCTTCTAGCACTGCTGCAGCCCTCATCGCTCTTGGCTTTGCGGCAACTCCACTCGTGACAATCGGCGTGACAAACGCCGATGTCACCAGCAACAGCGTTGTAGATGATGGTGCCGCAGGCCAAGGAATGGACTGCACCTGACTGACAGTCAGGCATGCCCCGGTCATCGCATCGCAGTGTTCACCCGACTCAAGATCTCCAGGCGCTGGTCTCGTCAGCCAGTGCTGCCTCCACCCGCCCACCGGTAACGGTGCTCAGGAGGCCAGATCATGAGATGCCCTTGCTCCCGGACGTAAGGAGTCGCCAGTCCCGCGTAGAGGACATTCCCCACAGGTCGCAGGGGCCTTGATCCCTGATAACACTCAGCATTCTTGGCGGGATGACGTGGGGCGAGGATCGGAGAACGGCAGATGAGGTGACGGCCATGGCATTGGGTATGCAGCGCACTGGGGTTCGACAGTCAGTGCCGCAAGGCCAGGATCGCGAGCACGTGAAGCAGATCGTCAACGCACTTTGCAGCCAACATCATCAACGCGCTGCCGCGATTGCGCTGTTGGCGCGAGCCACCGGCATGCGCTTGCGTGAGGCCATCTTGGCCGATCTGCCAAGGCTAAACTGTGAGGCTGACCACCAAGGCCAGATCAACATCCAGGATGGCACCAAGGGCGGCCACGCCGGGGCCTCGGCGCCACGTTGGATCGCATTGGACGACCATATTCGAGGTGCACTAAGGCTTGCACGGCAGGTGTCGCCTGCGGGTAGCCGCAACCTGATTGCGCCACACGAAAGCTACCTGAGCATTTTGCAAAGAATCATCCGCCCTGCGCGGGACATTCTGCATGCACACAACCTCAAAGGCTTCCATGAATTACGAGCGGCGTTCGCATGCGAGCGCTATGAGCAGATCACCCAACATCGCGCACTTATCAACGGCGGCCACTATTGTCTGGTAGATAAGACCCTTGATCGTGAGGCCCGGCGGCAAGTCAGCTATGAGCTGGGCCACGGTCGGATTGATGTGGTCGCGGCTTACATTGGAGGACGGACATGAGCAAGCCATTCGATATGGAGTTGTTCTTGGCTGGCGTGCTGACCGGGTCGCACGCGACGCGGCAACGCCATATGCGGCAGGCAACGCTTATCCAAGCTGAAATTGCAAATCGCTGGCAGCGAGAGACGCCTTGGGCCTGGCAGAGAAAGCATTTGGCTTGGTTTCTAAAACATCTTCAAGATCGACACAGCAGGATGACGCGTTACTACTATTTTCTGACCGTGCGGCTACTCGTTTGTCGTTTACACAAAACATGGGTGTTCAAGCTCTGAGCGAGGATCGATATTCATAGGCAGGACTGACAGCAACGACCCAATATAAATAGTCCGTTCTCGGAAGGCCGCAATCGGCCAATCGCAGCCTTTCACCCTATGGCGCGCACAGTGTTCATCCCTGAACCGCCAGATAAGCCGTGATGGGTAGCAAGCCAATAATTGGAACACTGCATCAGGCTGGGGGCGATTCCCAGACTTTTTGTCCAGCGTCCATGTGAGGATCAATTTTCACGGAATCACCGCATACCATTGCGGGAGTGGACTTGGCCGCAAAGAATACGACGCGGTGTATGGCTCTGGCCTGGCCGGTGAACCCTCTTGATAAATGCAGGACAAATACCCGGACCGCAACCCTTCGGCCCAATTGCCCACGACCATTCATCCAAGCTACCATTGCTAATAATTCCTATTAGCACAATGGCGTCCTCCCATGAATGCCCCTCCCCGTGCTCCAGCCCCGGGTTTCGAACTGGAGGCACTCTACCGTGCCCACCACGGCTGGATCCGCCAGTGGCTACAGCGCAAGCTCGGTAATGCCCATGATGCAGCGGAGCTGGCGCAGGATGTGTTCGTGCGGTTGCTGACCAAACCCCGCGCCTTCAATGACCACGAGCATGCCCGTGCGTACTTGGGGCGCATGTCGCGCAATGCCTGTGTGGATTTCTGGCGGCGGCGGCGGGTGGAACAGGCCTACCTGGAAGTGCTGGCAGCTCAGCCAGAGCATCTGGTGCCCTCGCTGGAGCATCAAGCCGTCATCCTGGAAACGCTGGGGCAATTGCAGGCGATGTTCGAACGCATGCCCAAGCGGGTGGCCGAAGCGTTTTTCATGGCGCAGCTGCAGGGCATGAAGCAACGCGAGATCGCCGAGCAACTGGGCGTGAGCGAGCGTAGCGTGAACACATACCTGGCCCAGGCGATGTACCAGTGCTTGCTGCTGGAAGTGCAGCTGGATGACGCGCTGATATGAGTAGGGCACAACTCGACCATGCCGTGCTGCAAGCGGCTGCCGGATGGTTTGCGCGGCTGTACGCAGCGCAGCATGACCCTGCTGCCAACGCGCAATGGCGTGCCTGGCTGAACGAAGATGCGCGCCACCGCTTGGCCTGGTGCTATGTAGAGAACATCAACCAGCGTTTCGGTACCCTCGACGGCCAAACAGAGCAGGCGCGGCGTGTGTTCGAAAGCGTCCGCCGAGGCCAGCAGTCGCGCCGTGCCGTGCTTGGCAGCCTCTGCGTGGCAGGTGCATCAGGGCTGTTGGGGTGGGTCGGCTGGCAGCGGGCGTGGGTGGACTCGCCACGGGGCTGGTTTGCCACCTACCGCACCGGCTTGGGCGAGGTGCGGCCGCTCACCTTGGCGGATGGCAGCCAGATGTGGCTGAACGGCGAAACGGCGCTGGATGTGCAGTTTGATGAGGGCGTGCGGCAGATGCGCCTGTATCACGGCGAAATCTTGGTTGAAACCGGCAAGGACCCTCGGCCCCTAATCGTGGTGACGCGGGCAGGCCGCATGCAACCGCTTGGCACGTACTTCAGCGTGCGGGATCAGGGCTTGGAAACGACCTTGAGCGTGTTCGAGGGCGCCGTGCAGGCAACCTGTTCCAACAGTGGTTTGCAAACCACACTGGGCGCAGGGCAAACGCTGGTGTTCGATTCGCAGCAGGCCAACCCATCCACGGCTGCACAAGCCTTGCGCCAGGACTGGAGCCGTGGAGTGCTGGTTGCAGAAGACATGCCGTTGGGCCAGGTGATCGATATTCTGCGCGACTACCGCCATGGCCATCTGGGCATCGACCCTTCGCTGAACAGCTTGCGTGCGGTAGGTACCTTCCCGTTGCTGGACACCGACCGAACCCTGGCAATGCTTGAGCGTGCGTTGCCCATTCGGGTAGTGCGCACCTTGCCTTGGTGGGTCTCCGTCGAGGCGAACTGAAATAAAACAAAATTCTTTTTCTGGTTTTGAGATGCTCATGCGCTTGGTGGGATGACGCTACTTCATCCTACTTCCGGAAGGACCCCTTCATGCTGCTCCGCGACTCTGCTTCTTCGCGCCGTCACCCGCTGGCGCTGGCCATCTTCCTTGCCCTTGGCTGCCACACTGCTGCCGCCCAGGCCTACAGCAACGACGCAGCGGCACAAGGGGTAGTGTATGACATTCCGGCCGGGCCGCTGGCGCGGCAACTGAACCTGCTGGCCAGCCAGGCCGGGTTGTTGATTGGCGGTGATGCCACGCTCACCGCCAACAAGCATAGCCAGGCGGTGCACGCTACCAGTGTGGAGCAGGCGCTGGTGCAGATACTGGCAGGCAGTGGTGTGCAAGCGGTGCGCACCGACGAGCGGGAATTCCAGTTGGTGCATCAGGCCGAGGACCCAGCGGGTGCAGTGACACTGGGCAGCACCACCATATCCGGTCAGGGCCTGGGCGATGTGACAGAGGGCACGGGGGCTTATGCCACGGGCCGTTCGTCCACTGCCACAAAGCTACCCATGAGCCTGCGCGAAACGCCGCAGTCGGTCACCGTGGTCACCCGCCAACGGATGGATGACCAGAACATGAAAAACCTCGATGACGTGATGCGCAATGCCACTGGAGTCACCATCATCAAGAACGGCGGCGAGCGCTCGCTGTATCAGGCCCGCGGGCAGACAGTCGAAAACCTGCAGATTGATGGCGTGCCGACCAACATCGGCAACCCGTACTCGATGGACACCATCTCCAAGCCCAATACCGATATCTACGACCGTGTGGAAGTGGTGCGTGGCGCCACCGGGCTGATGGAAGGCGCGGGTAACCCGTCTGCGTCCATCAACCTGATTCGCAAGCGGCCCACGGCCGAGCGTCAGGCGTTGATCGAGACGTCGGTCGGCTCGTGGGACGATTACAAGACTATGGTCGACCTGTCTGCACCGCTGAACGAAGCAGGCACCCTGCGCGGCCGTTCGGTCATTACCTACAACAGTGCAAACAGCTACCTGGACACTGCCCAGAAAGAAAACCAGCTGTTCTACGGCATTCTCGAAGCGGACCTGGATGAGTCGACCCTGGCCACCTTCGGCTTCACGTACCAGAAGGACCGCAACTCGGGTTATGACTGGTCGGGCCTGCCCAGCCAGGAGAGCGGCGCGTTCTACCCAATTTCACGTTCTACCTCGCTGACTGGCGACTGGAACCACCTGGACAAGCGCAATACCACCGTGTTTGGCGATATCCAGCACACCTTCGCTAACGGCTGGAAGGGTGTGGTGGCGGTGAACCAGATGTGGGCCAAGTCGGACTTTTTGGGCAACTACACTTACCCAGGTGGTGGCACCGACCTGTTCACCCTCAACCCGCGCCATTTTCACTTCGATGACACCCAGACCAGCATCGACGGCTACTTCACCGGCCCGTTCCAGCTGCTTGGCCGCCAGCATGAGCTGATTGTTGGCGGCAACTGGAACAAGGACGACTTCGACTATCACGGCGGTCGCGATGCCACATACCGCTACATCGTCGACATGAACAACCTGGCCGCGTTCGACCCGCCCAGCCCGACCGCTCTCAACGTGAACCAGTGGCAATACAATCGCACCCAGGAGCAGAAGGGCGTGTATGCGGCCAGCCGGTTCAGCCTTACCGACAGCACCACGCTCATCCTCGGCAGCCGCTGGAGCTGGTACAGCCACGATGCGCTGGACGACACCAATGGCGTGCGTGAGTCCACAGACCATAAGCATTTCTCCAAAAGTGGCGAAGTCACCCCATATGCCGGCCTGGTGCAGGACCTGAACGAAAACTGGTCGGCCTACGCCAGCTACACCGAAATCTTCAAGCCGCAGAGTGCGCAGGACCCAGATGGCAACACGCTTCTGCCGATGACCGGCACCAATTACGAAATCGGTTTGAAGGGTGAGTTCCTGGACAAGCGCCTGCAGACCTCCATGGCGCTGTTCCAGGCCGACCAGACAGGCCGTGCCGAACGGGTGACCTGTGCGCAGACCTTTGCCTGCTACCGTGCATCCGACAAGGTGCGCAACAAAGGCATCGAGCTGGAGCTGACCGGCGAGGTGCTGCCGGACTGGAACGTATCGGCGGGGTACACCTATACCCAGTCCAAGTACATCGGTGGTGAGCAGAAAGGCGAAGACTTCAACGGCGCCTCGCCCCGCCACCTGTTCAAGGTTGCGACCGACTACCGCCTGCCGGGCGCGCTCAATCAGTTGCGTGTGGGTGGCAGCTTCTATGCGCAAAGCAAGATGACCCAGACCGAAGTCGGCGAAGACTACAAGATTCAGCAGGACGCCTACCACTTGACCAACCTGCATGCGATCTACGAGATCACCAAGAACCTCGAAGTGCAGTACAACCTGGATAACGTGTTCAACAAGAAGTATTACCAGACCTTGGGCAACCCCAACTACTGGAACTTCTATGGCGAGCCGCGCAATTTTAACCTGGCGCTGCGGGCTAGGTTCTAACTGGCTAATGCGCCGGCAAACTCATTGGCGGCGCTTTGTGAGAGCGGGTTCACTCGCGAAGCATTCACCGCGGTGGATGGCACCGGCGTTGCCGGTGTTCGCGGCTGAAGGCGCACCCACGAAGGGCGGTTACAGGTCCAGCCTGTGTGAAAACGCAAGTAAGTAAGTCGAGTAGCGAAAGAAGCTGGGGCCGCTTGTAAATTCGCAGATGTAAGTGGAGATCTACCCCAGTCGGGCACCAGCCGCGGCCTGTGCTATCTGGGCAAAGGCAGCGGCCCAGAAAGCCGTACACGGATGCAAAAAACGATTGGACTCATGTCCTGATCGCTTTAATCAGCCCAGCGATGCCAAAGATGCTCATCATTCGTTTGGGATTGTAGGCAAGCACGTGAAGGCTCATTTCGGTGTTTACCCTCGGTAGGGTTATGGTCAGGCCTCACCTACAATAAACCGCTTTGTGATCGTCCCCGCCACGATCTCGACGATCAGAAGGTTAGACAATCGCAGCTGTTTTCATAGAGCCTGGGTCGCTAGCTGCCATCTTCGCACGGATTCTGTCGTTCCTTACCTAGCGTTTGAGGCGGGGGGGCGTCGCTCTCACTGGAGTTCAACAATCCCGATTCGATTCCACGGAAAGCCATAATTAGCTGATTTATTTGTAGATACCCTATGAGGTACATCAAAAAATCCACTAAATTCCAACCCCACGAAAACGGGGCCCTCACGGCCAGTAACCGTCCGTCTGTCTCCGGCACCACATCCAGATTGGCCAGTGGCGATCTTTCGCTTGTTGGCCCTGCTAAGAAGCCCGCCGTGTGCGGGTTTTTTTGTGGCTGTCTTTTACGCTGTGAATCTGCGTGCTTTGACTTAATGGGGCGCGGTTTTCCACTTAGGGTTGCACGGTTTTCTAGATAGTGGTTATCTGTTGATTCGGTTTTAGCCAACGTTTACAGGGCAAATGCCGGATTTTTTCTAGATAATGGTTTTTCTGTTTAGAGATAATTTTGAGATGCCCCAGTTTTCCCACTACGACCTGCAGCTGCTGAACCCCTCCTTCGACTCGCCATTGGTTGACGTTCTGGCCGAACTCGAGTTTCTGCGCAGACTGAGGTTGGAGGGAGACACCCCGCCCCAGGTGTTCTTTCAGCTCAAGGCGCTGTTCCATACCTTGGAGAGCTTGGGGTCTGCTCGAATCGAGGGCAACCACACCACGCTGGCCGACTACATTGACAGCAAGGTCGAAGGCAAAGCCGAGAGCACCGACCAGTTGCTGGAAATTGCCAACATCGAGAAGGCAATGGACTACATCGAAGAGGTGGTTAAGCCCGGTGAAGACCTGACAGAGCATACGATTCGAGAGCTGCACGCCATGACCGTGCACGGGTTGCGGCGCGAAGGCGATAAAACGCCTGGCGCCTACCGGGAAGGCGCGGTCAGGATCGCGCAGGCGGAGCATCTACCTCCGGAAGGTGTGCTGGTGCCCCAGTACATGCAAGAGTTGGTCAGCTTCATCAATCGTGACGACTCGCCTAAGTACGCCCTGATGAAGGTCGCCCTGGCGCACCACCGTTTCGGCTGGATTCACCCATTCGGCAATGGCAATGGGCGGGTGGTAAGGCTGCTGACCTATGCATTGTTGATGAAGTACGGCTTTAACGTGAACTCGGGTGGCCGAGTGCTCAATCCCACGGCAGTGTTCTGCAATGACCGAGACAAGTACTACACCATGCTGGGGGTGGCTGATACCGGTACCATCGCGGGCTTGGAAGCATGGTGTACCTATGTGTTGCAAGGCATTCGGGATGAGCTGGAGAAGGTGGACAAGCTCACCGACTATGGCTATCTCACGAAATGCATTCTGCACCCAGCGGTGAGCTTTGCACGCAGTCGGGAATGGATTACCGAGACCGAGGAACGGATCCTTGTCGGCGTGATAAAGATGAAGGTAGTGAAATCAAGTGATATTGCCCAGGCGCTTCCAACGCTCACCCCTAACCAACGAACGTATCAGATTAAAAATCTGGTAGAGCAAGGCATGCTTTTGCCGGTCAATCCGGGGGCGAGGCAATACACCATTGGCTTCTCCAGCAACTACCTGGTGCGTGGGGTAATCAAGGCGCTGAGAGAGCAGGGGTTCATTCCTGAACCTCTCGATAGGCCTTGAGAAATCGCAGGTTCGTGCCGAATCCAGCTTGATCTTGCCACCCTGGCGCGGCCTTGCCGGGGCGCCGGGCCGGTCGGAAAGGGCCGCAAGGCGGCCGCTGCATTTCTTGAACCACCGTAATCTACCCATCCAATCTCGCTGCGACCGTCTTCTTGGAGCGCATCGCCGAACACCCGATCAATCGGGTCGATAAACTGCCTTCCGTGGTACGTTTCTTTCACCCTACTGAACTCTGCGAGGTGCCCTTACCCATGGTCAAAACTGTTCGCTTGCCCAAACCCGCGGCAGACCTGTTGTTGCTGCACATTGAATTGAAACACATCGAGCCGGCCATCTGGCGCCGCGTGGCGGTACCGGAAAACATCACCCTGGGCAGATTGCATTCAGTGATCCAGGTCGTGATGGGATGGGAGGGTGGGCACCTGCATGAATTTGAAATTGCCGGTGAGAATTACGGCATACCCGACCCCGATGGCTGGGGGCCGCCGGTAAAGCCGGAAGCGCGCAAGACCTTGGTCAAAGCTTTGTGCGGGAAGAAGAGTTTCCGCTATGTGTATGACTTTGGTGACGGCTGGGATCACCGGATCAAAGTCGTGAAAGTGCTGCCCGCCATCGCCTGTCCGCAGGTGCCGTATTGCGTCGATGGTGCCAATGCGTGCCCGCCGGAAGATGTGGGCGGTGAGCCGGGCTATGCCGAGTTTCTTCAAGCCATGGCAGACCCCAATCACCCAGAGCATGAGGCCATGATGGAATGGCATGGGGATATCTTCGATCCGGCGGCTTTCGACTGTGAACTTACGAATGGTTGGCTGAAGGAATTCAGGGTCTGACAGTCCCGGGCGGTGCGGATTCTCGCGCTTTGATGCTTACCAGGCGTGGCAACTACCTCTAGCACCACCCGTGCGCTGTGAATGCATAATCGGTAGTTCGCTGCCGGTTTTACCCGTGCTTAAGCTTTTAATCAGCATCGTATTGCCGGTTTCCGCTATGCTCACTATGATAATCAGCACTCAAATGCTGATTAATGGTGTGGCGATGCCGCTCAAACTCACGATCCAGGCTTTCTCCGATGGTGCATGGGGCGATGCAGCGACACTCACGGTCGAGAACCCCGAGCGTGTTGCTGATGGACGGTGCCTTGTCGCATACGACAGCGACTACATCATCGCGAACTTAGATCGCATGGAAGATCGTTGCGAACTGGCCCTAAGCGTTAACCTTCCGTTGAACTGGGACCACCATGACGTCACAGGGTATCCAGCATTCCTCTACGACATCATTCCCTCTGGTGCTGCCAAGGACTCTCTTGAATCCCGCTACGGGCGTCTTAAGCCCGAAGGCGTGGAAATGGGGCTGTACCTTCTGGAGCGCTTCACGTCGGCCCCTATTGGGCATCTGCGCATCAAGGAGTCGGTGGAGGGCCTTCAGCCGGATCGGAACGAGGCTTTCGCGCATGCTGAAGTCGTGGACAGGACGAACGAATTTCTTGAGTACGCCTATGAAAGCGGCGCGGCGTTGGGCGGTGCTACCGGTGCCAACGGGCAAGCCCCCAAGCTGGTCATGACCCAAGCCCACGACGGCGCTTTGTATGCTGATGCGATGCTCCCCGATGACCAGGCGTGCCGTCACTGGCTGATCAAGTTTGCGCGTAATCGAGGCGGCGAGCGCGACCAAGACATCCTGCGAACAGAGTTTCATTACTACAAGGCGGTCGCTGCCCTCGGCCTTGATACGGTTCCCACTGATGGTTTGGCGCTTGAAGAGGCAGTGAAGCCAAGCCTCTGGATGCCACGATTTGATCGCCGAGTAGTGGATGGCGGGGTGGAGCGGATACCGCTGGAGTCGGTGTACTCGATCTGCGGCATTACCGGCTACGCGCATCCGATGGCGCATGCCGAAGTGGTTCACCGACTGGTAGGTCTATGGATCGATAACGGCCAGCAGGATGAGGTGGACGACCTGGTGTTCGAGTACGTGCGGCGCGATCTGCTGAATCGCATTCTAGGGAACACCGATAACCACGGCCGCAACACCTCCATCATGCGTGTGGGTGGGAGGTTTCGTTTGGCGCCAATCTATGACCTTGCGCCAATGATTCTGGATGAAGAGGGCATCACACGGACGACGAAGTGGGCGGCGGAGCGCAAGGGGTCTTCCAATTGGAGCGACAACTGCGCTGAGCTCGTTGGTTACACTGATCCCGATGTTCTGCTGCAACGGTTGAGGAATGCGGCTGAGGAATTCAGGGCGTTGCCCGATCTGCTGACCGATGCTCCTGAATCGATGCGCAATGCAGCCTCTCTACCCGTGAATAACCTGGATAAGCGACTCGTGGAGTGGGGACTGCGATGAAAAAACTACAGCCTGAAGAGCGCGCTCAGCTCGTAGAGGATATCGTCAAGCGCAACGCGGCTGGGCTCGATCCAATCGGCACATCCATCCGCCGTCTGCGGCTGGAAGTCACCGGGCTTGACCAAGAGACCTTCGCGGCCATGTGCAGGATGTCCACGAAAAGCCTGTACGAACTGGAAAGCGGGAAGTCGAATCCGAAGCTCAGCACTTTGGAGGCTGTGCTGCGTCTCTTTGGTGTGCGGATGGGTATGGTGATGACTGCCAAAGACAAGCCCATCGCAACGGTCGTCGGCAACAGTTTCGGCCAATTGAAGGCCGGTGGGCCAATCGCTGTGGCCGCGCCGCTGGCCAGTTCCTACGTGGTGGCCGGACCCAAGCGAGGGAAAAGCCCTGCGGCAGCCAAAGCGAAGAAGGCAGTGTCGAGCCCGGCATCGCCACGGGCACGGAAAAGCAGTCAGGAAAAGTGAGATTGATGTGGGATGCAAATAAAGTCTCATCCCATTTGCCTCTAACTGATCGGTTGCGGCATTAAGTCTGGTTGCTCGCAGTAGTTCCAAACCACGACGGCTTCATACTTGTAACGGTAACCATGGGTAATCGGGGGTTGAGTTTTTCCGCAGAACGTTGCAAGGTCCTCTAGATAGCGGTTATCTGTGTTTTCGGTTTTGGCGTGTCTCGTGTAATGGCGGCTGTGTGTGGGCAGGCTTCGGCCTGGCCGGGTTTCCAAGTTCCCCGGTATTCCTACCCCATACAAAGCTGCCACCCCCCAATCCTGCCGGAAGTAGCGATTAGGCTGCTGGGTAACAATCCCAAGCCTGATCCTTACGGGCGAACGTGACAGTTCAGCATGATTGTCGCGCCACTGCGCGCTATGGCGTGCTGTCGTGACAACTCCTACGGCTCATGATGCACTTTCGGACCACACTGAACCTTGCGGAAGCTGGCCTGGAGGGATAAATTCATCGGGTCGCAACCAATTGTGCGACCGGGTTTGGCGACCCGTATGAAAAGGCGCAACGGCGCCCCGATCACGATTGCAGGCGCTTTTTTTGCGTCCGCTGTCTCGTGTAATGGCGGCTGTGCGTGGGAGACCCTCGGGTCTGCCGGGTTCCTTTTCCTCGGTTCGCCAACCTGCGTACAGCTGCCACCCTAACCGTTTGGCGACGGTCAGCGTGGTGCTCCAACCGAAAAGGACCTCATGCATGCTCACCGTAAGTCTATCCAGGATCCTCGCATCCGTTCTCCGCCGCCGTCGCCCTTCGCCGGCTCCCGAACCCCACCGGTTCTACCCCATCTACGACCC
>NZ_RHQR01000003.1:42680-357687 GCF_003936645.1 Pseudomonas sp. p106
GGATCCTCGCATCCGTTCTCCGCCGCCGTCGCCCTTCGCCGGCTCCCGAACCCCACCGGTTCTACCCCATCTACGACCCATCACGTCCGCACAGCGCACCCAAGCAGGTGCCCCATGACTGACCAGGAACGCTTGTCCACAATCCAGAGCTACGCCTGGACCCTCGAACTGCTCGGCGAAGCCCTGGTGCAGCATGACGAGATGCTCGAGTGTGAACACAACCCTCACTTGAGCTTCCGGAACACCGCAGGTATCCACCAGGCGATACGGATCATCAGCCAGTTGGCCAGTGAGCAGTGCGCGAAAGTGAGCCTGTTGAAGGGCGAAGCCTGCTAAGGAGGGGCACATCCGGTTACAGGGCGCGTTCAGGTACCTCCTGATCATGCGTTTTAGCCTGTAAACCGTTCCCTGCCTTGAACCGCGAACGCGGCCTCCGGTTCGTACCGGAGGCCCGCCCACATAGGGTGCCCTTCGATTGAAACCTCACCCGCTCACGCTTCGCGCACCGCCCCCGGCAACTGCACGGCCTTCGGTCGCAACAGCGTGCTCAACCCCAGCAACAACACCGCACCGATGGCCATTATCCCCCAGGCCCAGTGCAACGAACTGAGCTGGTCACGGACGATGCCGGCAATCAGTGGCATGGTCGCTGCGATCAGGTAGCCACCGCCCTGTACGAACGCCAGCAGGGCGCCGGCTTCGGTTGGCGAGTGGGTGTGGTCGAGGGTGACGATGAGCGACAACGGGAACAATGCGCCGATGCCAAGCCCCAGGCACAGGGTGGCCACCACCGCGAGCTGCACGGGGGCGAGCATCAGGCAGGCCAGGCCGGCAAGCAACAGCAGTATCACCACGGTCAGAGGCTGTCTGCGGTCTGGGTAGCGGTGAATGAGGGCTGAAACCAGTAGGCCGGCGATGACCTCGGTGACGGTGAGGGCGCCAAGCAGGTAACCCGCCTGGGTGGCCGTCCAGCCCAATTCAACATAGAACGGCGGCAACCAGGCCAGCACCAGGGTGTAGGCACCCGTGCCAATGCCGAAGAACAACAACAGCAACCAGGCTCGCCCGCTGCGGTACGGCAAGGTGGCATCGCTGTGGCTACCGGGGTCGCTGCCGGCGGAAAGCAACCAGGCGATCAAGCCGAACAGCGCCGGCAAGGCTGCAACCCCCAACGTCAGTTGCCAGCCGAAGGTGCTGGCACCCGGCGCCGCAAAGGCAGCGGCCAGCGCGGCGCCGCCCATGATGCCGGTGGTGAACAGCCCCATCAGCATGCCGGCGCTTTGCGGGTGGTTGCGCTTGATGAACGCGGGCATCAAAGCCTGGATGACCGCAATGCCGACCCCGCCCAACGCGGCTGTTGCGATCAGCGCCGTGCCGGACGTGATATAGGCCCGTGCGGCGCAGCTGATGACGATCAGCGTGATACCCATCGCCACACCTCGCACTTCACCTACCAGGCGCAGCAGCCAGGGGCCGGACAGCGCGAACAACCCCATCATCATCACTGGCAGGGTGGTCAGCAGGCCGCCTTGGGCGTTGCTCAGGCCCAGGTCTTGTTGCAGGGTGCCGAGCAAGGGGCCGATGGCCGCCATGATGGGGCGTAGGTTCAAGCCGATCAGCATGGCCAGTAGGCCGATGCACGCTTTGCTTGGCAGATCACGCATGTTGGAGTGGCTCCTGCAGGAAGGTGCATATCGCCTGGTTGAAGGCCTGGACGTACGGAATGTTGAATACGTGGCCGTCACCCGGCAAGGTGATCTGGCGGGCATGGTCGATACGTTGGGTGATGTCTTCGGCTTCCGAGCGTGGGCTGATGAGGTCGCCTTCGGCGGCGAGCACCAGGGTTGCCGCTTGGATTGCTGGCAATTGATTGCTCAGGTCGTAGCGCTTCATGCCATTGCACCAGCGGATCTGGCTTTGCGCTGACAGTTGAGCGGCCTGGGCGTGCCAGGCCTGGTACAGGCATTGGCCTTCGGCCGAGGCGGCATAATCAGCACCAACCAACGCCGGCCAGGTGGCCTTGAACCGCTTCAGGCAGCCGTCCGCTTGCGCAAGGTTTGCGGCCCAGTCGTTCAGCAGCCCCTGGCGGTACGTGCTGTTCATGCTGGCGAATGTGCCGGCGACCACCAGTTGCTGTACGGCCTCAGGTGCATGGCAGGCCATTTCGAGCGCCACCATGCCGCCCAGGGAGAGGCCGATCAGGTGGGTACTTTCCAGCCCCAGGTGGTCGAGCAGTGCCAGCATTTCCAGTGCCTGGGCATGGGCCGTGATACCTTCGGGCGCTTCGCTGGACGCGCCGTGGCCCAGCAGGTCGGATACGATAACGCGGTGGCCCAGGCTGAGCAGTGCACTGGCCTGGGGCGCCCAGGCGCGCCCGCTGTTGCCCAGGCCATGCAGCAGCAGCACCGGGCTGCCAGCGCCTGAGTCGTAGTAGTAGTGCCGATGCGGTCCGTGTATGAAAAATGCCATGTGTTCTCCTGATCCTTCAGTCGTATCGTCAGCAAGATAACTTAACGTTAAGATAGTTTAAAGGCGTCGGAGTTCAGGGGTTTGCGCGGGTTAACAATTGATCAATTGCCCGGTGAAGGGGAGCTATGAACGATCATGTGGATTTCGTCGTCGCGCAGTGGGCGCAGGCGATGCCCTCGGTGGACGTCACATCCATGGAGATTTTCGGGCGCATGGCGCGCATCCAGAAGCATCTGGAGCGCATGCGTGCCGAAGCGCTGGCACAGTACGGCTTCAAGGAAGGCGAGTTCGATGTGCTGGCGACGCTGCGAAGGGCAGGGGCGCCGTACCGCCTGACGCCAACCGAGCTTTACCGCTCGCTGCTGATCACATCCGGGGCGATGACCAACCGGCTGGCCCGGCTGGAAAGCGCCGGCATGGTCGAACGTATTGCCGACGATCACGACAAGCGCAGCTACCAGGTAGCACTGACCGCGGCAGGTAAGGTGTTGATTGAGAAGGCTCTGCTTACACATACTGAGATTCAGGAGCTGGTACTGGCCCCTTTGAGTGCGAAGCAGCGCGCAGGGTTTGCGCAGCTGTTGAAGCAGATGCTCGCGTGTCTGCCTGGCGAAGGGGCGCCCAGCCAATGAACTGGAAAATTCAGGAGGAATTTTCATGCTGCACAGCAACTACCTCAAGCAGTTGGATCTGCAGGACATCGTGGTGTTTCTCAACCTGCTCGAGTTGCGCAGCGCCAAGCGCACCGCCTAGTTGATGAGCGTCAGCCAGCCCACCGTCAGTTATTGCCTCAAGCGCCTGCGCGGCTGCTTCGATGACACGCTGTTCGCTTCTTCCCAGGGCGTGCTGCTGCCCACCACCAAGGCCGAGAAAATCGCGCCCTACCTGCGTATGGTGATGACTGCCAAAGACAAGCCCATCGCAACGGTCGTCGGCAACAATGTCGGCCAGTTGAAGGCTGGTGCGCCAATCGCTGTGGCCGTGCCGCTGGCCAGCTCCTACGTGGTGGCCGGACCCAAGCGAGGGTAAAGCCCTGCGGCAGCCAAAGCGAAGAAGGCAGTGTCGAGGCCAGCATCGCCACGGGCACGGAAAAGCAGTCAGGAAAAGTAAGATTGATGTGGGATGCAAATCGGGTCACGTTTGCGTAGCTATAAGCGGGGCAGCCTGACGTACTGCTGGCCGAAGGCACTTGCGAAAGCGGTGGCATGGGGATAAATTGCCTCAGTCGCCGAAGCATCGGTGATGCGACCTTGGCCGGTCGGATTCGAAAGGCGCATCAGCGCTCAGTCTTCATCGCAGGCGCTTTTTTTGTGCCCGCGATGTCGTGTTTTGGCGGTGGTGCGCGGGACACCTTCGGGTGTGCCGGGCTCCTTTCGTCCCGGTCGGCCAACCCGCGTACTGCTGCCACCTTAACTTGCTTGGCCGCGAGCGGTGGCAGTTCCACAACGAAAGGAACTCATGCATGACCACCCGAAATCCGTTACTGATCCTCGCATCCGTTCTCCGCCGCCGTCGCCCTTCGCCGGCTCCCGAACCCCACCGGTTCTACCCCATCTACGACCCATCACGTCCGCACAGCGCACCCAAGCAGGTGCCCCATGACTGACCAAGAACGCTTGTCCACAACCAGAGCTACGCCTGGACCCTCGAACTGCTCGGCGAGGCCTTGGTGCAGCATGACGAGATGCTCGAGTGTGAACACAACCCTCACTTGAGCTTCCGGAACACCGCAGGTATCCACCAAGCAATACGGATCATCAGCCAGTTGGCCAGTGAGCAGTGTGCGAAAACGAGCCTTTTGCAGGGCGAAGCTGGCGAGGCGGGGAAGGGAAGTCGGTGAGGTAGGTTGTATAAACGGCAAGTTACTGAACCGTTAACCAGGGCGGTTAGCAGTTCAGTAATTTGCCTGTGGGATTTTGGGGCTGCTTTGCAGCCCTTTCGCGACACAAGGCCGCTCCTACAGGGGGGTGCGGGTATCAGGCTCGAATTAGTGCTGGTACCACTCGCACGTAAATCAACTCACTGACCAACTCCACCATCGTCTGGGTGATCACCGCCGCGGCCGCCAGCCCACGTATGTCCTCCGGCAGCGCCAGCGCCAGGGGCAACACCACCAGGGAGTTGCGTGTCGCGGCGCTGAAGGTCGCCGAGCGTACTTCTTCCACCGGCAACTGGAACAGCCGCGCCGAGGCAAACCCGAGCACCGGCGCCAGCAGCATGAAGCCGATGTACACGGGGATCACCGGCAGCAGGCGGTCGAAATCGTGTACTACCACGGCAATCTGCGAGCCGATCACTGCCACCAGCACCAGTGCCATCGCCGGCACCGGCATCCACGCCCAGGCCTCATTCCACACAGAAACGCTACCTGACCGGCGTGCTCCGGCCGAGGTGAGCACCGCTAGGATCAGCGGCAGCCCAATCAGCAGCACGAACGCCTCCATGAATGGCGTGATGGAAATCGCCACTTCGCTGCTGTCACCCAGCATCAGCGCCAGGTACACCGGCAACAGCACCAGTTGCACCAGCAACAGCACGGGGGTGGCGGCGAGGGTAAGGCGCGAGTCGCCTTTGCCGATGTGGGTGAACACCACCACGTAGTCGATGCAGGGCGTCAGCAGCACCAGCAGGGCGCCGATGAGGATGGCCGGGTGCCCGACCAAGCCTCGGGTGGCGGCCCACACCAGTAGCGGGACGAAGATGAAGTTGGCCAGCAGCAGCGCGGCCATGAAGCGGCGGTTGCCCAGGCCTTGGCGCAGGTCGAGGAAGGGGATTTGCAGGAACATCGCGTATATCAGTACGGCGATGGCGGGGGTGACCAGTGCTTCCAGGTGGCGCGCGGTGTCGGTGGCCAGCAGGCCGAAGGCAGCGGCGGCGAGCACGGCGGCGAAATACAACGCAATCTGATGGGTTTCGAGTTGCTCTCTGGTCAAGGCGGCGTCCTGGCGTTCGCGGTGGGCGTGAGGGTGCACAGGGTAATATGCTGCGCCGCAATTGTGGTCGCCCGCTTGTTGTGGCTTGCAATGGCAAGGCTTGCCCGCAGGCATGAAAAAGCCCGGCACAAGGGCCGGGCTTTTCACATCAGGCTATCGCCAATCAGTTGCCGTACACCGGCAGCTTCTTGCAGATGGCCTTGACCTTTTCACGTACGGCGTCGATGACGGCGTCGTTGTTCAGGTCGGCGAGGATGTCGCAGATCCAGCCGGCCAGTTCTTTACACTCGGCTTCTTTGAAGCCGCGGGTGGTGACGGCCGGGGTGCCGAAACGCAGGCCCGAGGTCACGAACGGCGAACGTGGGTCGTTAGGTACCGAGTTCTTGTTGACGGTGATGAAGGCTTTGCCCAGGGCGGCGTCAGCGTCCTTACCGGAGATTTCCTGCTTGATCAGCGACAGCAGGAACAGGTGGTTCTGGGTGCCGCCGGAAACGACGTCGAAACCACGCTCGATGAACACGCTGGCCATGGCCTGGGCGTTCTTCACCACTTGCTGCTGGTAAGCCTTGAACTCAGGCTGCAGGGCTTCCTTGAAGCAGATGGCCTTGGCCGCGATGACGTGCTCCAGCGGGCCGCCCTGGGCGCCCGGGAAGACGGCGGAGTTCAGCTTCTTCTCGATGTCGGCGTTGGCACGGGCCAGGATCAGGCCGCCACGCGGGCCGCGCAGGGTCTTGTGGGTGGTGGTGGTGACCACGTCGGCGAACGGCACCGGGTTCGGGTACACGCCAGCGGCAACCAGGCCGGCAACGTGGGCCATGTCGACGAACAGGTAGGCACCTACTTTGTCGGCGATGGCGCGGAAGCGCGGGAAGTCCAGGACCTGCGAATAGGCCGAGAAGCCGGCAACGATCATTTTCGGCTTGTGCTCGACGGCCAGGCGCTCGACTTCGTCGTAGTCGATCAGGCCGTTGGCATCGATGCCGTACTGGATGGCGTTGTACAGCTTGCCCGAGGAGCTTACCGAAGCACCGTGGGTCAGGTGGCCACCGTGGGCCAGGCTCATGCCCAGGATGGTGTCACCGGCCGACAGCAGGGCCAGGTAGACAGCGGCGTTGGCCTGGGAGCCGGCGTGCGGCTGAACGTTGGCGTAGTCGGCGCCGAACAGCTCCTTGGCGCGGTCGATGGCCAGTTGCTCGACCACGTCGACGTACTCGCAACCACCGTAGTAACGCTTGCCCGGGTAGCCTTCGGCGTACTTGTTGGTCAGGACCGAACCCTGGGCTTCCATGACGGCTGGGCTGGTGTAGTTTTCCGAAGCGATCAGCTCGATATGCTCTTCCTGGCGCAGAGCTTCTTGCTGCATGGCTTCGAAGAGCTCGGCGTCGTACTTGGCAATGGTCAAATCACGGCTGAACATAACGGTCCTCAAGGATCGGGCTGAATTGGGGGGGCATTCTAACCGATTGATTCGCGCCTGGCATATGAAGTGGCATCAAGTCGCGGACCAATGGCTTTCATGTTGCATCCCGCGCCCTGCCTGGGCTGGATGGGGGTGGGAGTTGACTTTGAAGTCCGGTTTGAACAGGTCAGGGCCGCGCCGGCGGGCACCGGATCACTGGAACATGAACAGCGTCTCGTTGCTGAACTGCGCCTCGAACTGGCTGGCCGGCATCGGCCGCCCGAACAGGTAGCCTTGCACCTCGTCACAGCCATGCTCACGCAGGAACTCCAGCTGCTCGTGGGTTTCGACGCCCTCGGCGATCACCGCCAGGTTCAGGCTGTGCGCCATGGCGATGATCGCCCGGGCGATCTGCGCGTCCTGCTCGCCCTCGGGCAGGCCGTCGACGAAGGTGCGGTCGATCTTCAGCACGTCGATGGGGAACTGCTTGAGGTAGTTGAGCGACGAGTAGCCGGTGCCGAAGTCGTCCACCGCAATGCTCAGGCCCAGCACCTTCAGGCTGTCGAGTATCTGCATCGCTTCGTTCACATCGCGCATCAGGATGCTTTCGGTCAGCTCCAGCTCCAGGCACGCAGGCGGCAGGCCGGTTTCTTCGAGCACGGTGGCGATGCGCTTGCCCAGCTGGCCGTCGGAGAACTGCCGGGCCGAGATGTTCACTGACACCTTCGGCACGCGCACCTTGGCCTTGTGCCAGGCCTTGAGCTGGCGGCTGGCCTCGCGCAGCACCCAGTCGCCGACATCCACCACCAGCCCCAGCTCCTCGATCACCGGGATGAAGTCGCCCGGCGGCACCAGGCCGCGCGTGGGGTGGCGCCAGCGCAGCAGCGCCTCGGCACCGGTCAGGCGCTTGCCGTCGCCGCTGAACTGCGGTTGGTAGTAGAGGATGAATTCGTTCTGCTCCAGTGCATGGCGCAGGTCGCTTTCCAGCTCCAGGCGCTCCAGGGCGCTGGCGTTCATCTCGGCCTGGTAGAACTGGAAGTTGTTCTTGCCGCGCTCCTTGGCGTGGTACATGGCGGTGTCGGCGTTCTTCATCAGTTGGCTCAGTTCGCCGCCGTCCTGCGGGCTGAGGGCGATGCCGATACTGGCGGTGACGAAGAACTCGCGGCCTTCGAGCACGAATGGCCGCACCAGGCTGGCGAGGATGTTCTCGGCCACATGGATGGCGCGGTTGAGCGCTATTTCGCGGGTGGCGCGCGATTGCAGCAGCAGGGTGAACTCATCACCGCCCATGCGCGCCACGGTGTCGTCATCGTCGACACAGGCCAGCAGGCGCAGGGCCATGTCCTTGAGCATGCGATCGCCCGCGGCGTGGCCCAGGGAGTCGTTGATCGGCTTGAAACGGTCCAGGTCGAGGAACATCAGTACCACCCACGACTTCTGCCGCTCAGCTTGTTGCAGGGCAGTGTGCAGGCGGTCCTGGAACAGCGTGCGGTTGGGCAGGTGGGTCAGGGCATCGTAATAGGCCAGGCGATGAATGCGCTGTTCGCTGGCCTTGCGCTCACTGATGTCAGTGAAGAAACACACGTAGCTGGCCAGGTCGCCCTCGTCATCGAGCACCGCGGTTATACCGACCCAGGCTGGGTAGTGCTCGCCACTGCGGCGCTTGAGCCACACTTCGCCTTCCCAGCTGCCGCGCAGGTGCAGCTGTTTGAGTACGTAGCGCAGGTGGCCCTCCTGCTGGTCGTCCACAGTCAGCATGCTTGGCAGCTGGTCGAGCACATCGCTGACCGAATACCCGCTGACCCGGCTGAACGCTTCGTTGGCCTGCACGATGTAGCCGGCCGGGTCGGTGATGAGGATGGCCGAGGTTGAGTGTTCGAAGACCGTGGCGGCCATGCGCAGGTCTTTTTCCGCACGGCGTTGCTGGCTGATGTCGCGGCCCACGCCCAGCACACCCTCGAAGCGCTCGCGGTCGTCCCACACCAGCACCAGGCGCAGCTCGATAGGGATCTTGCGGCCATCGGCGCGCAGGCAGTCGAACAAAAACAGCTGGTTGGGCAGGTGCTGGCGCAGTTGTGCCAGCTGTTCCCGGTCGCCCATGGCCTTGCTGACCCGTTCCATCAGGCTGTAGATGCCGGTGAGCTGGGACGGGTTGGCGACAATCGACTGCCAGCCGTTTTCAAAGATCCAGTCGGTGTTGTAGCCCAGCACTGCCTGCACCGAGGGGCTGACGTAGTTGAGCTGCAGCTTGCTGTCGGTGGAGAAGATCACGTCGCTGATGCTTTCGGCGAGCATGCGGTAGCGCTGCTCGCTGTCGCGTAGCGACTGGCTGGCCTCGATCTGCACGGTGACGTCCTTGCCCACACCGATGATGCGGGTAACCTGGCCATCGCTGTCGCGGGTCAGCACTTGCTCACGGATGTCGTAGCAGCGCCAGCCGCCGTCGCGGTGGCGGAAGCGCAGCTGGCAATGCAGTGACTGGCCGTGGCCGTTGGTGCGTTGCTGCTGGCGCAGGGCCTGGTAGTGCGCCGCATCCTCGGGGTGCAGCAGCAGCTCCCAGAAGCGGTCGCCCATCTGCGCAAGCTCGGTGCGGTCGTAGCCCAGGGTCTGGCCGAGGTGGCGGTTGCTGAAGATCATCCGCTGGCTGAGCACGTCCTGCACGTACAACTGGTCGGGCACGGTACGCACCACGTCCGACCAGAAGCTTTCGCGCTCCAGCAGCGACAGCTCCACCTGCTTGCGGCTGGTGATGTCGCTGATGCTCAGGATCACCGCCTGGTAGTCGCGGCGCTGTTCCGGCAGCCGCGCCATCAGCCACAGGTGCAGCTCACCGCCCAGGGGGGCGGGCAGGCGCACTTCCAGTTCCAGCAGCGGGCGCTGCTCGATCAGCGCATCGATCAGTTGCATGCCGACGCTGTCCCGGCCGTCGCCGCTGCCGTCGATCAGCCGTTGCCAGGCGCCTGCGTGGCAGTCGACGTTGAGCAGTTGGCGCGCCACTTGGTTGATTTCGGTGATCTTCAGTTCCAGCAGCAGCGAGCGGCGCAGGCTGGAGTCGAGTGCCAGGCTCTGCTTGAGCGCGGCGAGGTTGCGCAGGTGGTAGCGGTCAAGCTGGCCGGGCAGGCTGGAGAGGTCGAGCACGCACAGGGCTACGCCGGTGCCCTCGAAGATTTCCTGGTAGCGCCGGCGGTCCTCCTGCAGGGCGCGCTGGCGGCGGCGCATGTTGATCAGCGCCAGTACCGGCAGCAGGGCACAGAACAGCGCCAGCAGGCACTTGCCCAGCAGTGCCGGCAACAGTTTCTGCTGGGCAAGGCCGGCATCGAACAGGCCCCGCAGCTGCCAGACACTGTTGTCGATGAAGACCAGCATCACGCTCTGCAACGGCTGGTCGCTGGTCTGTGCTGGGGCGTGGCGTTCCAGCACCTCGCCGCTGCGGCTGTTCTCCAGCAGCCACAGGGGGTGCCCGGGGCCGTCCAGGTGCTGGGTCAGGGTGCGGTAAAAATCGTTGGACAGGCGCAGCAGCCAGTAGCCGCGACCCTGCTCGGTGGCCTGGCGCAACAGCAGGTAGACGGTGCGGTTGTCCGCCGAGTTGGCGAAGAAGTAAGGCCGGCCCTGGTTCAAGCCGAACAGCTCGTCAATCAGCGGGCGGTCGGGGCTGCCGGCCAGGCTGTCGCCCTGTAGCCGCCCACTGTGGTCCAGCCAGGCCAGGTCGCGCAGGTTTGGCAGGCGCTCGCGCAGCGTGTCGAGCAGGCTGGGCAAGGCGGCAGGCGACGGCGCTTTGACATACGGCTGCACCACATTCAGCGCCTGCTGGGCCTTGAGCGCCATGTTCAGGCCCAAGTGGTCTGCCAGTTCGACGCTTGCGTCCAGGTGCTGCTGGCGCTGCTCGGCCTGGGTGTGGCGGAACTGCGAGAACAGTTGCCAAAGCAGCAAACCCAGCAGCAGCAAAGCCAGCAGGGCCAGCGCACCTTTGACCGAGCCGCGCACCGGAGCGGCTGGGGCCGGCGTGACAGTGCGCGGCGAGGACGGATGATTGAGATTGGTCAAACCTTGGTCCTGCTATTGGGCTGGCGACGGCAGGGATTGATATGCACGGTGTATGCCGGTGCCTGGGCGACCGCACCGCGGTTGCGCACTATAAGGCCGTATACCCGAAACGGGCTAGCATGCCTGTCATTATGGCAAAGTGCCAGCCCTGCTATCGGGTGCCGATGGTCGCGATGAAACCTGCCCGTTCGGCAATGCCTTGCTTGCTGTGCGAGAATGCCGCCCGCTTCAATGACAACGCATCGGAGATGTTCGGTTTTGGTTACTCACTTTTCCACCAATGGCCTCGATTCCGCCTGTGGGCGCAGCAGTCAGACCCTTGTCAGCACTGCCGTGACCGAGGATGTATCCTGCAAGTCGTGCCAGCGTTCGCTGGTCAAACCTGAGGCCTCGGCCTCGAAAGCCAAGGCGCCGTCGCTGGCCGAGCTGCGCAAGACCGCCAAGGCGGCAGTAGCCCCGGTCGAAGCTGGGGCTGAGGCTGCAGTGAAACCGGCCAGCAAGGCCGTGAACAAACCTGCCGCCAAGCCGGCCAAGGCTGCCGAGCAGCCTGCCCGCCAGGGTGGTTTCAGCGTGAAATCCGCCTGGGCCGCGCGCCTGGCCGGGCAGGGCGACCGTTGCCGCTTGCCGCGGGGCAAGGCAAAGCAGCGTCACGTCTGATTCGTGTGGGGCCAGCACCGGCCTCATCGCCGCCAATGGGCCGCACCGCGGCCCCTGTTGACCCCACCATCCGACCACCCTGTGCAACGCCGCGCGTTGGCGTAGAATGGTCGACTTTGTTCAATGACACCCCGTAAACACATCCGCCTGGCCACCTGGCCGGGGCGATCGTCGATGTCTTTACCTATCTGATTAGAGGGCTTGGTTTTGGCTCAATACGTCTACACCATGCATCGGCTGAGCAAGGTCGTGCCGCCGAAGCGGGAAATTCTCAAGAACATTTCCCTGTCGTTCTTCCCGGGCGCCAAGATCGGCGTACTCGGCCTGAACGGCGCGGGTAAATCGACCCTGCTGCGGATCATGGCGGGCGTCGACAAGGAATTCGACGGCGAAGCCCGTCCGATGCCCGACATCAACGTCGGCTACCTGCCCCAGGAGCCGCAACTGGACCCGAGCAAGACCGTACGCGAAGTGGTCGAAGAAGCGGTCAGCGTGATCAAGGACGCCCAGGCCCGCCTGGACGAGGTCTACGCTGCCTACGCCGAACCCGACGCCGACTTCGACAAGCTGGCCGCCGAGCAGGCCAAGCTCGAATCCATCCTGCAGGCTGCCGACGGCCACAACCTCGAGCGCCAGCTCGACGTCGCCGCCGACGCCCTGCGCCTGCCGGCCTGGGATGCCCGCATCGAACACCTGTCCGGTGGTGAGAAGCGCCGTGTGGCCCTGTGCCGTCTGCTGCTGTCGGCACCCGACATGCTGCTGCTCGACGAACCCACCAACCACCTGGACGCCGACTCGGTGGCCTGGCTGGAGCGCTTCCTGCACGACTTCCCGGGTACCGTGGTAGCGATTACCCACGACCGTTACTTCCTCGATAACGTCGCAGGCTGGATCCTCGAACTGGACCGCGGCGCCGGCATCCCGTACGAAGGCAACTACTCGGGTTGGCTGGAGGCCAAGTCGGACCGTCTGGCGCAGGAATCCAAGCAGCAGAGCGCCCACGAGAAGGCCATGAAAGAGGAACTGGAGTGGGTGCGCAAAGGCGCCAAGGCCCGCCAGTCCAAATCCAAGGCCCGTCTGCAGCGCTTTGAAGAGATGCAGTCGCAGGAATTCCAGAAGCGCAGCGAAACCAACGAGATCTACATCCCGGCTGGCCCGCGCCTGGGCGACAAGGTCATCGAGTTCAAGAACGTCTCCAAAGGCTATGGCGACCGGGTGCTGATCGACAACCTGTCGTTCGCCATGCCTAAAGGTGCCATCGTCGGCGTGATCGGTGGTAACGGTGCCGGTAAGTCGACCCTGTTCCGCATGCTGATGGGCAAGGAACAGCCGGACTCGGGCAGCATCGAGATCGGCGAAACCGTGCAACTGGCCTGTGTGGACCAGAGCCGCGAAGACCTGGACGGTGCCAAGACCGTGTTCCAGCAGATCTCCGATGGCTCCGACATGATCCGCATCGGCAACTACGAGATCCCGTCGCGCACCTACGTTGGCCGGTTCAACTTCAAGGGCGGCGACCAGCAGAAGTTCGTCAAGGACCTCTCCGGTGGTGAACGTGGCCGTCTGCACCTGGCCCTGACCCTGAAAGAGGGCGGCAACGTGCTGCTGCTCGACGAACCGTCCAACGACCTGGACGTCGAAACCCTGCGTTCGCTGGAGGAAGCCCTGCTGGACTTCCCGGGCGCCGCGATCGTGATTTCCCACGACCGTTGGTTCCTGGACCGTGTGGCTACCCACATCCTGGCGTACGAAGACGACTCGAACGTGGTGTTCTTCGAAGGTAACTACACCGAGTACGAAGCCGACCGCAAGAAGCGCCTGGGCGACGCCGCTGCCCAGCCGCACCGGGTACGGCACAAGAAGCTGGCCCAGTAAGCCGGTTTCCGATGCACAAGAATGGGGCCCTCAGGGGCCCCATTTTTGTGCTTGGCATAAAGTGGCCTGTCCCGCCAGGCGGGCTGATCGGCCATCGGAAGGCACCTTGTTTTGTATACACTTATATAAAACGCACCAAATAATTTCATAAAAACGACATTTCGCCCTATTCCAGTGCGATTGCTTCTTGGTACATTCCAGAAAAAACCAATAAGTCCAATCCCTCTTGGTGAGATGTCTACCCATGATCGAATCTGTCGACCATTTCCTCGAGCGCCTGAAGCAGCGCGACCCGGCCCAGCCCGAATTCCACCAGGCGGTGGAAGAAGTGCTGCGCAGCCTTTGGCCGTTCCTTGAAGCCAACCCACACTACCTGCAGGCCGGCATCCTCGAGCGCATGGTCGAACCCGAGCGCGCGGTGCTGTTCCGCGTGTCGTGGGTCGATGACCAGGGCAAGGTTCAGGTCAACCGCGGCTACCGCATCCAGATGAGCAGCGCCATCGGCCCCTACAAGGGCGGCCTGCGTTTCCACCCCTCGGTAAACCTGGGTGTGCTTAAGTTCCTGGCCTTCGAGCAGGTATTCAAGAACTCCCTCACCTCGTTGCCCATGGGCGGCGGCAAGGGCGGCTCGGACTTCGACCCCAAGGGCAAGAGCGACGCCGAAGTGATGCGCTTCTGCCAGGCCTTCATGAGCGAGCTGTACCGCCACATCGGCGCCGACCTGGACGTGCCTGCCGGTGACATCGGTGTGGGCGCCCGCGAGATCGGCTTCATGTTCGGCCAATACAAGCGCCTGGCCAACCAGTTCACTTCGGTGCTGACCGGCAAGGGCATGACCTACGGCGGCAGCCTGATCCGCCCTGAAGCCACCGGCTATGGCTGTGTGTACTTCGCCGAAGAAATGCTCAAGCGTCAGGGCCTGCGCATCGACGGTCGTCGCGTGGCAATTTCCGGTTCCGGCAACGTTGCCCAGTACGCCGCGCGCAAGGTCATGGACCTGGGCGGCAAGGTGATCTCGCTGTCCGACTCCGAAGGCACCCTGTACGCCGAAGCCGGCCTGACCGACGCCCAGTGGGACGCCGTGATGGCGCTGAAGAACGTCAAGCGTGGCCGCATCAGCGAACTGGCCGATCAGTTCGGCCTGGAGTTCCGCAAGGGGCAGACGCCATGGAGCCTGCCGTGCGACATCGCCCTGCCGTGCGCCACGCAGAACGAACTGGGCAGCGAAGACGCCCGCACCCTGCTGCGCAACGGCTGCATCTGCGTAGCGGAAGGCGCCAACATGCCGACCACGCTGGAGGCTGTGGATATCTTCCTGGAGGCTGGCATCCTGTACGCACCGGGCAAGGCATCCAACGCCGGCGGCGTGGCCGTTTCGGGCCTGGAGATGTCACAGAACGCCATGCGCCTGCTGTGGACCGCCGGTGAAGTGGACAGCAAGCTGCACCACATCATGCAGTCGATCCACCATGCTTGCGTGCACTACGGTGAAGAGGCCGATGGCAAGATCAACTACGTGAAAGGCGCCAATATCGCCGGCTTCGTCAAAGTCGCGGACGCCATGCTGGCCCAGGGCGTGGTCTGATTCGAAAGATTGGGGCCGCGCAGCGGCCCCTTTGTTTCAGGCCTCACCCACGATATCCATCACCTCGATCACCTGGTCCCCCGCCGGGCGCCGCCAAATCACTTCATCCCCAGGCCCTGCGCCCAGCAATGCCCGCCCCAATGGCGACCCCCAATTGATCAGCCCCCGGCTGGCATCGGCTTCATCCTCCCCAACCAGTTGCACGGTCTGTTCCTGCCCCTGCTCATCGGCAAACCGCACCCGGCTGCCAATCTGCACCTTGCTGGTCGAGGTGGCAGCTGGCACCACCTGCGCGCTCTGTACCCTGGCGCTGAAATAACGCAAGTCACGCTCGGCATCTGCCAGGCGTTGCTTGTCGCCCTGTTCGCCCAGGGCCTGCAGCTCGGCACGCAAGGCATTGAGTTCGGCCACGCGCTGCTGCAGCTGGCGCAGGCCATTGGTGGTGACGTAGTTGGGCTGGTCGCTGACGTGCCGCTCCACCGGCTGATTGGCCTGGGCGGCGGCTTGGTCCTCGTTGACGAATGCGCGGCTCATAGGGACCTCCTTTTGCTCAAAACAGCGTGAAAGAGCCGGTGGGTTCACACTCGCCGGCCTTGATGCGGCCGTCGTAGGAGCGGCCTTGTGTCGCGAAAGGGCTGCGCAGCGGCCCCGGCATTACTTGCCACGCCATAGGCCTTGGGGCCGCTGCGCGCCCCTTTCGCGACACAAGGCCCCTCCTACGAAGAGCAGGGCGCGTCAGTAGTGATACCACTTCAGCTCCAGCATCACCTCATTCTGGGCAGTAGCCAGGTGGCTGAACTCCCGTGAGGCACTCAGCCTCAGCCCCAGGTTCTGGCTGATCTCCCACTGCTGGTTCAGGCTCACACTGCGCCGCACTTCGCCATTGGTGAAGTAATCGCCTTTGGCTTCCAGTGTCATGTTGCCCAGCCCGTTGCGCCACAGCAGCCCGCCATTGAACCCCGCCGCCGGGGCGATGAACTGGGCGAAGTCGTTATGGTGCTCGACCCGCACCGTGCCCAAGGCAAAGCCCAGCAGCCCATCGGCCAACTGCCAGGTGCCGCCGGCACCGCCGTTGACATGGCTCACCAGCACTTCGTCGTCATGCTTGCCCGGCACCCGCTCCAGGCCACCGGCGACCTGCCACGACCAAGGCTTGAGCAGTTCGTTGCGAGGGGTCAGTGAGCGAATGGTGGCCAAGTCCAGGCGTTGCACTTGCCAGTCGTTGCCTTCGTACTGGCGCACCTTGAGCTGCAGGATCTCGATCTGCGCGCCGAGCGGGAAGCCGTAGGCATTGTCGTTCAGGTCGTGATACGCCATGCGCAGCCCGTATTCGGCATAGGCGCGGTCTTCCCGGGTGCCGACGCCAAGCTGCCAGGTGCGTGAGTCGTGCCCGTCCTCGGGCAGGCCGGGGCGTTCAATTTGCAGGGGCGGTGGCGGGTTGCGGTTGATCGCCCGCAACAGCTCAAAGCTGCGCCGTGCCTGGCCGGGGTCGCGCTCCTGGCCGTTGGCTCGGTAACGTTCCAGGCGGTAGGCGGCATCCTGCACCAAGGCCTGGCGCTCGCGGGGCAGGGCGGTGAATGCCGGGCTCTGCAACTGCGCAGTGTCGGCACTGACGGCCAGCACCTGGCGCTTCTCATCGAGGTCCAGCGGTTCGGCCCGGGCCAACAATTCCCGTTCACGCGAGGGCCGGTAGGTCTCGCTGGCGACCATGCCCGACTGTTTCACGGCCTTGACCGTGTCGGTGGGGATCGCGGTCAGCGGGAACTGCGAGGTCAGGTCCAGGCTCGGCCGCGCCACCTGCAGCAGTTCCAGCAGGCGGTAGGAGCAGTTTTCGTCGAAGAAGAAGTAATCGAACTGGACCTGCTTGAGTTCCCACACATGCTCGACCATGCGCCCGGTTTCTTCCGGGGTGAGGTCCAGCTGGTACTCCCACAGGTCGCGGTTTTCCAGGCTGCGGTATTCCGAGAGTTTTTCCTGGTAGGGCATCAGGGCGAACAGCCCGGGATAGCCGCCCATCAGGCCCTTCCAGGCGTACAGGATGCTGTTGTCGCTGCCTTCGATATAGGCGCCGAAGTTGATGGCGTAACTCAGCAGCGTGGTGTCGTCGCTGCGCGTGTTGGACTGGTCGATGCGCAGCAGGGTATGGCCGAACATCGATGACGGGCTGTTCAGGTAGGCCGCCGGGAAGATCAGTGCCGCGCTGTGCGGGTCGACCGATTTGTACCAGGCCTTGAACTCCTGGCAGTCCGGCTGCGGCAAACCTTGCAGGCCCAGTTGCTCGGTCAGCCAGCGGGTGCGTGCGGGGAATACGCATTGGGCATGCTTGTCGCCCAGGCTGGCCGGGGCATACAGCGCTTGCACCGTAGCCCGCAGTTCCTGGTCCGGGTGGTGCGCACCGTCCTCGGCGAGGAAGAATTTGCGGTCGTCTACATAGCTGCGCCAGCCGCCGAGCTTGGCGGTTTCGTAATGGCCCAGGGCAATCCAGTAGGGGGTATTGGCCAGTTGCTGGAGACGGCCTTCATCCAGCGCAGGCGCGGCATGAACAGGGGCGCAGGCACACAGCGCCAGGTAAGCGAGGCGTTTGAGCATGTCGGGCAACTACTTCTTAACGATGCCGATAAAAAGGCGAAAACCCGCCCCGAGCGGGGCGGGAGCAGCTGCGCTTAGGCTTCGGTAGCGTACTTGGCCAGGCGTGGGTCGTTCTTCAGAACGGCCAGGGTGTTGCTGTGGACAGTTTCGGCATTCACGTCAGCGCTGCTGAAGATCTGGTTGAAGTGCTGGTGGGTGACCGAGTTGAAGTAGCCGCGGTCTTCCGGTGCCACACCCAGTACCACCGCGTAGGTGGTGAGTGCTTCGCCCTGGCCCATGGCCATGTCTTCGGACAGTTCGTTCATCATGCCATTCATGGCGAACCAGGACTTGCCGCCATAGGTCAGCGAGGCCTTGGTGGAGCAGCCGTTGGTGCCGGAGGTCATGCCGAAGGTGGCGTTACCGGACGTACCGTTGGTGGTGGATGCCAGGAAGTGAGCCGGCGTGCCGCGCTGGCCTTCGAACAGCATGTTGCCCCAGCCGCAGTTCGGGCCGCCTGGCGCTTCGGCCATGGCATTGAGTGAGACTACGGTGAACAGAGTACCCAGAAGAATCCGTTTCATAGCATTTGTTCTCTATTTGTCTTAACCAAGGGTCAGGGTTGCTGGCAACTCGGTTGCCAGGTCGGGAAAGCTTTTCACCCACCCGCGCAGCTTGGAGTTTAGGCACGATCTAAAGGTTGCGTCGTTGATTGCGAAAAATTTGCTTGGGTCGCTAATCGATACTGCGACATAAAGTCCCGCTGAGCCTTGCAAGGCGCGCGCGGGCAGCGCCAGAATGCTGCGTATCTGCCCCGCCGAAGTAAGGAAACCCAATGCCCGATCCCGTCGCTGCGCGCCTGCGTCTCGCGCCTGAAGCTTTGACCAGGCGTTTTTCCCCCGAGCAGTTTGCCTTTGCCAATACCGACGATCTGGAGCCGTTTCGCGGAGTCCTGGGCCAGGAACGTGCTGTCGAGGCCCTGCAGTTCGGCGTGGCCATGCCACGCCCTGGTTACAACGTGTATGTGATGGGCGAGCCCGGCACCGGGCGCTTCTCGTTCGTCAAGCGCTACCTCAAGGCCGAGGGCAAGCGCCAGCAGACCCCGGCCGACTGGGTCTACGTCAACCACTTCGATGACACCCGCGAGCCACGGGCACTGGAGCTGCCGTCGGGCAGCGCCGCAGAATTCATCAGCGACATGGGCGGCCTGATCGACAACCTGCTGGCGACCTTCCCGGCGGTGTTCGAGCACCCGTCCTACCAGCAGAAGAAGGGCGCCATCGACCGCGCCTTCAACCAGCGTTACGACCGCGCCCTGGATGTCATCGAGCGCGCCTCGCTGGAAAAGGACGTGGCCCTGTACCGCGACGCCAGCAATGTCGCCTTCACCCCGATGGCCGACGGCAAGGCCCTGGACGAAGCCGAATTCGCCCAGCTGCCGGAAGAGGTCCGCGAGCAGTTCCACGAGGACATCGCCTTCCTTGAGGAGCGCCTCAATGAAGAACTGGCCAGCCTGCCACAGTGGAAGCGCGAGTCGAACAACCACCTGCGCCAGCTCAACGAAGAAACCATTACCCTGGCGCTGCAGCCATTGCTGGCGCCGCTGTCGGAAAAGTACGCCGAGAACGCAGCGGTGTGCGCCTACCTGCAATCGGTGCAGTTGAACCTGCTGCGTACCGTGGTCGAGCAACTGGTCGATGACAGCAAGACCGACGCCGTGGCGCGCAAGCTGCTCGAAGAGCAATACGCCCCAAGCCTGGTGGTCGGCCACCACGCCGTCGGTGGCGCCCCTGTGGTGTTCGAACCGCACCCGACTTACGACAACCTGTTCGGGCGGATCGAATACAGCACCGACCAAGGGGCGCTGTACACCTCCTACCGCCAACTGCGCCCAGGCGCGCTGCACCGTGCCAACGGTGGCTTCCTGATCCTTGAAGCGGAGAAGATGCTCGGCGAGCCGTTCGTCTGGGATGCGCTCAAGCGCGCCCTGCAGTCGCGCAAGTTGAAGATGGAGTCGCCGATCGGTGAGCTGGGCCGTGTCGCCAGCGTCAGCCTGACGCCGCAGATGATCCCGCTCAACGTCAAGCTGGTGATCATCGGCTCGCGTCAGCTGTACTACGCGTTGCAGGACCACGACCCGGACTTCCAGGAGATGTTCCGGGTGCTGGTGGATTTCGACGAAGACATGCCGATGGTCGACGAGAACCTCGAGCAGTTCGCCCAGCTGTTGCGCACCCGCACCAACGAGGAGGGCATGGCGCCGCTGACCAGCGATGCGGTGGCGCGCCTGGCCACCTACAGTGCGCGCCTGGCGGAAAACCAGTCGCGCCTGTCGGCGCGTATCGGTGACCTGTTCCAGCTGGTCAGCGAGGCCGATTTCATCCGCCAGCTGGCCAGTGACGAGATGACTGACGCCGGGCATATCGAGCGTGCGCTCAAGGCCAAGGCCACCCGCACCGGGCGCGTTTCGCAGCGCGTGCTCGACGACATGCTCGCCGGCATCATCCTGATCGACACCGAAGGCGCGGCTATCGGCAAGTGCAACGGCCTGACCGTGCTGGAGGTCGGCGACTCGGCGTTCGGCATGCCAGCGCGTATTTCCGCCACCGTCTACCCGGGCGGCAGCGGCATCGTCGACATCGAGCGCGAGGTCAACCTGGGCCAGCCGATCCACTCCAAGGGGGTGATGATCCTCACCGGTTACCTGGGCAGCCGCTATGCCCAGGAATTCCCCTTGGCGATTTCCGCGAGCATTGCCCTGGAGCAGTCCTACGGCTATGTGGACGGTGACAGTGCCTCGCTGGGTGAGGCCTGCACGCTGATCTCGGCACTGTCGCGCACCCCGCTCAAACAGTGCTTCGCGATCACCGGCTCGATCAACCAGTTTGGTGAAGTGCAGGCGGTGGGTGGGGTCAACGAGAAGATCGAAGGCTTCTTCCGCCTGTGTGAGGCCCGTGGCCTGACGGGCGAGCAGGGGGTAATCATCCCGCGTGCCAATGTGGCCACGCTGATGCTCGATGAGCGTGTGCTGCAGGCGGTCGAGAACGGCGTGTTCCACGTCTATGCGGTCAGCCAGGCTGACGAGGCGCTGAGCCTGCTGGTGGGTGAGGACGCCGGGGAGCAGGACGAGCAGGGCCAGTTCACCGAAGGCAGCGTCAACGCCCGGGTGGTCGAGCGCTTGCGCGAGATCGCCGAGATGATCAGCGAGGAAGACATCGAGAAGGCGGAAAAGGAACGCCTGGAAGAGGTGATTGCCCAGGCCAAGCCGGCCTGAGTCAATAAATCGGCGCTAGCGGCCATGTGCTACCGTTCAGCGCCGGTTTTCCATCTTTTTACGCCGCTATTCTATGCTGGAACTTAGGACGGTATCAGGGTTCAGGATGGAAACAGCCCGAACGTTTCGAGCTGAATACGGCTTATTGGAGGGGGACGCGGCCATGCGCAACCTCTGCCTCACTCGCCAGTGCCTGGGCCTGGTGACGCGTATCGAATGCAGCATTCGCCCGCTGGCCGGTGATAACGGCATGTGGACCTTGCTGTTCGCTGCCGGCATGGCCGGTGAACAACCCTCAGCCATCAAGGCCCAAGGGCCGTTCCATGGGCCGTTGGTGGCCGAGTCGGTGCTCAACGCCATTGTCGACAGCCTGACCCTGCATGGGTACCAGGTGGCCGAGGATCCGCAGATCTGGTGCCTGCACCTGCAGGCGCAGTTGCGCCGGATCAACGGTGAACGTTGTCGCAACCTGGGGGATTACCAGTTCCATCCTGAAACCTGAGCGCCTCTTCTGGCCCAATCGCCGGCAAGCCGGCTTGCACTGGGGCCTCACTGCTTACCAAGGCAGTGGTGTACCTGAGGTAGCCGGCTTGTCGGCGGTTGTGCTGCACGGCAGCCCCCTTCAAGCCGGGCTTTTGCTGTAACAGGTGGCTGGCTATACTCGGCGTCGCTTTTTTAGTCACCTGACGAGTCCCAACCCTCCATGGAACGTATTCTCGAAAACGCGATGTATGCCTCGCGCTGGCTGCTCGCCCCCATCTACTTCGGCCTGTCCCTCGGCCTGTTGGCCTTGGCGCTGAAGTTTTTCCAGGAAGTCATCCACGTCCTGCCCAACGTCTTTGCCCTGAGCGAAGCCGACCTGATCCTGGTGATCCTGTCGCTGATCGACATGTCGCTGGTGGGCGGCCTGCTGGTCATGGTGATGATCTCCGGCTACGAGAACTTCGTCTCGCAGCTGGACATCGACGACAGCAAGGAGAAGCTCAACTGGCTGGGCAAGATGGACTCTTCGTCGCTGAAGATGAAGGTCGCCGCCTCGATCGTGGCCATTTCCTCCATCCACCTGCTGCGGGTGTTCATGGACGCGCAGAACATTTCTACCGACTACCTGATGTGGTACGTGATCATCCACATGACCTTCGTGGTGTCGGCGTTCTGCATGGGCTACCTGGACAAAGTCACCAAGCACTGAGTGCTTTCGGGCCCCATCGCCGGCGTACCGGTGCTGGGGCCAGCGCGGCCCAACTGACGAGCGGCGTCAGCAATGCCTTGTGTATTCCCTGGTCCTGTACGAAAAATGAGCACTCATGCCTGGTTCCAGCAGCGAGGTGCTCTCATGAACCTGCATCAGCTCAACACCGAGGCCAGGGCCGGCCATGTCGACGAAGTGAACCTGATCGCCATCGAAGGTGGTGATTATCTGCTCGAGGCCCGCATCAAGGGCCACGCCCACCCCCTTGCCGATACCCGCGGTGAACGCCTGCGCGTGCACTCGGTGGAAGACGCCCGCAAGTTGCTGCAAGCCATCCCGATGGTCTCGATGAACCTGGTGCACTGGTCTGTGCAGGACGAAATGTGCGGCATGGGTTCGCACCCCGAAGAAGACCTCAAGGTACCCATTTCCCAGCGTTCGGCCTGGTAGCTGCTCGCAGCTTCCCAGTGTGCTAGGCTGCTCGCCCTTTTCATCAAGGGCGCGGCTGCACTGCGCCCTGCAGTGGAGCACGACAATGTCCGAACTCAACCTGTCCACCGACGAAACCCGCGTAAGCTACGGCATCGGCCGTCAGCTGGGCGGCCAGCTGCGCGACAACCCGCCACCGGGCGTCAACCTGGAAGCGATCGTGGCCGGCCTGACCGACGCCTTCAACGGTGCCGACAGCCGCGTCAGCGAAGCCGACCTGTCGGCCAGCTTCAAGGTCATCCGTGACGTGATGCAAGCAGAAGCGGCTGCCAAGGCTGAAGCCGCGGCTGCCACCGGCAAGGAATTCCTGGCCGAAAATGCCAAGCGTGAAGGCATCACCACCCTCGCTTCGGGCCTGCAGTTCGAAGTGCTGACCGCTGGCGAAGGCGCCAAGCCGACCCGCGAAAGCAACGTGCGTACCCACTACCACGGCACGCTGATCGACGGCACCGTGTTCGACAGCTCCTACGAGCGTGGCCAGCCGGCTGAATTCCCGGTCGGTGGCGTGATCGCTGGCTGGACCGAAGCCCTGCAGCTGATGAACGCTGGCAGCAAATGGCGCCTGTATGTGCCGAGCGAGCTGGCCTACGGCGCCCAAGGCGTTGGCAGCATCCCGCCGCACAGCGTGCTGGTATTCGACGTCGAGCTGCTCGACGTTCTGTAATGCCTCTGGGGCCGCTTTGCGGCCCATTCGCGACACAAGGCCGCTCCTACAGGCCCATGATGCTCTTGTAAGAGCGGCCTTGTGTCGCGAACGAGGGCAAAGCCCTCGCTATGCCGATCAATTCCAGTCTGTTCCCACCGGGCGCAATGCCCGCGCATAGCAAAACAGGAACAGATTGCGCACCAGCTCCTTGAGCACCACCGGCTCACTCGAATTCAGCCCGCTCATGTCCAGGTCGCCCTGGTCACGCAGCTCGTCGAGCGCTTCTTCTTCGAGCATGGCGCACACTTCGCCGGTTTCGCGATGCAGGATGCGCAGGTAAGGGTGGGGGCGGTCCAGCCAGGCGTCGATCAGATAAGTCATGGCTATTCTCCTTGGATAGCAGTCCAATGAGAATAATTCTTATTATCAAAATAGCAAGAGACTATTGGCTGTTTTTTATGTAATCAGACCTTGCGCACGAATTCCGACTTCAGCTTCATGGCGCCAATGCCGTCGATCTTGCAGTCGATGTCGTGGTCGCCGTCGCACAGGCGGATGTTCTTGACCTTGGTGCCGACCTTGACCACCAGGGAGGAGCCTTTGACCTTGAGGTCCTTGATCACGGTGACGGTGTCGCCGTCCTGCAGCACGTTGCCCACCGAATCCTTTTTCACCACGTCATCGCTGCCGGCATCGGCTTCGCCGTTGGCCGACCACTCGTGGGCGCATTCGGGGCAGATCAGCTGGGTGCCATCCTCGTAGGTGTATTCAGAATTGCATTTGGGGCAGGGCGGCAAAGTGCTCACTTCGGTTCCTTAAACAGACAGACGGTTAAAGGCCCATATTGTATAAGGTTTTAACGGGGAAGTGTTTTTGTCCGTACAAATGCATCGCGGGCAAGCCTGCTCCTCTGGAACCACGCGGATCCTGTGGAGCGGGCTTGCCCGCGAAGAGGGTGGCGCGATCTTAGTGTGTGCGCGCTACCGCAAACTCACTCAGCTCGACCAGTGCATCCCGGTATCGGCTGGCCGGCAGCACTTCCAGGCACTCAATGGCCCGCTTCACGTAATCACGTGCCAGCTGCGCGGTGTAGTCCAGCGCACCCGAAGCTTCGACCGCCACGCGGATCTGCTCCAGGTCTTCCAGGCCACCCTTCTGGATCGCCTTGCGCACCAGTGCTGCCTGTTCTGGCGTGCCTTCACGCATGGTGTAGATCAGCGGCAGGGTTGGCTTGCCTTCGGCCAGGTCGTCGCCGACGTTCTTGCCCAGGGTCTGCGAATCGCCTTTGTAGTCCAGCAGGTCGTCGACCAGCTGGAAGGCCACGCCCAGGTGGTCGCCAAAGGTACGCAGGGCCTCGCGCTGCTCGTCGGTGGCACCGGCCAGCGCGGCGGCGCTGTGGGTCGAGGCCTCGAACAGCATGGCGGTCTTGCCGCGGATGACCTCCATGTACACCTCTTCGGTGGTGCTGGCATCGCGCACGCGCGACAGCTGCAGCACTTCGCCTTCGGCGATCACCCGGGTGGCCTTGGAGAGGATCTGCATGACCGGCATGGAGCCCAGCTCGACCATCATTTCGAACGAGCGCGAATAAAGGAAGTCGCCCACCAGCACGCTCGGTGCGTTGCCCCACAGGGCATTGGCGGTGGAGCGGCCGCGGCGCATGCCGGACATGTCGACCACATCGTCGTGCAGCAGGGTGGCGGTGTGCAGGAACTCGATGGTTGCGGCGAGCAGGCGCAGGTCGTCACCCTCGCGGCCCAGGGCCTTGCCGCACAGCAGCACCAGCAGGGGGCGCAGGCGCTTGCCGCCGGCCGACGTGATATAGTCGCCGATCTTCGATACCAGCGGCACGCGCGAGGTCAGCTGCTTCTTGATGATCTCGTCGACGGCGCTGAAATCGTCAGCTACCGCGCGGTAGAAGGTTTGGGGTTGCATCGGCTGCTCCAGTGAGGTTGCGCGGCATGCTAGGTCGCGGGTCCCGGTGTGTCAAGGCGCGCCGCCCGGTGAGCGGGGCCGGTACTTGCAAGCAAAACCCGGGTTGCGTACAATCGCGCACCCTAACTTCCTGGGCAGCACCTGCCTTACGCAATTGCGCCGGGCCGTTCCAGCCCTGTGCAGCCATGCCAGCCAATACTCATCATATAAAGCGCTGGGTGAGCAGGATTATCGGAGAAATACCCATGTCTTACGCAGTAATCGTTACCGGCGGCAAGCAGTACAAAGTCGCTGAAGGTGAATTCCTCAAAATCGAAAAGCTGGAAATCGCCACTGGCGAATCCGTGACTTTCGATCGCGTTCTGCTGGTTGCCAACGGTGAAGAAGTCACCATCGGCGCTCCAGTCGTCGCTGGCGCTAAAGTTGTTGCCGAAGTCGTTTCGCAAGGCCGTCACGATAAAGTACGCATCATCAAGTTCCGTCGTCGTAAGCACCACATGAAGCGTATGGGCCACCGCCAGTGGTTCACCGAGATCAAAATCACCGGTATCCAGGCTTAATCGCTCAGATCCCCTGAATTTATTTGGAGAATTGAACCATGGCTCACAAGAAGGCTGGTGGTAGTACTCGTAACGGTCGCGACTCAGAATCGAAACGCCTTGGCGTGAAGATGTATGGCAGCCAGGTCGTCAAGGCCGGCAACATCATCGTCCGTCAGCGCGGCACCCAGTTCCACGCCGGCTACGGCGTTGGCATGGGCAAGGATCACACCCTGTTCGCCAAGATCGAAGGCGTGATCAAGTTCGAGAAGAAAGGCGAGTTCAACCGCCGTTACGTGAGCATCGTCGCCGCTTAATCGCGACGTCGCTCCAGAAGCCCCGTCATGCGACGGGGCTTTTTCGTTTGTGGTGAGCCTCTTGCAAAGCTGTTTGTATGGGCTGCCGGCGTGGGTTTCTTCGGTCGTACGGGGCCGCCGCGCTCATTTTTGCAAGAGCCTCAGGTTTTTTAAGTATTCAGCTCGTCGGAAGGCGAGAGGCGGTTTTTGAATGAAGTTTGTTGACGAAGTATCCATCCGGGTCAAGGCCGGTGATGGCGGTAACGGTTGCATGAGCTTCCGTCGCGAGAAGTTCATCGAGAACGGTGGCCCCAACGGGGGTGACGGTGGCGATGGCGGCTCGGTGTACATGGTGGCCGACGAAAACCTCAACACCCTGGTTGACTACCGCTACACCCGTCACCACGAAGCCCAGCGCGGCGCCAACGGTGGCAGCACCGATTGCACCGGCAAGAAGGGTGAGGACCTGTTCCTGCGTGTGCCGGTCGGTACCACGGTGATCGACGCTTCCACCCAGGAAGTGATCGGTGACCTGGTCACCCCTGGCCAGAAGCTGATGGTCGCCCAAGGCGGCTGGCACGGCCTGGGCAACACCCGTTTCAAATCCAGCACCAACCGTGCGCCGCGCCAGACCACCCCAGGCAAGCCGGGTGACCAGCGCGACCTGAAGATGGAGCTGAAAGTCCTGGCCGACGTGGGCCTGCTGGGCCTGCCGAATGCCGGCAAGAGCACCTTCATCCGTTCGGTGTCGGCCGCCAAGCCGAAGGTTGCCGACTACCCGTTCACCACCCTGGTGCCGAACCTGGGCGTGGTCAGCGTCGACCGCTGGAAGAGCTTCGTCGTCGCCGACATCCCTGGCCTGATCGAAGGCGCATCCGACGGTGCCGGCCTGGGTATCCGCTTCCTCAAGCACCTGGCGCGTACCCGCGTGCTGCTGCACCTGGTCGACCTGGCGCCGCTGGACGGTAGCAGCCCGGCCGATGCCGCTGAAGTGATCATCAACGAGCTGACCCGCTTCAGCCCGTCGCTGACCGACCGTGAGCGCTGGCTGGTGCTGAACAAGGCGGACATGCTGATGGACGACGAGCGCGACGAGCGCGTCAAGGAAGTGGTCGAGCGTCTGCAGTGGGAAGGCCCGGTCTACGTGATCTCGGCTATCGCCAAGCAGGGCACCGAGCAACTCACTCATGACCTGATGCGCTACATCGAAGACCGTGCCGATCGCCTGGCCAATGACCCGGCCTACGCTGAAGAGCTGGCCGACCTCGACCAGCGCATCGAAGACGAAGCCCGTGCCCAGCTGCAGGCCCTGGACGACGCCCGTACCCTGCGTCGTACCGGCGTCAAGAGCGTGCATGACATCGGCGACGATGACGCGTGGGACGATGATTTCGAGGACGACGAAGACGGCCCGGAAATCATTTACGTGCGCGACTGACCGGTTGCAGTACACTAAACGCCGCTCTCTGGAGCGGCGTTTTTGTATCCACGGTATCTACAGATTCGACATAGGTTGGAAGAGAAGATGCGAAGCAAGGTGACTGGCGCCAAGCGCTGGGTCGTGAAGATCGGTAGTGCGCTGCTCACGGCCGATGGCAAGGGCCTCGACCGCGGTGCCATGGCCGTATGGGTCGAGCAGATGGTTGCCCTGCGTGAGGCGGGCGTTGAGTTGGTGCTGGTGTCCTCCGGGGCCGTGGCTGCCGGCATGAGCCAGCTGGGCTGGACCGCACGACCGAGCGCGATGAACGAGCTGCAGGCTGCCGCTTCGATCGGCCAGATGCGCCTGGTGCAGGCGTGGGAGTCGAGCTTTGGCGAGCATGGCAAGCACACCGCGCAGATCCTTCTGACTCACGACGACCTGTCCGACCGCAAGCGTTACCTCAACGCCCGCAGCACGCTGCGTACGTTGGTCGACCTGGGCGTGGTGCCGGTGATCAACGAAAACGACACCGTGGTTACCGACGAGATCCGCTTCGGCGACAACGATACCCTGGCCGCGTTGGTGGCGAACCTGGTCGAAGCCGACCTGCTGGTGATCCTCACCGACCGTGACGGCATGTTCGACGCCGACCCACGCAACAATCCAGAGGCACAGCTGATCTACGAGGCCCGTGCCGATGACCCGTCGCTCGACGCCGTAGCCGGCGGTACCGGCGGTGCCCTGGGCCGTGGCGGCATGCAGACCAAGTTGCGCGCCGCGCGCCTGGCAGCCCGTTCCGGCGCCCATACCATCATCATCGGTGGCCGTATCGAACGCGTACTCGACCGCCTCAAGGCTGGCGAGCGTCTGGGTACCCTGCTGTCGCCTGAGCGCGGCATGCTGGCGGCGCGCAAGCAGTGGCTGGCTGGCCACTTGCAAACCCGCGGCACGCTGGTGCTGGACGCCGGCGCGGTTCAGGCCCTGCGCCAGGCCAACAAGAGCCTGCTGCCGGTAGGCGTGAAGACCGTCCAAGGCAGCTTCCGCCGTGGCGAAATGGTGGTGTGCGTAGGCCCGGACGGCCTTGAAGTGGCGCGTGGCCTTGCCAACTACAGCGCGCTGGAAGCACAGAAAATCATTGGCCAATCGTCCGATGCCATCGAGTCCCTGCTTGGCTACAGTGCCGAGCCGGAGCTGGTCCACCGCGACAACCTGGTGCTGGTATGAACATGCTCAAGCGCGTGATTGCCGTGGCAGCCCTGGCGCTGCCGATGCTGGCAGGGGCCGAGGAAATCGGCCAGGTATCTACTGTGTTCAAGTTCGTCGGGCCCAACGATCGCATCGTGGTCGAGGCGTTCGACGACCCCAAGGTCGAAGGTGTGACCTGCTACCTGTCGCGCGCCAAGACGGGCGGAGTGAAGGGTGGCCTGGGCCTGGCCGAGGACCGTGCGGAGGCGTCGATTGCTTGCCGCCAGGTCGGGCCGATCAACTTCAAGGGTGAGTTGAAAGACGGTGAGGAGGTGTTCAAGGAGCGCACCTCGCTGGTGTTCAAGACCATGCAGGTGGTGCGCTTCCTGGACAAGAAGCGCAATACACTGGTGTACCTGGTGTACAGCGACCGCATGATCGAAGGCAGCCCGCAGAATGCGGTGACGGCGATTCCGATTCTGCCTTGGGCTCACTGATACTTTAGGGGAGGCCTTTGGCCTCCTTTCGCGACACGAGGCCGCTCCTACAGGCGAACGTATATGCCTGTAGGAGCGGCCTCGTGTCGCGAAAGGGCCGCAAAGCGGCCCCAGTTCCTCAGGCCAGCTCCTCTGCCTGATCCTCGCGCACGATCGCTTTCTCCACATCACGTCGGCTGATGTACTTCCAGTCCGCCTCGTCGATATAGATGCCATTCGGCCCGCTACCGCCTTCCAGGTCGATCGCCACATGCGCCGATACCTGTGGCTTCACGCTCGCCAGAATCGGCACGAAGCCCAGCTGCATATGCCTGTAGGAGCGGCCTCGTGTCGCGAAAGGGCCGCAAAGCGGCCCCTGTTCCTCAGGCCAGTTCTTCGGCCTGATCCTCGCGCACGATCGCTTTCTCCACATCACGTCGGCTGATGTACTTCCAGTCCGCCTCGTCGATATAGATGCCATTCGGCCCGCTGCCGCCTTCCAGGTCGATCGCCACATGCGCCGATACCTGTGGCTTCACGCTCGCCAGAATCGGCACGAAGCCCAGCTGCAGGCTGGTCTCCAGCAGTGCGGCCTGGTTGCGCTCGTCGATGTCCGCCGCTTCGTCGAGGTAGTAAGGCAGGCGGATGCGCCCGGCCAGGTCGCGGTCCATCAAGTGCAGCAACAGGTACATGTTGGTCAGCGCCTTGATGGTCATGGTGGTGCCGTTGGAAGCGGCGCCGTCGATGTCGGCGTGGATCACCGGCTGGCTGTTGATCTTGGTGATCTCGAAAGCCAGTTCGAACAGGTCTTTGAGGCCCAGCTGGTTGTGGTTGGCCGCCACCAGCCGTGCCAGGTATTCCTTGGCTTCTTCGTTCTTGTGATCCTGCTCCGAATTCTGAGTCAGGTCGAACACCGACAAGGTCTCGCCTTCCTCGTACTGGCCGGCGCTGTGGATGATCTGGTCGATGTGCTTGAGCGCTTCCTTGTTCGGCGCCAGTACCACGCGGAAGCTCTGCAGGTTGGAAACCTGGCGCTTGTTGATCTCGCGGTTGAACAGGGCCAGCTGGTGTTCGAGGCTGTCGTAGTCGCTGCGGATGTTGCGCAGGGTGCGGGCGATGTCGGTGACTGCCGCGCGGCGCGCCTTGGCCAGGGTCAGGGCCTCGTCGGTGCGGTGCGCATAGGCATTGACCAGCAGTTGCAGGCGCCGCTCCATGTCGTCTTCGCTGTCGAACTTGGCCACGCCCTTGAGGCGTACCTGGGCGTACAGCGCCTCGATCTGGTTGTCGACGCGCTGCAGGCCCTGCCAGCTGTCCTGGTAATCGTTGAGCAGGGGCAACAGGTTGTCCATGGAGTCGTCGACCGCTTCCATGAACGGCGTGCCGAACGGCAGGTCGGCAGGCAGCAGCTGGCGACGGCGCAAGGCGTCTTCCAGGGTGCGCTGCTTGGCTTCCAGGTCGGCGATCTGGCGGCCGACCAGCTGCAGCTTGGCCGACAGTTGCTGGACGCGCTCGGTGAACGCATCGCTGGAGCGCTTGAGTTCGTCCTGGGCCGCTTCCAGTTGCGCCAGCTGCTCCATCTTCTCCGGTTCTTCAGCCGCCAGGGTTTCGCTGCGACGGTAGTCCTCCAGGGCCTTCTGCGCATCCAGCACCTGTTGGTACAGGGCTTCGGTCTGCGCTTTGGACGCGGTACGGTCGGCGGCCACCGATTGCTGGGTCTTGAGCTGCTTGAGCTCGCGCTCCAGGCGGTCCTTCTGGTCGCGCAGGGCGGCGCGGTCGGCCAGGGCTTGCAGGGCCGGTGGGTCGATGTGCGAAAGGTCGATGGAAATGCCTGGGGCCTCGAAGCGCTCGCCCTTGAAGCCATCGAGCACCGCTTCCAGCGATTTCACCCACAGGTCGCTATCGTCCAGTTCGATACCGCGCTCGCCCAGCGGCAGGCTGAACAGTGCGCCGTTGAACAGGCGCATCAGGCGGTCGACGTCTGCCTGCGAAAACTCTTCGCGCAGGCGGGCGTAGCTGTTGTTGTCGGCGTGGTCGAGCTGCTGCTTGACCTGCTTGAGGCGCTTTTCCAGGTCGCGCACACGCTCGTCGAGGTCCTCGGCAGAGAACTGCCGCGACTGGGCCAAGGCGCCGGCCAGCTCGTCGTGGGCATCCTTGGCGGCCAGCAGTTGCTGCTCCAGCACTTTGACGTCATCAACCAGGGCGAAGCGGTGCTTGAGTACCGACAGCTCGCCGAGCCAGCGCTGGATACCGGTGATTTCACGCTCCAGGCGCATCAGCTCCTGGGTGCCGCCACGCTGGTCGTTCTGCAGGCGGTCCTGCTCGCCCCGGTAGTGCTCGGCCTGGATTACCAGCTCTTCCTTGCGCGCCATGGCGTATTCCTGCCAGGTGCCCAGCAGGTTGTCGAGCAGTGGCGAGAGGCGGTGCAGCTTGCCGCGCAGGATGTCGCGCTGGGCCACGCCGCCGGCCAGGGCTTCGACCAGGGGGCCGGCGGCAACCAGGGCGTTGTAGTCCTGCTCCATGCGGCGTACGTCGCGGAAGGCTTCTTCGCAGGCGGCGATGTAGTCGACGCTGCCCGAGCGCAGGCTGTGCTCGAACGCGTCGAGGAACAGCTGTTTGAGCTTGGCGGCGGTGATTTCGCGCATGTGCAGCAGGTTGATGAACAGTGCGCGGAAGGTTTTCAGGCTCTGCTCGCTGGTCGAGCGCAGCGGGATCATGGTCAGGTCCAGCGGCACCGAGGTGTGGCCGCCGACCAGCAACCGGCGCAGTTCGTCCGGCTTGAGCTCGTAGGCTTTGAGGCCCAGGCGCTCGAGGTTGGTGAACAGCTCTTTCTGGCGCAGGCAGGTGTCGTTCTTCTGGTAGTGATCCAGGTCCAGTTCACCCTTGTAGGCAAAGAACTGGTGGCCGAAACCGCCACCCGGCCCGCGACCGACCACGCCGATCACGTGGGGGCCGTGGGGCAGGTTCAGTTCGCAGAGGATGTACGAGGTGTCGCTGGCGAAGTAGAAACGGCGCGATTGCTCCAGGCTGTACTTGCCGAAGCTCATGTCGGACATGCGCGCCAGGATCGGGAACTGCAGGGCGTTGATCGAGGCGGATTTGCCCAGGTTGTTGGCGCCGTAGACCGACAGCGGGTGCTCCAGCGGGAACAGGCCCAGGCTGTAGCCGGCGGTGTTGAGCAATGCGAAGCGGCGGATGCCGTAGCGTTCCTGGCTCATGCGTCAATCTCCTGTTGCTCTTCGCGGATGGCCCGGGCCAGGGCCTCTTCTTCGCTTTCTTCGCCCTCGAACGGGGTGAGGTCGAGCGGGTCGTCGGTGCGGGCCAGCGCTTCGGGGCTTTCTTCCTCGACCAGCACCGGCGTTGGCAGCGGCAGGTCGCTGTGCAGGCTGGCGGCCAGGTCGCGGTCCTGCTGCACCGACAGGCACACGTCGAGGAAACGGTGCATCGGCGGCAGGAAGCGGTAGATCCCGCCTTCTTCGTGGGCGAAGCCGAGCTGGGTCATGCGGCGCATGATCTTTTCTTCCAGCTCGTCGACAGTCTGCACTTCAGCCTGCAGAAACAGGTCACGGTATTTTTCCAGCAGCGAGGGCAGCTCGTCGCGCCCGATGCTGCCGCCGTCGAGCACCGCCATCGGGTCGCGGCCCTGGTCGGCCAGGTGTTCGACCAGGATGAAGGTGAACAGCGACAGGCGTTGGGCGGTCTTGTTGACCTGCGCGGCGGCCTGCTCGGGGACGAAGTAATAGAAGCCGCGGGTATCGCACACCAGCTCGAAGCCCAAAGCCTTGAACAGGGTGCGGTACTGGTCCTGGAAGTTCGACAGCTGGGCGTACAGCTCCGGGTCGCGGCGGCTGACGTGGAACCCTTTGAACAGCTCGCGGAAGATCGGCGCGAGCTGGGACAGTTCGGAAAGATCAAGATGCATTGGCTGGGCTCGCGTTGGTTTCAGGTTGCGCTTCGCGGCTGGATGTCAGGGCGAACGAGCGCAGGCTGACCAGGTGTTCGTGGGTGGTGTACTCGCGGCGTTCGAGGCGTTCGCGCTTGAAACGCTTCTCACGCGACAGGCGCGAGAACCAGTACAACAGTTCGTCGGTGGCGCCTTCGGGCTCCTGGTCCAGCAGCCAGACCATCAGGTCAGGCAGTGGCAGGGCATCCTCGCAGCGTTCGAGCATTTCCTTGACCGTGCGTGGCGCGCGCGGCAGCGGGCCAGTCTGGGTCTTGTGCGCCTTGGGGAACTTGGCCGGTTTCGGCTCGAAGCGGGCGAGGGCATAGACGTACGCCTCGACCTGGCTGGCGCTGCCCAGGAAGGTACTCTGCGGCCGGGTGAACAATGGCATGGCGGCCTGCGGCACGGCGTCGATACCCTTGCGCCGGATCACCGACAGGGCCAGGGCGGCGCCGCGGGTCACGGCATTGTGCCGGCGCGCCTCTTCGCGCAGCGGCAGCAGCAGTTCACGGGCGTGGCGCAGGGTCAGCTGGGCGCTGGTCTGCATCTCGAGGATGCGCGCATGGGTGCGCAGCAGCATGTCGTCGTCGACCAGGTGGCCCAGGCGCGCCTGTTCGCCGAGCAGTTTCAGCAGCACGGTCTCGACCTTGCGCACGCCCTGTTCGAAGGCGCCGTCGGCATTGACCAGCTGGATCATCGGCTCGACGTATTCGTCCCAGGTCGCCAGGACTTCGGCATAACGCTGGCGTAGCGGGATCTGGCGGTTGCTGGTCTTGGCCCGTTCGGCCACGGCGACCAGCGCCTGTTCGTCGTTGTCGAGCTTTTTCAGCACGTCGCGCACGCGCATGTCGAGCAGGCGCAGCTGGCGCGCCAGGTCATCGCTGTCGCGGTTGTCGAAGGCATCCTGAATGTGCCCGGCAAGGCGCTCCAGGTGGCGCAGGTAGGCCTCGATCTCCAGGCACAGGCCCAGGCGGTGCTCGCGGCGCAGGTAGGCGAGGAAGTCGTGGATCTGGGCGTTGAGCTCGAAACGGTTCGGGCTCTTGGCCACCGGGACCAGGATGTCCAGGCGGATCCACACGTCGAGCAGCTGGGTGATGTCCTGCGGCGTGCTTTCCACTTGCTGGCGGCCCAGCTGCTGGCGCAGTTCGACCAGGCTCAGGGTGCCTTGGTCGAAACGCTCGCACAGCGGCTCGATGAGGGCCCAGTGTTCGGCTAGGGCGCGCAGGACGCGCTTGGGTTCGATCATTGGCGTCTACTCGTTGCCAAGTAAAAAGGGGGCGATTGTACTGCATCCGGGGGGGAGGATTTCACCCCTTGGTCTGTAATGAGGGATAACCCCGGATTGGCTGGGGGTTTCCCTGGCCCCTCGGCGGTACAGGCAGCAATTTTCTGCCGACCAGTTGCGGCGCTCGGCAGCCAACAGCGTTAGAATGCCCGATTGTTCAAGCCCCCCGGATACCCGTGCCTTGCTGACCGAGTCCCGCCGCCGCGCCTACCTTTCCGCCATGCAAGTGGTGCATTGGCTGCCGCGCGCCGAACTGCCGTTCGCTGCGCCGTCGCGGCCCGAGCTGCTGTTGCCGCAGGTTCCGGTCGAGCACGCCGCGTTCGAGGCCAGGCCTTCGCCAGTCCCTGCCAACGAAGCGCCGGTCGCACCCCAGGCGCGCTCCGGCGAACGGCCGAAAATCGAAATTCCGCGCCCGGGCAACACGCCAAAGCCCGCCGCCAAACCGGTCGAGGCCGAGGAACAAGCCCCTGCGCCACGCCCGGCCCCCGTGCCGCCACCGCGTTTTTCGCTGCAACTGCTGCGCGCCGGCAACTGCCTGCTGCTGGTGGAGTTGGCCACCGGCCAACCCTTCCAGAGCCGCGACCCATCCTACCTGCTGCTCAAGGACATGCTGCGCGCCGCAGGCCTGCCAGATGCCCCGCAGATCATCGGCGAGCCGGTGCGCTGGCCGCTGCTGGTGCGTGGCAACATGGACCAGGGGCCGGATGCCGCGCGTGATTTCGTCCAGGGCTTCATCCAGGCGCGCCTTGAAGAAGCCCCTTGTACCTGCCTTTGGCTGATCGGCATGCCGGCCTTGCGCTTTGCCGCCAATACCGACGCCCAGGCCTATTACCAAGTACTCAAGCTCGACGGCCTGGGCGATGCCTGGGCCTTGCCGGGCCTTGAACTGTTGATGGACGAGCCGCAGCGCAAGGCGGACGTCTGGAAAGCGATGCGCCAGCTGATGGCGCGCTGGAAGAGCGTTGAATGAGTGAATCGATCAGTTTCCGCCCCATGACCGAGGCGGATCTGGATGCCGTGCTTAAGATCGAATATGCCGCGTTCAGCCATCCCTGGACCCGCGGGATTTTCCAGGATGCGCTCAAGTCCTACGAAGTGTGGTTGATGTTCGATGGTCAGCAGCAGGTCGGCCATGGTGTGATCAACGTGATCATCGACGAAGCGCACCTGCTGAACATTACCGTCAAGCCGGAGAACCAGGGGCGTGGCCTGGGTTTGCGCTTGCTCGAGCACCTGATGGCTCGGGCCTATCAGCTCAATGGGCGCGAGTGTTTCCTGGAGGTGCGGGCCAGCAACCAGTCGGCCTATCGCTTGTATGAGCGGTACGGCTTCAACGAGATCGGCCGTCGGCGTGATTACTACCCGGTGGCTGGCGGGCGCGAGGATGCGCTGGTGATGGCTTGTACGTTGCTCGAAGACTGACTTTCAATCCTTCCTGCTCTGTTGCCAGTAATTTGTGCATGCTTAACTCCTTGTAATGGCCGCCCCGATGGGCGGCCGTGCTCATGCTGGGGCAGAGGGAGCGGGGATGAGAAGGACGAAATGGCTGCTGATGGCCGCAAGCGTGATGCTGGGTGGCGTGGCTCAGGCCGATGAGCGTGACCTGTGGATGTTCGCGCAATGGGCCGGGGATCATCACACCCGCCCTTTTCGGGAGATGCTGGTGGACGCCCGCCTGTATGGCGTGGTGCCGATTCATCAATTGCTGCGCTCGGCGTCGGACTGGCGGCTGTGCAAGGCTTCACCGTTTGCCGTGCCGCCGCCTGGCAACTGGCCGGCGGTGCGCTCTACGCTGGCGCTGATCAATACGCTGGAAAAGCAAGGCATCCTGCGCCAGTTCGAAGTGGTCTCCGCCTACCGTGACCCCGGCTTGAACAGGTGCGCAGGTGGGGCCGCGGGCAGTGCCCATACCCGTGCTTTCGCAGTCGATATCCTCCTGCCGGCCTGGGCCGACCCCAACCCGTTGTGCCGCTTCTGGCAGCAGCATGGCCAGGCCTGGGGCATGGGGCTGGGGCGCTACCCGACAGGCCGCATCCATATCGATACCGCGGGTTATCGCACCTGGGGCGGTGATGGCAGTGCTGCGTCGTCGTTCTGCAGCAAGCCCAGGTGAGCGAGGCAGGCCTGGCTTTCTCCCACTACCCAATCGGCAAAGCATTGGCGCTTGCCGCCGTCATCCAGCGGTTGCGGGCTTAGCAGGTGATAGGCGGATCCATCGCGCAGAAAGCCGAATGGCGCCTGCAACTGCCCGCTGTCGAGTTCGTCGCGCACCATCAGCGCCGAGGCGATCGCCAGGCCCAGGCCGGCACTGGCGGCCTGCAGTGACAGGTAGAAGTGTTCGTAGTCGCTGCGTTGGCAGTGTCGCGCTTGCTGGCCACTCAGGCGCAGCCACGCGGGCCAGGCACTGGGGCGAGTGTTGCTGTGCAACTGGCGTTGGCCATCGAGTGCGGTGCCGCCATCGCGGTTGACCGGGCCGATCCATTCGTCGCAGACCTTCAGCGCGTGCAGGGTGGGCGGCCAATGGAAGTCATCACGTCGCAGTGCCAGGTCAACGCCGCTGCGGGCAAAGTCCAGCGGCCCACCGGAGGCCACCAGGTGCAGTTGCAGGTCCGGGTGGGCGGCATGAAAGCGGGGCAGGCGGGGGATCAGCCAGCGCATGGCGATGGTCGGCTCGCAAGAAAGGACCAGCACATTGTCCGGTTCCTGCTGCTGCAGGCGCTGCACTGCGCTTTCGAGTTGCTCGAAGATGGCCTGGGTGGTGCCGTGCAGTGCGCGACCGGCCGGAGTCAGGAAGATTGCCCGGTTACGGCGCTCGAACAGCTCGACACCTAGGCTTTCCTCAAGCAGGCGAACCTGGCGGCTGACGGCGCCATGGGTGACGTGCAGGCGTTCGGCGGCCCGCACGAAGCTTTCGGTTTCGGCGGCGATGTCGAAGTAACGCAAGGCAGTGAGTGGGGGAAGTTTCATGGGCTTTAAGTTGCCAGCGACGGCACGGCACCTGTGTGAGAAAAACTAGCGGATTCGCGTAACTATAAATCGATTTTCCCAGAGCACTGCTATTTCGATAATGGCGACATCTGTGCATTTTCATCGCCTATCGAGGACTTCCTTCGTGACTGAGCTTTTCGCTATCGCCCTTTTCACCCTGCTGGCCGTCGTCAGCCCTGGTGCGGATTTCGCCATGGTCACCCGCAGCAGTTATGCACAGGGCCGCAAGGCCGGCCTGGCGGCGGCTGTGGGTATAGCCCTCGGCGTTCAGGTGCATGTGCTGTACACGGTGTTGGGCATCGCCGTGGTCATCAGTCAGAGCCCTGCGCTGTTCCTGGCCATGAAAATGCTGGGCGCGGGATACCTGATCTATCTGGGATATCAGTCGCTGACCAGCACCACCCGCATCAGTCTTGATGGCCAGGAATCGGCTGTGGGGCTGCTGGCTGCCTTGCGCACGGGCTTCCTGACCAACGCCCTCAACCCCAAAACCATGCTGTTCGTGATCAGTGCCTACACCCAGGTCGTGCAGCCAGGTAGCCCGTTGGCGCTGGACTTCGCTTATGGTGCGTTCATGTCGCTGGCCCACTGGGCGTGGTTTAGTCTGGTGGCGGTGTTTTTTTCCAGCGCCGGGTTGCGCAAGGTAATGATCGAGCGCCAGCGGCTGGTCGACCGCCTGATTGGTGTCGCGCTGATAGGGCTTGGCTTGGCAGTGGCGGTGTCGGGGGTGCGCTGAAAGCGATAGAGAAGGGTGCAAACTTTTTTGCAGGCAAAAGAAAAGGGCCTACCTTGCGGTAAGCCCTTTTCAAGTTTGGTGGCTACACAGGGACTTGAACCCCGGACCCCAGCATTATGAATGCTATGCTCTAACCAACTGAGCTATGTAGCCGATGGCGCGCATTATTCCCTTGTGATGCCCCTGTGTCAACACTCATTTAAAAAAATTTGCACGCTTTCAAAAACTTAGCCGCCCAGCCTGTTTTCAGCGCACGATCAGCCATTGACCGAGAATGCTGTACACCTGCAGGCGCTGCTCGGCAATCAGGGCGTCGAGGGTTTCTCTGGCGCGGTCGAGGTTGAAGTCGCCACTTACCCGCCGATCAGCCACCTGTTCGTCCATCATCCATACGCGGCGGCCCTGGTAGCTGGCCAGGCGTTCGATGACTTGGCCCAACGGCATGTCGATGGCGCGCAGGTGGCCGCTGCGCCAGGCGTTCGCGTTTTTGACATCGACCTTCTGCACGGGGTTGATCCGGGCATCGGTGAAGGTCACCCGCTCACCCGCCGACACCATGCGCTGGTCGCTACCCTGGGCGATCATGGCCTTGCCATTGAGCACCACCAGTTCGTCATGCCCGGCATGGCGCGCCACCATCAGGCGAGTGCCGAATACCTGGATACGCGCATCGTCCACCTGCAGTTCAAGGGCGCGGCCGTCGAGCATCACGTGCAGCTCGACCTGGCCCTGCACAACCTGCAGCAGGCGGGTACGCCCGCGCAGGTCGGCATTCAGTGCACTCGCGCTGTCCAGGTGCAGGGTTGAGCCATCGGCCAGGCGTACGCTGCGCCGCTCGCCAGCGCCAGTGTGCAGCTCGCTGCCCAGGCGCTGCATCAGTGGCCAATACAGGTACGCCAACACGGCCAGCGCCAGCAGGAACAGCAATGCCAGCCCTTTGCCGAGGTGGCTGCGTCGCACGGTGACCTGGCGCGGGCGAGGCCGTGCCGGTGGCGCTTGCAATTGCTGCCAGCAGGCTTCGAGCTCGGCGTAGGCATGGGCATTGAGCGGGGCCTGGCACCAGCGGGCGAAGGCCTGGCGTTCCCGGTCATCGCAGCCTGGTTGGCGCAGGCGGGAGAACCACGCCAGTGCTTCCTGTTGGGCGTCGGCCTGAATCTGCGTGGCGGGCATCGGGCTCATGCTGAAATGTGCTCGCTAAAGGGCGTTTGCGCCCAACAATTGCGGGGGATTTGGTGCGAGGATGCTAAATATATTGAGAACCATTTGCAAGTACGCAGTAATAGAGGGATAAAAAGGTAGCTATGTATCCATTTGTTTCCTGATAATCGGATCCCAAACCTGCGGACGGAACTCAAGCTCATGGCCATCAGCAGCACCTCCACCGCCAGCACCGGTTCGGCAAGCCAAGCCAACCCACTGGTGATGCGCATCATCGCCTTCTGCGCGCTGGCGCACCTGATCAATGACCTCATCCAGTCGGTGCTGCCGGCGATCTACCCGATGCTCAAGGCCAATTACGACCTGAGCTTCACCCAGATCGGCCTGATCACACTGACCTTCCAGATAACGGCGTCGCTGCTGCAGCCCTGGGTCGGCTTCTTCACCGACCGCCGGCCGACACCGAACCTGTTGCCGCTCGGCACCCTGTGCACGTTGGTAGGTATCGTCATGCTGGCCTTCGTCGGCAGCTTCCCGATGATCTTGCTGGCTTCTGCGCTGGTGGGTATCGGCTCGTCGACCTTCCACCCGGAGACCTCGCGGATTGCGCGGCTGGCCTCAGGTGGGCGTTTCGGCCTGGCGCAGTCGACCTTTCAGGTCGGTGGCAACGCAGGCTCGGCCTTCGGCCCGCTGCTGGCGGCAGCCATCGTCATCCCGTTCGGCCAGACCCATGTGGCCTGGTTCGGCGTGGCTGGCCTGCTGTTCTTTGCCGTGACCCTGATGCTGCGCCGCTGGTACACCGAGCATCTCAACCAGGCCAAGGCGCGCAAGGTGGTGCAGGCCACCCATGGCATCTCGCGCAAGCGTGTGATCGCGGCGTTGGTCGTGCTGGGCCTGCTGGTGTTCTCCAAGTACTTCTACATGGCCAGCTTCACCAGCTACTTCACCTTCTATCTGATCGAGAAGTTCGACCTGTCGGTGGCCAGCTCGCAACTGCACCTGTTCCTGTTCCTTGGCGCGGTCGCGGCCGGCACCTTCTTTGGTGGCCCGATCGGTGACCGCATCGGGCGCAAGGCGGTCATCTGGTTCTCGATCCTTGGTGTGGCGCCGTTCACCCTGGCGCTGCCGTACGCCGATCTGTTCTGGACCACCGTGCTGAGCGTGGTCATCGGCTTCATTCTGGCGTCGGCGTTCTCGGCGATCGTGGTGTACGCCCAGGAGCTGGTACCGGGCAGTGTGGGCATGATTGCCGGGGTCTTCTTCGGGCTGATGTTCGGCTTTGGCGGGATTGGCGCAGCGCTGCTGGGGTACGTTGCGGATTTGCGCGGTATCGAGTACGTGTATGGCGTGTGTTCGTTCCTGCCGTTGTTCGGCCTGTTGGCCGTGTTTCTGCCCAATACCGGTAAGCGCTGACAGCGTAGGGGCTGCTTTGCAGCCCAATCGCCGGCAAGCCGGTGCCATGGACCGCAGCGGCTGAATCGCCGGCAATTGACGGCTCAGCCTGGCTTGGCCTAGAGTGCCGCCTCTTTTCCCCAACCTGCGTAGTAGCCAAAGCAATGTGCCGTACCCAGTCCCTACCACACGCCCGCCAGCCTGCCCTCCAGGCCATGCGTCGCGCGTGGCCGAGCGATACGGTGCTCAAGCGTCGCCGCAGTGTGCTGTTTGCCTTTACCTTCTCGCCACACCTCGCCCTGAACTGACCTGCGCTCCTGCGTCGTCCGCCGTCCCGGCGTGCGCCTGGGCGCCTGTATCTGCGCGTCTTTTCAGTTTGCTGGGAGTGGTACATGAACATGCGTTTGCTGGCGGGCCTTCTGTTCGCCGTGTCTGTGGTCGGCTTTAGCCTGGGGGCCAGCCTGCCGCTGGTGTCGTTGCGTTTGCATGAGGCCGGTGCCGGCACCTTGCAGATCGGCATCATCTCGGCCATCCCCGCTGCGGGGATGATGCTTTCGGCGTTCATGGTCGATGCCTGTTGCCGGTACCTGACCCGGCGCACCATCTACCTGCTTTGCTTCAGCCTGTGCACCGTGAGCATCGCCTTGCTGGAATGGGCATTCGATTCGGTCTGGATGCTGGCCCTGCTGCGCCTGGGCCTGGGTATCGGCATGGGCATCGCGATCATCTTGGGCGAGTCATGGGTCAACGAACTGTGCCCCGATCACAACCGCGGCAAGATCATGGCGCTTTACGCCACCAGCTTCACCGGCTTCCAGGTACTCGGCCCGGCGATGCTCGCAGTGATTGGCGCCAACAGCCCGTGGATCACCGGTGTGGTGACCTTCTGTTATGGCCTGGCGCTGCTGTGCATTGTGCTGACCGTACCCAACGATCATGTGGAGCATGGTGAAGAAGGCGAGAAAAGCTTCGGCCTGGCGGGCTTCTTCCGCGTCGCCCCGGCGTTGTGCGTGGCTGTGCTGTTCTTCTCCTTCTTCGATGCGGTCGTGCTGTCGTTGCTGCCGGTGTATGCCACCAGCCATGGTTTTGCCGTGGGCGTGGCGGCGCTGATGGTGACGGTGGTGTTCGCCGGTGACATGGTTTTCCAGTTGCCGTTGGGCTGGCTGGCCGACCGGGTCGAGCGCACCGGGCTGCACCTGGTGTGCGGGCTGGTGGCGATGGCGATCGGTATTGCCTTGCCATGGCTGCTGGACATGGCCTGGCTGCTATGGCCGCTGCTGGTGGTGCTTGGCGCTGTGGCAGGGGGTATCTATACCTTGGCGCTGGTGCTGATCGGGCAGCGTTTCAAGGGCCAGGACCTGGTCACCGCCAATGCCAGCGTTGGCCTTTTGTGGGGCGTGGGCAGCCTGGTCGGGCCGCTGGTCAGCGGCGCGGCGATGGATGTGGCGCCGCATGGGCTGCCGATGGCGCTGGCGATCATGGCGGGGCTGTTCGTGTGCTTTGCCCGGCAGTCGTACCGGCGGGCCGGTAAGCTGCGGGCAGTGGCGGACTGAGGATTGTTGTTGCCAGTGCTGGCCCTATCGCCGGCAAGCCGGCTCCTACAGGTGCACCTGAGGCCTTGAGGGTAGTGGGGGCCTGGCAGCCTGGGTCAGAAGCTGCCACGCAAGGTCACTGACACATTGCGCGGGTCACCCCAGTAATACCCGGTCGGTGTCGGCGCCACCTGGCGGTAGTACTTCTTGTCGAAGATATTGTTGGCATTGAGCTGCAACGAGTAATGCTCGTTGAACCGGTAATTGACCATCGCGTTATACACCGCATACCCCGCCTGCGAGGCCTCGGCGCTGCCGCTGCGGTTGTAGATGTCGCTCTGCGCCTGCACGCCGCCGCCAACTGTCCACGCTTGCAGCTCGCCCGGCAGGCGATAGCTGGTGAACAGGCGCAGCATGCGCTTGGGGTCGGTGGTGCGGATGGCGTTGCCGGTGTTGCTGATGGTGTCCTTGAGTTGCTTGGTGGTGTTGTAGGTGTAGCCACCGGTCACGTTCCAGCCTGGCAATACTTCGCCGGAAATCTCCAGCTCGAAGCCTTGGCTGCGGTTCTTGCCTGCAGCCACCTTGCAATAGCCCGAGGTGTAGTTGGGCGGGCAGGGGTTGGGGCCGCTCAGGTCATCCAGGGCGTTGCCCACCTGGTAGATGCGGAAGAACGCCAGCGAGGTGTTCAGCCGCCCCTCGTAGAACTCGCCTTTGATTCCGGTCTCGTAAGCTTCGCCTGTGGTGGGCTCCAGCACCGAGCCGCTGACGTCGGTGGCGGTCTGCGGGTTGAAGATTTCGGTGTAGCTGGCGTAGGTGCTGAAGTTATCGTTGAGGTCGTAGATCAGCGCCGCATACGGCACGATCTTGTTGTCGACGCTGAACTTGCCGTTCGACTTGACGTTGTTTTCCTGCTCGTAGTCATACCAGTTGGCCCGTGCCCCGATGATTGCCGTGAGCGGGTCTGCCAGGGAAATGCGCCAGGTGGCGTAGGCCGCTTCCTGGGTGGTGCGCGTGCGCACCGGATGGGCGGTGATGTTGATGTCCGGTTCGGCCAGGCTGGTCTTTGGGTCCCACTCGCGGATGTCGAAAACACCGGAGGATACGAAGTTGGTGGCCGAGGCGTAGGAGTCATTGCGAATGCGCTCGACACCCAGCATCAGGTCATGGCTGCGCCCGAGCAGCTCGAACGGCCCGTTGAGGGTGGCGCTCAGGTTGTTCTGCAGGCTCTCGCCGCCGTCGCCCTCGGTAACCTGATAGTTCATCAGGTAGGGGTTGTTGCTGGGGTTGGCAGCGCCACTGGCGCGGGTGAAGTAGGTCTGCTTGAAACCGTGGTCATCCAGCTCGAAGTGCGTGCGCTGGGCCATCAGCTTGAGCGACCAGTCGTTGTCGAAACGGTGTTCGAGCTCGGCAAAGGTCTGCAGGTTGCTGCGGTCCCAGCGGTTCCAGTCGGCACCCAGGTAAGTGCTGCGGCCAAGCGCAAGGGGCGAGCCATCATAGTCGGCGGGCAGGTTGCCCCAGGCGCCGGTGGCATCGAGCTTGGTCCACTCAAGGCCAGTGGTCAGGGTGGTGCTTTCATTCAGATCGAAGGCCAGCACACCGTAGAACACCTCTTTGCGCTCCTGGCGCGAGTCCTGGAAATGGTCTTTGTCATCGTGTACGGCGATCACCCGGCCTCGCACGTTGCCGGTTTCTGTCAGCGGGCCGGAGATATCGGCGACATAACGCTGGGCATCCCAGGAGCCGAGGGTGACGCTGCCTTCGCCCTGGAATTCGTGCGTCGGGCGTTTGCGCACCAGGTTGACGGTGCCTGACGGGTTACCCGCGCCGCGAATCATGCCGGTGGCCCCGCGCAAGATCTCGGCCCGGTCGATGATGGCCGAATCGCTCTGGATGAATGAACCACCGCCGCTGCCCTGTACCACGGTGGCGCCATCGTACTGGATGGCATCGATCGCATAGCCGCGTGAGTAGTACTGCACGCGTTCGCTGTCGGTGAGGTTCACCACCACACCAGGCGTCTGCTCCAGCAGGTTGGTCAGGTTGGTGATGTTCTGGTCGTCGATGCGCTGGCGGGTGACCACGGTCACCGACTGCGGGGTGTGGCGAATGCTTTGTGCGGTCTTGCCGATGGTGACCGCACCGGTCGTGTAGGAGCCACTGTGCTCGGTGGTTTCCCCCAGGCGATCGCTGGAAATGCTGGTGGCACCCAGTTGCAGTGCACCACCGGCGTCCAGTGCGGGTATCAGCAGAAAGCTGTTATCGCCTTCCTGTTGCACTTGCACATCGCTGCCCATCAGCACGAGGGTCAATGCTTGGGCCGGCTCGTGGCGCCCCTGCACGCCTTGGGTGGTCTTGCCCTGCAGGCTGTTCGCATCGAACGACAGGCTCAGGCCGCCTTGCCGGGCCACCTGGTCCAGTGCCGGGGCCAGAGGGCCTGCGGGGATGCTCCAGTCGATTTGCCGGTGCTGGCTGGCGGGTGCAGCCGCGACCTGTGCGGGCAGTGCCAGGGCGCTGCCCAGGCCGAGGCCGAACACGGCGGCGCGCACGGCATGGCGCAGCCTGTCGTTGCGGGGGGAACACGGGTGGATCATGGACCGCTCCTGAAGGTTTCGTAGACCACTTTTCGGGCTTTGTTCCTTCAGGCCGGACGAGAATGAGATTCCACCTCATTCTTTTTCAAAAAAGATCAGGCTGCCCCGACGCTGACCCAATAGCGTGTGCGGTAATCGACACGTACCGGCAGGCTGCGGGTGAGCAGTTGCAGAATCTGCTCGGTATCGTTCAGCTGGTAAGTGCCGGATACCTTCAGCGCGGCCACCTCGCCAGCGCAGCGCAGCAGGCCCGGGCGGTAACGGGCCAGTTCGGCGCAGAACTCGCCCAGTGGCATCTGTTGCACGCTGAGCACACCGTCGGTCCAGCCCCACGGGTCGCCATGCAACGAGGCAAGCGCGTGAGCCCCGTGCGGCGATACTTGCAACACCTCGCCCGCCTGCACCACGCGTGGTGAAGGGGAGGCCGGGAACAAGGTGACTTTGCCGCGGCGCACGGCCAGCAACAGGCCCTGATCGTTTTCGCGCAGCAGCAGTTGGCCGTCCTGGGTAGCCAGGGCGCCGACCCGGGTGGTGATGCGGAACGGGCGGTTGTCGCCAGGGTTGCTGGCCAGGCTGACTTCGCCGCGCAGCAGGGTCAGTTCGCGCAGCTCGGCGCTGTAGTGCAGGTCGATGGCGCTGGCCGTGTTGAGCTGGATCTGGCTGCCATCACTACCCTGCAACCGGCGACGTTCGCCAGTGCCGGTGCTGTTGTCGGCCATCAGGGCGGGCAGGCCGAGCGGCTCGCGCGCGGCCCAACCGGCGCTGCCGCCGATCGCCAGCACCGCCAGCAGTTTGAGGTGGTCACGGCGGTTGATGCGCTGGCGTTGGCGGCCATCGAGGGTGCGCCGGCTAAGGTCGCTGGGGAGCCCCGCCAGTTCGTCGCTGAGGGTGCTCACCCGCTGCCAGGCCTGGGCGTTGTGCGGGTGGTGGGCCAACCATTGCTGGAACTGCTGTTCGGTAGCCGGGCTTGGGGTGTCGAAGCGCAGCTTCACCAGCCATTCGATGGCCTGGTCGACCTGGGCCTGCGCGGGTACTTGATCAGAGCTCGGCATAGCGCAACCGGTAGCAGACGCCCAGGGCCTTGGCCAGGTCGCGTTCCACGGTGGCACGCGAAACGCCAAGGCGAAGGGCGATCTGCGCGATGCTCAGGCCATCGAGCTGGGCCAGCAAAAAGGCCTGGCGGGCGCGGGGCCTGAGCTGGTGCAGGGCACGGTCAAGGCGCTCGAGGGCATCCAGAATCACCAGGCGATGTTCTTCGCTGGGCACTTCGCCTTCGGGTACATGGGCCAGGCTTTCCTGGTAGGCGCGCTCCAGGGCGCGACGGCGGAACTGGTCGATCATCAGGCCGCGAGCGATGCTGCTCAGGTAAGCCCGCGGTTCTTTGATCGGCGAAACCTGGCGTGCACGCAGCAGGCGCACGAAGGTGTCCTGCGCAAGGTCTGCAGCGTGTTCCTGGCAGCCGACCCGGCTGCGCAGCCACCCACGTAGCCAAGCGTGATGGGACTGATAGAGCAGGGCGACTTCGGCCGGTTTGAGCGTGTCGTTGAGCTGCATCGTAGCGGCTGATCCCAGGAAGCATGCGTGACTGTGAATAGTTCTCAATTCTATGCATGGATGATGGCACTGGGCAATGGTTGCCCGGAATTAGCTGCGCAAGATTCGGCGTTTCCACGATCAGTGGCTGGGCTAAGCTGGTCCTGCCTTGAACCCACTGGAGCTATGGATGATCCTGGCCGACCTCTCGCCTGAAGCCTATCGCGAAGCCACCGATTACCTGGCCGCGCTGGACCCTGACTGGGCGCGGCACATTGCTGCGACCGGGCCGTGCCTGCACCGGGCGACACCGGGGCGCGAGCCCTATGAGGCGCTGGTACGGGCGATTGCCTACCAGCAGCTGCATGCCCGTGCGGCCGAAGCGATACTGGGGCGATTGCTGGCGCTGTTTCCTGACGATGGGTTTCCCGCGCCGAGGCAGTTGCTTGAGGTGGCGCCGGAAACGATGCGTACCTGTGGGTTTTCCGCGAGCAAGCTGGCGACAATCCACGGGATTGCCCAGGCCGCGCTGGACGGGGCGGTGCCGTGCCGGGAAGAGGCATTGGGCATGAGCGATGAGGCCTTGATCGAGCGCCTGGTTGCCTTGCGCGGCGTGGGCCGCTGGACCGTCGAGATGCTGCTGATCTATAGCCTGGAGCGCTCGGATGTGTTGCCGGTGGACGATTTTGCGGTGCGTGAGGGGTATCGTCGCCTCAAGGGGCTGGGCAAGGCGCCGACGCCGGCGCAGATGCGGTCGCTGGGCGCCGGGTGGCGTCCGCACCGCACGGTGGCAGCCTGGTATCTGTGGCGGGCCTGAGACGAATCAGCTTGGTTGAGGCATACCGCAATGACCCCCTACACCACTGACGAACAACGCTGGCAAGCTGTCTACACCCGCGACGCGGCAGCAGCAGGCCATTTCGTCTACGCCGTGCGCACCACCGGCATTTATTGCCAACCCGGCTGCAAATCGCGCATGGCCAAACGCGAGAACGTCGAATTCTTCACCGCTGCCGCCGCCGCGCAGGCCGCAGGCTATCGTCCCTGCCGGCGCTGCCAGGCCAAGCCGTCGAGCATTCGCCGCTGCGAACTGGTAGCCCGCGCCTGCCGCCTGCTCGAAACCCCGGACAATCCACCCGGCCTCGGCCAGCTCGGGGCACAACTGGGGGTCAGCCCGTACCACTTGCACCGCCTGTTCAAGGCTGCAACCGGCCTCACGCCAAAGGCCTATGCCACAGCCTTCCGCGCCCGGCGCCTGCGCGAGCGGCTGGGCGAGGGGAAAACAACGGTGACCGATGCCATCTTTGATGCCGGTTACAACTCCAATAGCCGTTTCTACGAAAGCGCCGATCAGCGCTTGGGCATGCGCCCGCGCCAGTACCGCGCCGGTGGCGCGGGTATGGCCATTCATTTCGCCGTAGGGCAGTGTTCACTGGGGGCGATCCTGGTGGCGCAAAGCGAAAAAGGCATCTGCGCAATCCTGTTGGGTGATGCACCTGAAGCGCTGCTCGAGCAATTGCAGGATCAATTCCCTAACGCTCGCCTGATCGGCGGCGATGCCGAGTACGAACGACTGGTGGCGCAGGTGGTGGGCTTCGTCGAGGCGCCCGCCCTGGGCCTGGACTTGCCTCTGGATGTGCAGGGCACCGCGTTTCAGGAGCGGGTCTGGCAAGCCCTGCGCGAAGTCCCGCTGGGCGGCCGGGTAAGCTATACCGAGATTGCCGAGCGCATTGGCGCGCCCAAAGCGGTGCGTGCCGTGGCCATGGCTTGTGCGGCCAACCGTATCGCCGTGGCGATTCCTTGCCATCGGGTGGTGCGCCGAGACGGCGACATCAGCGGCTACCGCTGGGGGGTGGAGCGCAAGCGGCAACTGTTGGAGCGAGAAACGGCACTCTCCTGAAGGCCGCAAGCCGCGTAGAATCCACCGCCAAATAGCCTTGTGATGAGGAACGTTCGATGAGGCGTGTCTGCCTTGCCCGATTTTACCTGGGTGTAATGGCCCTGATGCTGGCGCTTGCGTCGCCGGCCTGGTCGGCTTCCGTGCCGGTTGCCAACCTGGTTGCCAGCGAGCTGCCGGTGCTGGATGAAAACGCAAGTATCGAGCAGTTGAGCGACAGGCTCGACCAGATTCGTCAGGGCGTGACCAGCAACGCCAACGACGACCTGCTCTCGCAACTGCGCATGGCTACCGTGCAGGTCCAGCGACAGGCCGATGCGTTGAGCACCTTGCGCGCTGCTGACGTGCAGAAGCTCGACGACAAGCTCAAGGTCATCGGCCCGGTACAGAAGGATGAAGCCGCGACCCTGGCCTTGCAGCGCAAGGAGCTGGAGGCGCAGAAAAAGTCCGTGCTCGCCGAGCAGGATCAGGCCACCAAGCTGACTCAGTCGGCGCGCGACCTGTCCACGCAAATCGTCAACCTGCGCCGTAGCCAGTTCAACTCGCAAGTGACCAGCCGGGCGGCCACCCCGCTGAGCCCGGCTTTCTGGCAGTCGCTGATCCGTCCTACCGAGGACGATGTGATGCGCCTGCGTGACTTGCGCGGCGAGGCGGCCGATGCCGTCGCCAGTGCCTTGAGCGCTGAACACCGCGGGTTCTTCATCACTAGCCTGGTGGCCGCGATCCTGGTCTGGACACTGGTCCGCCTGGTCCTTGAGCGCCTGCTCGCTGCCGCCATGATTCGTTGGCTGCCCGAAGGCCGCCTGCGCCGAAGCGCATTGGCCTTGAGCGTGAGCCTGGCCACCCTGGGCACTATCGCCGGCGCCGTGTCGCTGCTGCGTTGGGGCCTTCAAAGCAGTGCCATGCTGGGCTCGGACATGGCCAGCCTGACCAACCACTTCCTCATGCTCGTGGTGTTCAGTGCCTTCATCACCGGCCTTGGCCGGGCCATGTTGATGCTGCAACGGCCTTCCTGGCGTTTGCCGCCGATCCCCGACGAAGTGGCCAGTGCTCTGGGTTGGTTCCCCAAGTTGCTGGCCCTGGCACTGATGGTGATGCTGACCTTCGAGCGCATCAACAGTGTGATCGGCACCAGCCTGGCGCTGACTGTCGCCACCAACGGCCTGACCGCGCTGGTGGTGGCCGCCATCTTCTCCGCGGCGCTCATACGTTACCGCCGGACCTTGCGCAAACATGAGCTGGCGCGCCCGACCGGCCTGGCAGGGCTGATCCCGTTCGTGATCGTGGTGTGGGTCGGGCTCATCTTGCTGACGCTGCTGGCCGGCTACCTCACCCTGGCTTACTTCCTCACTGCCAAGCTGCTGTGGATCAGCATGGTCGCCACCTGCGCCTACCTTTTGACCACCTTCCTGGCTGATCTGTGCGAAACCCTGCTGTCGCCGCGTCAACCCGGCGGCCTGGCGCTGGCGTCGTCGCTGGGCCTGGCACCACGCCATCAGGCCCAGGCCAGCACCATCCTGACCGGTGTCAGCCGCACGGTCCTGCTGTTCCTGGCCGTGATGCTGGCGTTGATGCCGTCGGGCACCAGCCCCGGCGAGCTGCTGCTGAGCCTGGGCGATTGGGACGGCACCGGTGGCAAGTTGCTTGGCAACCTGAACATCGTGCCGCAAGACATCCTGCTGGCCGTGGCGATGCTGTTAGGCGGCATGCTCGGTATCCGTGTGCTCAAGCGCTGGCTGAGCGAGCGCCTGCTGCCGGAAACTGACATGGACGCCGGCATGCGTGCCTCGCTGGTAACCCTGGTCGGTTACCTGGGCTTCCTGTTCCTGGCCATGCTGGTGATGTCGACCCTGCGCATCAACCTCACCAGCCTGACCTGGGTGGTCAGTGCGCTGTCGGTGGGTATCGGTTTCGGCTTGCAGCAGATCGTGCAGAACTTCATTTCCGGTCTGATCCTGCTCACCGAGCGCCCGGTCAAGGTGGGCGACTGGGTGAGCCTGGCGGGCGTCGAGGGTGACATTCGCCGGATCAACGTGCGCGCCACCGAGATCCAGATGTCCGACCGCTCCACGGTGATCGTGCCCAACTCGCAGTTCATCTCGCAGAACGTGCGCAACGTGACCATGGGCAATGCCTTGGGCGTGGTGGGCATCACCCTGACCCTGCCGCTGGAGACCGATGCCAACCAGGTGCGCGACCTGCTGCTGAACGCCTTTCACGAGCATGAGGCGATCCTGGACGCGCCGGCTGCTTCGGTAACCTTCAAGGACCTGACGACCAGCGGCATGGTGATCAGTGTCAGCGGCTATGTGGCGGGGCCGCGGCAGGTGTCAGGGGCGCGCAGCGACCTGCTGTTCACCATCCTGGGGCGCTTGCGTGATGAGGGCATTCCCCTGTCTTCACCGCAGAGCATGGTGCTGGTGCAGGAGGGCGCACGCCCGGCTGACGAGCCGGCGTAATACCCTGGCGCGCAAGACGGCCGCCGGCGCTTGGGCCGCCTGGCGGCCCCTGGGGCAATCAGCCCAGGCACCGCGTCACATGCTTGACCGACAGGTAGCCCGACAACCCCCAAGGCCCGAGCTCCCGCCCGATCCCGCTACCCTTGGTGCCGCCCCAGGACGTTTCGACGAACACCGCTTGTACCGAGTTGATCCACACATGCCCGACTTCCAGCGCATCGGCCACCCGCTCGGCGCGCTCCAGGTCCGCTGAGCAAACGGTGGCGACAAGGCCGAAACGGCTGTCGTTGGCCTCGGTAATTGCCTGTGCTTCGGTCGAGAATCGACGCGCGCACAGCACCGGCCCGAAGATTTCTTCATTCCACAGGCGGCTGTCCACGGGGACGTCGGCATACAGCGTCGGGCTGACAAACCAGCCGTCGCGGTCCAGCGCCTTGCCACCGGCCAGGCACTGCAGGCCCTCTTCACGGGCGGTGGCAAAGTAGCTGGCAACCTTCAACCATTGCGCCTGGCTGGTCAGCGGGCCCATGTCCACTTCTTCAGTCAGTGGGTTACCGACGCGCAGCGTTTCCAGTGCCTGTTGCAGGCGTGGCAGCAGCGCATCGGCAATGCCATCGTGCACCAGCAAGCGCGAGGTGGCCGAGCACATTTGCCCGGCGTTCCAGGTGATACCGGCGACGATCCACTCCACTGCCTGGTCCACATCGCAATCATCGAACACCACGATCGCCGATTTGCCGCCCAACTCCAGGGTCACGGGCCGGCACTGTGCCGATGCGCTGCGCATCACCTGGCTGCCGACGCTGTTGCTGCCGGTGAACGACAGCTTGTCCAGGCCGCTGTGGCTGCTCAGTGCCGCGCCGGTCTCGGCCTTGCCGTTGACAATGTTCAGCACGCCGGCAGGCAGGCCTAGGGTATCGGCGATCTGGCCGTAGGCCTGCTCGATCAGCGGGGTGACTTCCGAGGGCTTGAGCACCACGGTGCAGCCTGCCGCCAAGGCCGGGGCGAGCTTCCAGGCGCTGGTCACCAACGGGAAGTTCCACGGCACGATCAGGCCGACCACACCCACCGGCTCCAGCCGGGTGCGGGCGGTAAAACCCGGTGCGGCCAACGCCACTTCGCGATTCCTTTCCGGCAGTTGCTCGGCCAGGTCGGCGTAATAAGCGAAGGTGGCTATGGCATCGTCCAGGTCGATTTCGGCCTCATGGCGAGGCTTGCCGTTGTTGCGCATTTGCAGGCTGATCAGTGCTTCACGGCGTTGCCCAAGCTGCTCGGCAAAACCGCGCAGGTACGCCGCACGCTCGTTGGCGCTGACCTGCTTCCAGGTGGGCAGGGCATTGCGCGCCGCCGCCACGGCCTGGTCGACCTGAGCAACGCTGGCGGCCATCAGTTCGGCAAAAGGTTGGCCCAATGCAGGGTCATTGACGCTGATGCAGTCGCTGCCCTGGCCTTCGACCCAGCGGCCGGCGATGTAGTGGGAAGTGGTCATGGTCGTTATCCAGTCAGGCCATTTCGGCAGGTTTCAGCACCGGCGTGTGCGCGGTGCTTTTGCAACGCACCCAGCGCGGGCCGTTGGGGCCATACACGCCAGCAGGTTCAGGGAACAGGTTGAGCAGCAGCAGGTACAGCACACCAGCCATGCCCAGGGTTACCGGCAGGCTCACGTCGATGCCGCCAGCCAGGTCGCCCAGCGGGCCGACGAACTGCCCAGGCAGGTTGACGAAGCTCATGCCTACCACCGCGCTGGGGACCCACGCGCCCATGCCGCGCCAGTTCCAGCCATGCAGGAACCAGTAGTGACCGCCGCGCTGGCCGCGGGTGAACACTTGCAGGTCGTCGGCGTGGTAGAAGCCGCGGCGGGTGATCAAGCCGAGAATCATGATCACCATCCACGGGCTGGTGCAGGTAATGATCAGCACGGCGAAGGTCGAAACGCTCTGCACCAGGTTGAAGGTGAAGCGGCCGATGAAGATGAAGGCAATAGCCATTACCCCGATCAGCACGGTGGCGCCTGCGCGGCTGAGCAGCCGCGGGAACACGCTCGACATGTCCAGCCCGGTGCCGTAGAGCGCAGTGGTGCCGGTGGACATGCCACCGATCACCGCGATCAGGCACACCGGCAGGAAGAACCAGCTAGGCGAAATCGCCAACAGGCCACCTACGTAATTGTTGGCGACGATGTAGTCCGCGGCGTGGGTGGCCACCAGGGTGGCGGTGCACAGGCCGAACAGGAACGGGATCAGCGTGGCGGCCTGGGCGGCGATCACCGCCAGCATGATGCGCGCCTTGGGCGTTTGCCGCGGGATATAGCGCGACCAGTCGCCGAGGAAGGCGCCAAACGATACCGGGTTGCTCATGGCCAGAATCGCCGCGCCGACGAAGGCTGCCCAGAATCCGGCCTGGCCAAGGTTGACGCTCCCGGCGTAGCCCGCATCGAACGGGCCGGCAAAGGCGAAGATGCCCAGCAGGAACAGCAGGCTCGAGGCCCATACGGCAACCTTGTTGACCCACAGCATGAAGCGGAAGCCGAAGATGCACACCACCAGCACCAGGATGGCGAACAGGCCGTAGGCCAGGCCCAGGGTCAGGTCGGTTTCGGGCAGCCCGGCCAGGCGCTTGGCGCCGCCGACCAGGGCATCGCCGGAACTCCATACCGACAGCGAGAAGAACGCCACGGCGGTGAGCAGCGACAGGAACGAGCCGACGATGCGCCCATGCACGCCGAAGTGCGCGCCCGACGACACCGCGTTGTTGGTGCCGTTGAGCGCGCCGAACAAGCCCATGGGCGCAAGGATCAGCGCACCCACGCCGACGCCGAGCAGGATCGCCCAGACCCCGGCCTGGAACGACAGCCCGAACAGTACCGGGAAGCTGCCCAGCACGGCGGTGGCAAAGGTGTTGGCACCGCCGAAGATCAGGCGGAACAGGTCCAGCGGGGAGGCGTCGCGTTGATCGTCAGGGATCTGTTCGACGCCATTGGTCTCGATACCGGTCGAGTGGCTCATGGTGATGCTCCAGCGCGGTTGTTGTAGGCCGGCGCGGTGCGCGGGCCCTCTTGTGGGTGCGATGGCAGGGCGGCAGGGCCGCGTAAAGGTGAATCAGGCGACGGTGACGACCGACAGGTGCTCATGGCAGGCCAGCCAGCGTTCGCCGTGGCGGCGGAACACGATGGTTTCGCGCTCGGCCAGTTGGTGCTGCTCGCCGGCGATGCGGATGTGCGTGGCAACATCGTGCATGAAGATCGCCACATCACCTTGCAGGCTCACCTGCGCATTGCTCGAAACGCAGCCGAGCACGGCAAAACCCTCGGCCTGCCATTGGGCCCAGAGGTCTTCGTAGGCGCCGCGCGACAGCAGCGGTTGCGCCAGGGTGTGGAAAAGAAAGGTGGCGTCTTCGCTGAAGCAGGCGAAGTAGCGGGCGGTGTCGTTGCTGGCGAAGGCGGCTACAAGGTCGGCGGCGGCCTGGCGTACCTGAAGTGTCTGGTCCACGGGAGTGGCCTCACGGTTATTGTGATTGTGGTGAAGCGATTCTGGTGGGGGTTGGCGGGTGAACAAATCGCTGGGGGGAAATAATTAGTTCAGGAATTTGTGAAGTGAAGTGCGATGAACCAGGCGCTTAGCCTGACTCAGGAATCACTCCAGGAAGATTGGTCGCGAGGCAAGTCGCCTCTGGGGTCATTAACGATGAGTAACTCACCAGCAATCCCGGCGGTAAAAACGGACTACCCTGCTGGAACTCGGCCACGGCAGTGGCCGGCTCCAGGGATAGGTAAAGCGCCTCAAGCCCTTTGCGATTGGCGCGGCCACCTTGGGTAGCCGCGCCGGTGCCGGATGTTGGTGTTATTGCCCATTTCGGTGTGTGCAGCCGGTAGCAGGGCAGGTTCTTCAACGCGATGATTTTCATCCTTGAGAACCGGCTTCCCACGACTGCAGGAAGGCGATCAACTGTTCAGTTCGGCCGTCGCTGACAACCTCTTCTGGCGTTCTGTAGTCGAATGTCGACAGCGGTTCGTTCTTGAACCAGAAAATGGCCTTGGTCATGTCCGTGCCCATGTCAGTTACAGCACGCAAGACCCGCACGGCATCACGTATGTACGCCTGGATCTTCTCCGACTCGGGGGCGTTGCGCACGGTGTTGCGATGGACATGGGCGCGGGTTGCGAATGTCTGCTGGTCCATCGAGAACACCTTCAGGAACCGCTCAGGGGAGAACATGACCCGATTGACTTCCCGAAGCGCTTCCATCAGCCCCTCGAAACTTGTGGGTTGAAGTTCCAATACTGCATTGCTGGCCATGATTGACCTCCTGAGGGGGTTTGCTTCTCACAAGCACAATTTTTGCACAATTTGAGCATAAATCAAGATCTTTGCACGCAGGCTGGGACCGCGCTGTCATCGGTTCTGCACCGCCGCCTTGGATCCGACTGGCGGTCTTACTCACCCCCCATCCTTGCCTACGCTGAAACTCCCACCCCAACGTTAGCAAGGAGATCGGTCATGGCCTTCCAATACAAGCGTCTGGACAAGAACAACGCCGCGGTTCTGCTGGTCGATCACCAGACCGGCCTGTTGTCGCTGGTCCGGGATATCGACCCCGACCGTTTCAAGAACAACGTGTTGGCGCTTGCCGACCTGGCCGAGTACTTCAAGCTGCCCACCATCCTCACCACCAGTTTCGAAACCGGCCCCAACGGGCCGCTGGTGCCCGAACTCAAGGAGCAATTCCCCGACGCCCCCTACATCGCCCGGCCGGGCAACATCAACGCCTGGGACAACGAAGATTTCGTCAAGGCGGTGAAGGCCACCGGCAAGAAACAGTTGCTGATCGCCGGCGTGGTCACGGAAGTCTGTGTGGCCTTCCCGGCGTTGTCGGCGCTGGAGGAGGGCTTCGAGGTGTTCGTGGTCACCGATGCCTCCGGCACCTTCAATGAGCTGACCCGTGATTCGGCCTGGCGGCGGATGGAGGCAGCCGGGGCGCAACTGATGACCTGGTTCGGCGTGGCCTGCGAGCTGCACCGTGATTGGCGCAATGATGTTGAAGGCCTGGGCACGTTGTTCTCCAACCATATTCCCGATTACCGCAACCTGATGACCAGTTACAGCAAGTTGGCCAAGTAAAACGGCAGGGATCGACCATACTGACTGTTCATTCGCACCAAGGAGCGTGTCATGGCCAAGCCGTCCAGGAAGAAAGACTTGCAGGCGCCCGCCGAGAAGCTGGGCGGCAAGGCCTATGACAAACAGCTGAAAGACCTGCATGTGGAATTGGTGAAGCTGCAGGAATGGGTCGTGGCCAAGGGCCTGAAGGTGTGCATCGTATTCGAGGGCCGTGATGGTGCCGGCAAGGGCGGCACCATCAAGGCCATCACCGAGCGGGTCAGCCCACGGGTGTTCCGCGTGGTGGCGCTACCGGCGCCGACTGAACGGGAAAAGTCCCAGATGTATGCCCAGCGCTACCTCAACCACCTGCCGGCAGCGGGGGAGGTAGTGATCTTCGATCGCAGCTGGTACAACCGCGCAGGCGTTGAGCGGGTGATGGGCTTTTGCACCGACGAGCAGGCCGGCAAGTTCCTCGCGGTGGTGCCCTTGCTGGAGAAGCTGATGGTCGAGTCGGGGATCATCCTCATCAAGTACTGGCTCGAAGTCAGCGCCCAGGAGCAGACCCGCCGCCTGCAGGACCGCATCAATGACGGCCGCAAGGTGTGGAAACTTTCTCCCATGGACCTCAAGTCCTACACCCGCTGGGATGAATACACCCTCGCCCGCGATGAGATGTTCGCTGCTTCCGATTCATCGTGGGCGCCGTGGTTCCTGGCCCATTCCGACGACAAACGCCGTGCTCGCCTGAACATCATCAGCCATCTGCTTTCGCGCATTCCCTACAAGGACGTCACTGGCGACAAGGTGGTGAAGCTGCCCAAACGCGGCAAGATCGGCAAGTACAAAGCGGTAGCCTATCCCTTCAAAGTGGTCGAAGAGCGTTTCTGATTCCCTCACTGCGCATGGTCGCAAGGGTACGAACCTATGCCACATGACGGCAGCCTGCTGCAGGCTACAGTGGTCTTCCTGCTGGCCGTGGTGCTTCTGGTGCCACTGGCGCAGCGTCTGAAGATGGGGGCGGTGCCTGGCTATCTTCTGGCCGGCATCCTGATCGGCCCTTCGGTATTGGGGCTGCTTGATAACCCAGGCAACGTGGCACGGATTTCAGAGATCGGTGTGGTCATGTTGCTGTTCGTGATTGGCCTGGAGCTATCACCACAGCGCTTGTGGACCATGCGCCGGGCGCTGTTCGGTGTCGGGGCGCTGCAGGTCGGGCTGACTGCCCTGGTGCTTGGCTTGCTGGCGTATGCAGTGTTCGGCCAATCGAAACCGGCGTCGATCGTTCTGGGGCTGGGCCTTGCCCTGTCGTCCACCGCGTTCGGCCTGCAGGTCCTGGCCGAACGCAAGGACCTGGGCAAACCGCACGGCCGCCTGGCCGTGGCCATCCTGCTGTTTCAGGACATCGCCGCCATACCGCTGATTGCCGTGGTGCCGTTGCTTGGCGGTGATGTCAGCACTGCCGATGAGCGCGCCTGGCCGCTACTGGCGGTGTCACTTGGCATTGGCCTGGTGATCGTCAGCGGCCGTTACCTGATGACGCCGGTGTTCAAATGGACAGTCGGGTCGGGCCTGCCGGAGCTGTCGACCGCCACCGCCTTGCTGGTGGTGCTGGGCACGGCCTGGGTGATGGAGCACGTGGGCATATCCATGGCCCTGGGCGCCTTTCTTGCTGGTGTGCTGATGGCCGAGTCACCGTTTCGCCACGAACTGGAAGCCCAGATCGAGCCGCTCAAGGGCCTGTTGCTGGGGTTGTTTTTCGTCGGGGTGGGAATGAGCGCCGATTTGCGTCTGCTGATCGGCATGCCCCTGGCCGTGCTGGGGCTCACGCTGTTGTTGGTGGGCATCAAATTGCCGCTTCTCTGGGGGTTGGGCCGGCTGGCGGGTGGGCTCACTCACCCGCAGGCGTTGTGCCTGGGGGTGGTGCTGGCATCGGGCGGCGAGTTTGCGTTCGTCGTATTCAAAATGGCGCTCGAACATCACGTTCTGACTCGACAGGTGCACGACCTGCTGGTGCTCGCGATCACCCTCTCGATGGCGGTGGTGCCGCTGGTGATGATGGCCCTGGCGCGACAGCTGCCTGAGCGCGATACCTCGCACCCTGCACCCAGAACGGACCACTGAATCGCGCCCGCCTGGCGCACTGAGCACGAGGAGATGAGTCATGCAGCCGAGTATCAAACTGGACAGCGCCCGGTCACGGGGCCTGCTCGATGTGCTCATCAAGGCAGGCCTGGTGGCTGCCCTGGTGCTTTTTGCCTTTCAGGTTTTCCAGCCATTTCTGGAGCTGATGCTGTGGTCGGTAATCCTGGCGGTGACGTTGTATCCGCTGTACCAACGCATCAAGCGTGGTTCAGGTTTCAAGGACGGCTATGCGGCGACACTGGTGGTGCTGCTGGTGCTGGTGGTGTTGCTGGTACCGATCTACCTGGTGGTGATGTCCATCGGTGAATCGGTGGACCACCTGGTGTCGCTGATCAGAAGCGACAGCTGGAGCGTGCCGGTGCCGCCCGACTCTGTGGCCAACTGGCCACTGATCGGGCCAAAAGTCCATGCGCTGTGGCTGTCAGCCTCCGAGAACCTGGCCGATGTGATTGCGCAATGGATGCCCCAGCTCAAGAGCGCCGGGCGTACGGCATTGGGTGCGGCGGCCAGTGCCGGCGGGGCCTTCCTGCTGTTCGTCGGCGCGATCATCATTTCCGGCGTGATCATGGCTTTTGGTGATCGTGGCGAAATCGCAGCACAGCGCATCGCCATGCGGATTTCTGGCCAAGAGCGGGGCAAGCCGCTTGCCACGTTGTGCACCGCGACCATTCGTGCAGTGGCGCAAGGGGTGATCGGCATCGCCTTCATCCAGATGCTGTTGATCGGTGTGGGCTTCGTGATCAAAGGCGTCCCAGGTGCCGGCATGCTGGCCATTCTCATCCTCATGCTGGGCATCGCCCAGGCCCCGGCGACGTTGATCACGTTGCCGGTGATCATCTACGTACTCAACGTCGAGGGCTTCACCGTGGTCACTATCGTGTTCGCTGTCTACACCTTCGTCGCCGGGCTTGCCGACAACGTGCTCAAACCTTTGTTGCTGGGCCGCGGGGTGGATGTGCCGATGCCGGTGGTGTTGATCGGTGCGCTGGGCGGCATGGTGGTCAAGGGCATCATCGGGCTGTTCCTCGGCCCGGTGATCCTCGCTGTGACCTACGTGCTGTTCTGGCAATGGGTGGCCTTGCAGGTGCCGGAGCAACCCGCGCCGCCGGCAGCCTGAGCCAAGGCCTGCCATGCCCAGGCGCTGCTGTGGGTTGAGCCTGCTGATGGTGCTGGCCGGTTGCACCCAGGTCGGCCCGGACTATGAGTCGCCCCGGCACCCGTGGTTGGACAGCTGGAGCACGCCCTTGCTCGAGCAGGCCCAGCGCAGGGCTGAGCAGCCGGAGCTGCGCCAGTGGTGGGCAGTGTTTGCCGACCCGGCCTTGGACGCACTGATCGCCGAGGCCGACGCCAATAACACCAGCCTGCGCCTGGCCGGCCTGCGCGTCGCCGAGGCCAGGGCGCAGTTGGCCATCGTCCAGACCGGGCGTTATCCACAGTTGCAGCAACTGCGTGGGCAGAGCCTGTACCTCAAACAGGACCAGTCCGGCACCGACAGCGCCCGCGATTCGGTGTTCTGGCAGTCCAGCGTGGGTTTCGATATCGGGTGGGAGATCGATTTCTGGGGGCGTTTCAGCCGCGCCATCGAAAGCGCCGATGCCGCTTATTTCGCGTCCCAGGCCAATTACGCCGACGCCATGCTGCTGATGCGTGCGCAGGTGGCCGACACCTACTTTGCCCTGCGCACCGCCGAGGCGCGGCTGCAGATCGCAACGGAGAACGCCAGGCGCCAGGCGCGTAGCCTGGAAATTACCGAGCGGCTGTTCCGCCACGGCGAGAACGACGAGCTCGACTGGCAGCAGGCGCGTACCCAGTATCTGGCAACTCAGGCCACGATTCCCGAGTTCGAAAACCAGCTCAATGCCTTGCGCAATGTGCTCTGCGCATTGCTCGGCAGGCCGCCCGGGCCGTTGCCGCAGCTGGCTGCGCGGTACGGCCAGTTACCACTGCCGGACCGGGCTGTGTTGCAGGACGTGCCCGCCAGCCTGCTGCAGCGGCGCCCCGACATTCGTGCCGCCGAGCAAGCCGTGGCGGCGCAGTCGGCACTCGTCGGGGTGGCCACCGCGGATCTTTATCCACAGCTGAGCCTGCTGGGCAGCATCGGCTGGACTTTCGTATCGGCCAATCAACTGCCCAACACCTTCGACCTGGCTGCCGGGCCAAGCCTGCTATGGAGCCCCTTCGACTACGGCCGCCGCAAGAATGCCGTGCGTGTCGAGGATGCGCGCCTGCAGCAGTTGATCGAGCTGTACCAGCAAGGGGTGCGTGAAGCTGCGCGTGAGGCCGATGACGCCGCCAGTGGCCTGGTGCGTTCGCTGCAGAGCGCCAGCATTCGCCAGGAGGCCTCGCAGGCCGCCCAGCGCTCGCTGAGCCTGGCCAGCGCCCAGTACCAGGAAGGCTTTGCCGATTTCCAGCGCGTGCTCGATGCCCAGCAACTGCTGTTGCAGCAGCAGGACGGCTACCTGGTCAGCCGGGGCAACGCAGTGAGCAGCCTGGTGACGCTGTACAAAGCGCTGGGCGGTGGTTGGGACAACCAGCGCAAGCCCGTTGACCCGGCCACCCGCCAGCAGATGGAAAACCGTACCGATTGGGGTGACCTGCTGGACGAGCCGGCCCCCGCCGACCCTGAACAAGGTGAGCCCTGATGAGTGACGCCGTGGACACGCCCCCTGACCGCGCCATGCACTGGGTGTTGGTGCTGATCATCGTGAGCCTGGTGTGGTACCTGCTTGCCGACCGGTTCACGCCTTATACCCAGCAGGCTCGTCTGCAAGCCTATGTGGTGCCCGTGGCCGCTGAAGTTGCCGGGCAGGTCAAGCGCGTGGCGGTGGGCAACAACCAGCAAGTGCGCCAGGGTGATGTGCTGTTCGAGCTGGATCAGGAGCAGTACCGCATTGCCTTGACTCGCGCCCAGGCAGATCTGGATACGGTACGCCGGCAGATCGGCGCCAATACCGCCGGCATTGACTCGGCCAAGGCCGCCTTGGTGGCGGCCCAGGCCAACGAGCGCAAGGCCCGCCAGGATGCCGAGCGGCTCAAACGGCTGATCGAAGAAGACCCAGGTACAGTGTCTGTCCGTCGCCTTGAAGGGGCGCAGGCGACCCGCGACCAGGCCATCAGCCAGGTGGCGGCAGCCCGTGCGGAAGTCGAACGGGCGCGGGAGCAGCAAGGCGGGGTGGAGGCGGACAACGCGCAACTGCGCAGTGCGGCGGCCAATGTCGAAAAAGCCCGCCTGGACCTGGCCCGCACCGTGGTGCGCGCCGATGCCAATGGGCTGATCACTGACCTGCGCACTGACGTGGGCCACTATGTTCCCGCCGGCAGTGCGATGATGACCCTGATCGCCATCCACGACGTGTGGATAAGCGCCGACATGACCGAGAACAACCTCGGTCGTCTGCGCCCTGGTACACCGGTGCTGGTGGTGCTGGACGCCATGCCCGGTAAGGTATTGCAAGGGCATATCCGCAGCATCGGCTATGGCGTGAGTGTGGGGCAGGGTACGCCGCCGGGTTCCTTGCCGACCGTACAGAACAGCCGCGAATGGCTACGCTCGGCGCAGCGCTTCCCGGTGATCGTCGAGCTCGACCGAGACCAACTTGCAGACAGGTCCGGGCTGCGTGTGGGCGGTCAGGCCGAAGTCATGGCCTTGCCCGGCGAAGGTAACCCTTTGAACCTTCTGGGGCGTGTGTTCATGTGGCTGATGAGCTGGCTGTCCTATGCCTATTGAGCTGCGACGCCTGCGCGCGCTGCGCCTGGCCTTGGGCGTGGCGCTATGCCTGGTGGCGAGTTTTGGCCTGGGCCTGCCGGTGCCCATACTTGCGCCGGTGTTCGCAGTGCTGTTGTTGGCCATGCGCAGCGAGCCGTTGCCGATCAAGGCCGCACCGATGTTGGCGATACTGGTGTTGCTCAGCTGTGGCAGCGGCCTCTTGCTGATACCCCTGTTGCGCCATGCGCCGGTGAGTGGCGTGTTGCTGGTCGGTGTGGGGGTATTTCTGGTGTTGCGCTATGCGCTCAAGGGTGGCAACGGCCTGCTGGCCAACCTGTTGGTGGTTGGCCTGACCATGATCGCCGCTGCCGGTACCAGCGATTTCACCCTGGCGCTCATGGTGGTCGAGGCGATGGCCAAGGGCATGCTGCTGGCGGTGCTGGGGACGGCGTTGGCCCATGTGCTGGTTCCAGAACCTGCGCACGCGCCTGCGCAACCTGCGCCGCCATTGCCCGATCGCGCCGATGTCGGCTGGATAGCCTTGCGTGCCACGCTGATCGTCATGCCGGCGTTCCTGCTGGCGCTGATCGCGCCCGACGCGTTCATGCCGCTTATCATGAAGGCGGTGAGCCTTGGGCAGCAGGCTGGCGAGACCCGGGCCCGGCATGCCAGCCGTGAGCTGATAGGCTCGACGGTGCTGGCGGGGGTGTTGGCGATGCTCATGTGGGCGGCATTGAGTGTGTTCGTGCACGTGTGGATGTTTTTCCTGTGGGTGCTGCTGTTCACGCTGTGGCAGGGGCGCAGGCTCTACCGCGTGGTAAGCACGCGGCACAGCCCGGCGTACTGGGTGAGTTGCCTGACCACGCTGCTTATCCTGCTGGGGCAGTCAGTGCAGGACAGTGCAGCCGGCCAGGACGTCTACCGGGCGTTTGCGGTGCGCATGGCGTTGTTTCTGGCCGTGTCGCTGTATGCCAGTGCTCTGCTGATATGGCTCGACCGGCGTCGGCTCAGCGCCGTTTAGCGGCTCATGGCTTCCAGTCCACCCCGGTGTCCTGCAGATAAGCATCCACCGCAGCACCGACAGTGGGGTGAAACGCCGTCTCGCCCATGTGCTGGAACAATTCGAACCGTTTCATCTTGTCTTTCACCGGGTCCTTCATCTCGGCGAACTGCAGCTCGACTCCCCGGGCCTCCAGCGCCCGGTCGAGTTCGGCCAGCATGTCCGCCGAAGTGATATCGATGCTGGTCACCGGTTCCGCTGCGATCACCAACCGCTGCACGGGGGTGGGCGACTCATCCACCGCCGCCAGCACCGTGGCCTGAAACTGCTCGGCATTGGCGAAGAACAGCGGCGCATCCCAGCGCAGCAGTACCAGCCCCGGTACTCTGCGAGCCTGTGGATAACGCTGCACGTCATGGTAGCCGCGGGTGCCGTCCACCCGCCCGAGCACCGCATGATGCGGCCGCCAGCCATCCCACAGGAACTCGATCACCGAAATCGCCACGGCAATGCAGATGCCGGGGATGGCGCCGAACACCGCAACCCCCACGAAGCAGGTGAACGACAGCCAGAACTCCCATTGCTGCATGCGAAAGATGCGCTTGAGGTCGGCAAACTCGAACAGCCCCAGTGCCGCCGCGATCACCACTGCGGCCAGTGCGCTGTTGGGCAGGTGTTGCAGGAGGTTGGGCGCGACCAACAACAGGATTGTCACAGCCACCGCACCGATGATGCCGGTAAGCTGGGTCTTTGAGCCGGCCGCCTCGGCCACCGGAGTACGCGACGAGCTGCTGCTGATCGGGATGCCCTGGAACAGCCCGGAGGCCAGGTTGGCCACGCCCAGGCCGAACATTTCCTGGTTCGGGTTGACCGGTGTTTTCAGGCGCGCCGCGTAGGTGCGTGACAGCACGCTGGTATCGGCGAACGACACCAGCGCCACGGCGATACCACCCAGCAGTACCTCGACCAGGTCGATGTCGGTCACCCAGGGAAAGACGAAGCTGGGCAAGCCCTGGGGTAGTTCACCGAGTACTTTCACACCCATCTGGTCGAGGTCTAACAGGCTTACCGCCAGGGTGGCGAGCACCACGGCGATGAGGATGCCCGGTAGGCGCTTGTAGGGCTTGAGCAGCAGGATCAACGCCAGGCTGGCGCCGCCGACTGCAAAGCTGGGCCAGTGCCCCTGGCCGGCGATCAAGGTCTTCGCCAAGTACCACAGGTCGCGCAGGGGCCCCTGGCTGTCGATCGATAGGCCGAACAGCTTGGGCAACTGGCTGATCAGCACGGTGAGCGCGATGCCGTTCATGTAGCCATAGCGGATAGGCTTGGACAACAACTCGGTGATGAAGCCCAGGCGCAGCAGGCCGGCGATCACGCAGAAGGTGCCAGCCACCAGGGCCATCAGGCTGGCGACGGCAATGGCTCGCTGTGGGTCGCTGGCGGCGTACTGCACCACCACGGCGAGGATCGGCGCGGCCAGCGCCGAGTCCGGGCCGAGTACCAGGATTCGGCTGGGGCCGAACAAGGCGTAGGCCAGTAAGGGAATGATGGTCGCATACAAGCCGTAGATGCCGGGCACACCGGAGGCTTCGGCATAGGCGATGCCCACGGGCACCAGCATGGTGGTGAGCACCAGCCCGGCAGCGATGTCCTTGGGCAGCCAGGCGAGCTGGTAGTGCATCAGGGTGGCCAGCCCAGGAAGCCAGCGTTGCCAGTCGAAGCCGGGGCGGGGCGGTGTTTCATGCATGGTGGTGGCTCCTGGGCGGAGGTCGCATGAAAGTGCTTTTAGTGGGCTGGCCCGAATGGGCGCCGCTGCGCAGCCCCCAGATGTAAGCCAATTACCAACTTGAAACCGAATGCTTCAATTCAAGATAGCTTGGGAATTGTCCTGCGCAGGCCCCATCAATGCAGACATCCGCCCAGGCGTATCAGCAAAGCCCTGTGAACATCCCAAAAAAAACCCTTGAGCCGCGAGGCTTCAAGGGTTTTTTACTCGGCTTGTATCAAGCCCGTGCTTACAACTCAGACGTTGAAGCGGAAGTGCATGACATCGCCGTCTTTGACAATGTAGTCCTTGCCTTCCAGGCGCCACTTACCGGCTTCCTTGGCACCGCCTTCACCCTTGAACTGGATGAAGTCGTCATAGGCCACCACTTCAGCGCGGATGAAGCCTTTTTCGAAGTCGGTGTGGATCACACCGGCCGCCTGAGGCGCGGTGGCGCCGATGCGGACGGTCCAGGCACGCACTTCCTGCACGCCGGCAGTGAAGTAGGTCTGCAGGTTGAGCAGCTCGTAACCGGCGCGGATCACGCGATTCAGGCCAGGCTCTTCCAGGCCCAGGGCCTCGAGGAACATGTCCTTCTCTTCACCGTCGTCCAGTTCGGCGATCTCGGCTTCGATCTTGTTGCACACCGGCACCACGACAGCGCCTTCTTCTTCGGCGATGGCCTTGACCACGTCCAGGTGCGGGTTGTTGTCGAAGCCGTCTTCAGCCACGTTAGCGATGTACATCACCGGCTTGCTGGTCAGCAGGTGGAAGCCACGGATGACGGCTTTCTCGTCGTCGGCCATGTTCTTCATCAGGCTGCGTGCCGGCTTGCCTTCGGTGAAGTGCGGGATCAGCTTTTCCAGGATTGCCTTTTGCGCCAGGGCTTCCTTGTCGCCGCCCTTGGCGTTGCGGGTGACCTTCTGCAGTTGCTTCTCGCAGCTGTCCAGGTCAGCGAAGATCAGCTCCAGGTCGATGATCTCGATGTCGCGCTTGGGATCGACGCTGTTGGAAACGTGGATCACGTTTTCGTCTTCGAAGCAGCGCACCACGTGGGCGATGGCGTCGGTCTCGCGGATGTTGGCGAGGAACTTGTTGCCCAGGCCTTCACCTTTGGAGGCACCGGCCACCAGGCCGGCGATGTCGACGAACTCCATGGTGGTCGGCAAGATGCGATTAGGCTTGACGATTTCCGCCAGCGCAGCCAGGCGCGCGTCGGGCATCGGCACGATGCCGCTGTTCGGCTCGATGGTGCAGAAAGGGAAGTTCTCCGCCGCGATGCCAGACTTGGTCAGGGCGTTGAACAGGGTGGACTTGCCGACGTTGGGCAGGCCGACGATGCCGCAATTGAAACCCATGGGTATTCCCCTCTCTAGGAAATCAGGCCTTCTGGCTGTGCAGCTCGCGCATTGCCTTGGCGAAATCGCCGGCAAGCACGTCCGGCAGCACGCCGAGGGCAAAATCGATGCTGGCGTCGAGCTTCTCCTGCTCGGCGCGCGGCGCGCGGCCCAGGACGAAGTTGGAGACCAGTTTGGCGTCACCCGGGTGGCCGATGCCAAGCCGCAGGCGGTGGAAGTCGTTCTGGTTGCCGAGCTGCGCGATGATGTCGCGCAGGCCGTTGTGCCCACCATGGCCACCGCCGCGCTTGAGCTTGGCGACGCCTGGAGGCAGGTCGAGTTCGTCATGCGCCACCAGTATCGCTTCCGGCTTGATGCGGAAGAAATTGGCCAAAGCCGCCACGGACTGGCCGCTACGGTTCATGTAGGTGGTGGGGATGAGCAGACGAACGTCGTTGCCCTGATGGCTGAATTTAGCCGTCAGGCCGAAATACTTGCGGTCAGCGGTCAAGGAGACGCGCTGGGCGCTGGCAATGCGTTCAACGAAAAGAGCCCCTGCGTTATGCCGGGTCTGTTCGTATTCGGGGCCGGGGTTACCCAGGCCGACGATCAACTGGATGGCGGTCACGTAGGGGCTCTTCCTTGGAGTTGGTGGGTTACGGTGCGCGGCACTGTAACCCGATCAACACCGGCGCGCGAGTGGATTACTCAGCGGCGCCTTCTTCAGCTTCTGGAGCAACGCGTGGCGCGTGAACGTTGGCAACAGCTTTGTCATCACCGTGGGCCAGAGCGACGAACTCTACGCCTTTCGGAGCTTTCAGGTCCGACAGGTGGATGATGGTGCCGATTTCAGCGTTGCCCAGGTCGACTTCGATGAACTCAGGCAGGTCTTTGGCTTCGCAGGAAACTTCGATCTGCGATTCAACGTGCGAGATCTCGCCGCCTTTCTTGACCGGGGCTTCTTCGTTGATGAAGTGCACTGGAACAACAGCGGTCAGCTTCTGGCCAGCAACGACGCGAACGAAGTCGGCGTGCATGATGAAGCCTTTGGCCGGGTGGCGCTGCATGGCCTTGACTACGACGTTCTGCTTGGCGCCGTCGACGTTCAGCTCGATAACGTGGCTGAAGGCAGCTTCGTTTTCGAACAGCTTGGCAATTTCCTTGGCCACGATGGTCAGGGATTGAGCTTCTTTATCGCCACCGTATACAACGGCCGGGATGTTCAGCGAGTGACGCAGGCGGCGGCTCGCACCTTTCCCCAGGTCACTACGCACTTGGGCGTTCAGAGTGAAATCAGTCATTTTGTTTCTCCAAAATAGCCCCCCGAGGGCGTTTGCGACCAGCGCCAACGGGGATGGCAAAAAAGCCCCGCCCCAACACATGCTGGGGCGGGGCGCTTCATATCAACACGTATTCCGCTTAGCGGAACATCGCACTGATCGATTCTTCATTGCTGATGCGGCGCACCGCTTCAGCGACTACCGGTGCGATATCCAGCTGGCGGATACGGTCACAGGCTTGAGCAGCGGCGGACAGCGGAACGGTGTTGGTCACCACCAGCTCGTCCAGTACCGACTTCTCGATGTTCTCGATCGCACGGCCCGAGAGGACAGGGTGCGTGCAGTAGGCATAAACCTTGGCCGCGCCGTGTTCTTTCAGTGCCTTGGCCGCATGGCACAGGGTGCCGGCGGTATCGACCATGTCGTCTACCAGGATGCAAGTGCGCCCTTCGACGTCGCCGATGATGTGCATCACTTCGGAGTGGTTGGCCTTTTCACGGCGTTTGTCGATGATACCCAGGTCGACACCCAGGGACTTGGCGACGGCACGTGCGCGCACGACACCACCGATGTCCGGGGAGACGATCATCAGGTTCTCGAAACGCTGGTCTTCGATATCGTCGACCAGTACGGGCGAACCGTAGATGTTGTCGACCGGGATATCGAAGAAACCCTGGATCTGGTCAGCGTGCAGGTCGACGGTGAGAACACGGTCGATACCCACGACAGTGAGCATGTCAGCGACGACTTTGGCGCTGATGGCTACACGTGCCGAACGCGGACGGCGGTCCTGGCGGGCGTATCCGAAGTAAGGAATCACGGCGGTGATTCGGGATGCTGAGGAGCGGCGGAAGGCGTCGGCCATCACTACCAGTTCCATCAGGTTATCGTTGGTCGGGGCACAGGTCGGCTGAATAATGAAGACGTCTTTACCGCGGACATTTTCATTTATCTCAGTGCTGATCTCACCGTCGGAGAATTTACCGACAGAGACGTCACCGAGAGGGATATGCAGCTGACGTACGACACGCCGAGCCAGATCGGGGTTAGCGTTCCCCGTAAAGACCATCATCTTGGACACGCGCAGTACCTGGAGGCTGAGGGTATACCTGGATGAGTATAAGGAAAATGGCAGGGGCGGCTGGATTCGAACCAACGCATGGCAGGATCAAAACCTGCTGCCTTACCGCTTGGCGACGCCCCTGTATCTGTTGCTGCGAGCGCTAGGCACTCGACTTCTTGACCAGACTTTGCAGCTTGCGATGCAACATCGAAACATTGCTTCCTTTCGCCACAAACCCTGTTTGGGTCGCTGAAAGAAGGGCCAGAACTTTATCAGCTTCGGCTTTGCTTGGGAAGGCCCCAAACACACAACTTCCAGTGCCGGTTAATCGAGCTTCAGTGAATTTACCCAGTGAATTCAACGCGTTGCGAACTTCTGGGTAACTCTGCTCTACCACCGGTTGGCAGTCATTTCGACTGTTTCCCTCGGGAACGGGGCGCATCTTAAGGGGGAGGGAATCACGTGTCAACTGTGGATGTGAAAAAATTTCTACTGTGCTGACAGACACTTGCGGCACCAGCACGACGTACCAGGGTTCGGCCGGGTCGACCGGGGTCAATTGCTCACCCACTCCTTGGGCGAATGCTGCATGGCCACGCACGAACACCGGCACGTCGGCACCCAGTGTCAGGCCCAGGGCAGCCAGGCGATCCTCGTCCCAATCCAGTTGCCACAAGTGCGCCAGCGCCAGCAGTGTGGTCGCTGCATCCGAACTGCCGCCGCCGATGCCGCCGCCCATGGGCAGCACCTTGGTCAGCCATATATCGGCGCCAAGGCCGGTGCCGGACTGTTCCTGCAGCTTGCGCGCGGCGCGCACGATCAGGTTGCTGTCGTGGGGCACCGCTTCGATCTCGGTGTGCAGGCGGATCGCGCCGTCTTCACGCAGGGCGAAAGTCAGCTCGTCGCAGTGATCGAGGAACTGGAAGACGGTTTCCAGTTCGTGGTAACCGTCCGGGCGGCGGCCGATGATGTGCAGCCACAGGTTGAGCTTGGCCGGGGCGGGCAGGGTGAGCCTGTGCATCGGTCAGCGCCCCAGCTGGCGTGGCTGCCAGTCCTTGACCACCAGGGTCACGTCGAGGTCCTTGCCGTGCAGCTTCAGGCGCTCGGGCAGCCAGTAACCGTTCTGTTCGGTGTAGCTCAGGTACTGCACCTGCCAGCCGTCCTGGTCCAGGCTGGCCAAGCGGCTGTCGCCATCGAGGGTCAGCTTGCTCTTGCTGTCGGGGGCGGGCAGGCCGCGCACCCACCAGACCAGGTGCGACACCGGCAATTGCCAGCCCAGCTGTTCTTCTAGCAACGCTTCGGGGCTGGCGGCTTCGTAGCGGCCCTGATTGGCCACTTCCAGTACCACGCCGCCGGGGCGGCCGGTCAGGCGTGCTGCGCCTCGGCCCAGCGGGCCGGCCAGACGGATGTCGTAATAGTCCTGGCGCTGCAACCAGAACAGCGTGCCACTGCCGGAGTCGCGCGGGGCGCGGATGCCGACCTTGCCGTTGATCTGCCAGCCGTCAAGGCTGCTCAGTTGCTCTTTATGGGCGCGCCACTGTTGTGGGTCGCCGTGGCCCTGCAGGGCCTCCCGGCTACCGAAGCCGGCACAGCCGGCCAGCAGGGCGATCAGGGTAAAGGTGATGCAATGGCGCAAAAACATGGCGTTAAAGGGTCTCGGATCCGGTCAGGCGCAAGACGGTCTTGCGCAGGATAGGGCTGTCGGGCTGGGCCTCGAAGGCCTTGGCCCAGACTTGGCGAGCTTCACGGCGCTTGCCGTTGGCCCACAGAACCTCGCCCAGGTGAGCAGCCACTTCATGGTCGGGGAAGCGCTCCAGGGCCTGGCGCAGGTAACGCTCGGCCTCTTCGAGGTTGCCCAGGCGATAGGCGACCCAGCCCATGCTGTCGAGGATTGCCGGGTCGTCCGGGGTCAGCTGATAGGCCTTTTCGATCAGGGCCTTGGCTTCAGCGTAACGGGTCGTGCGGTCAGCCAAGGTATAGCCCAGGGCGTTCAGCGCCATGGCGTTTTCCGGTTCGCGGGCGATGATGGCGCGCAGGTCTTTTTCCATCTGCGGCAGGTCGTCACGCTTTTCGGCCAGCATGGCGCGGGTGTAAAGCAGGTTGAGGTCGTCCGGGTAGCGCTGAATGGCCTGCTGCAGCACTTGGTTGGCCTGGGCGTCCTTGTTGTTGTTGCTGTAGCTTTCCGACTCGATCAGGTACAGCTGGATGGCGAGTTCCGGCTGCGCCTCGCGCGCCTCGGCGAGCTGGCGTGACGCTTCGGTGCCGCGACCATTGGCGATGAGGATGTCGGACTGACGCAATTGTGCAGGCAGGTAGTCGGGGCCCGGGCCAACCAGTGCGTATTCGCGCAGGGCGCCGGCCGGGTCGTGGCGTTCTTCGGCGATGCGGCCCAGGTTCAGGTGGGCGGCGTCGACGTTGCTGTCGCGCTCGATCAGCTCACGCAGGTAGCTCTCGGCTTCGTCCCAGTCCTTGTTCTCCAGGCACACCAGCGCCAGCGAGTAACGTAGCTCGTCGTCGTCGGGGTATTGCTGGACCAGGCTGATGAACTCGGCCTTGGCATCGGCGATGCGGTCCTGTTCGACCAGGGTGCGCGCATAGGTCAGGCGCAGGCGCTTGTCTTCCGGGTTGTCGCGGATCGCCCCGCGCAGCAGCGGCAGGGCTTCCGGGCCGCGGTCCAGGGCCTGGAGCAGGCGGGCACGAAGCAGGGTCGGGGCTATCTCGCCATTTTGTGCCGGGTGTGATTCAAGCAGTTCGAGGGCTTCTTCGGCCTTGTCGTCCTGGTTCAGCAGCAGGGCCTTGCCGAACACGAGCTGGCTGTTGTCGGGGTACTTGACCAGCAGGCGGTCGAAACTCTGCATCAGACCGTCGCGGGTGCTCTGGTCGGTCTCTGCGGCCGACAGGGCGAGGAAGTCGAAGTGCGTGTCGCCCTGGCCCTGCAGCACCTTCTCCATATAGGTCATGGAGTCGTCATAGCGGCCTGCGCGGGCCAGCTGGATGGCCGCGGCGCGCTGGGCGTCGAGGTTCTGCGGGTCGTTGCGGGCCCAGATCAAAGCGCTATCCAGGGCCGGCTCGTCGGCGCCGAGGTACTCGGCGATGCGGTAGGCACGCTCGGACACGCCCGGGTCCTGGGTTTTCTCGGCCTGGTCGGTGTAGTTGGCCAGGGCGATATCAAACCGGTTGCGCTGGCCGGCCAGCTCGGCCACCAGCAGGCTGTAGAGCGTGTCCTGCTTGAACGACCCATACACCACGGGCTTCTCGGCCTCGGCCTTGCCGGCTTCGGCAACGGGAGGCTCGGCCTTTTGCGGGGCCAGGCTCTGGCAGCCCTGGAGCAGGGCGAAGGCAAGCAGCAGTGCGTAGGGTCTGTTCATATAAAGAGGCTTAGAAGGACTTACCGGCGGTCGGAGCATGATGACACAAGCGCGGGGGCAAACCCACACGCGAAGGTCGCGGTTTACAGTGATGCTCTTGGTATATAGGGACAATAGCGAACGGTGGTTGTTCTAAAACCTGCGAAAGAGGACAATTATCGGCTTCTCGTCACAACCAGCGACCTTGCATGGCCTTTCTTGCACTTGGTATCAACCATAAGACTGCCTCGGTAGACGTACGCGAGCGCGTGGCGTTTACCCCAGAGCAGCTGGTCGACGCCCTGCAGCAGCTCTGCCGACTGACCGCCAGCCGTGAAGCGGCGATCCTGTCGACCTGCAACCGCAGCGAGCTCTATATAGAGCAGGATCAGCTGTCCGCCGAGGCGGTCCTGCAGTGGCTGGCCGATTATCACCGCCTGAGCCTAGATGAACTGCGGGCCAGCGCCTATATCCATGAAGAGCATGATGCCGTCAGGCACATGATGCGCGTGGCCTCGGGCCTCGACTCGCTGGTGCTTGGCGAACCGCAGATCCTCGGCCAGATGAAGTCGGCCTATGCCGTGGCGCGCGAGGCTGGCACCGTCGGCCCGCTGCTTGGGCGCCTGTTCCAGGCCACCTTCAGCGCCGCCAAGCAGGTGCGTACCGACACCGCGATCGGCGAGAACCCGGTGTCGGTGGCGTTTGCTGCGGTCAGCCTGGCGCGGCAGATCTTCAGCGACCTGGGCCGCAGCCAGGCGCTGCTGATCGGCGCCGGTGAAACCATCACTCTGGTTGCCCGCCACCTGCATGAGCAGGGCGTGCGCCGTATCGTCGTGGCCAACCGTACACTGGAGCGGGCCAGCCTGCTGGCCGAGCAGTTCGGTGCTCACGCCGTGCTGCTGGCCGATATCCCACAAGAGCTGGCGCACAGCGACATCGTCATCAGCTCCACCGCCAGCCAGTTGCCCATCCTGGGCAAGGGCGCGGTGGAAAGCGCGCTGAAGCAGCGCCGGCACAAGCCGATCTTCATGGTCGACATCGCCGTGCCGCGCGACATCGAGCCGGAGGTGGGTGAGCTCGACGACGTGTACCTGTATACCGTCGATGACCTGCACGAAGTGGTCGCGGAAAACCTCAAGAGCCGCCAGGGCGCAGCCCAGGCGGCCGAAGAGCTGGTCTCGGTGGGCGCCGAAGACTTCATGGTGCGCCTGCGCGAACTGGCCGCGGTCGACGTGTTGCGCGCCTATCGCCAGCAAAGCGAGCGCCTGCGCGACGAAGAACTGCAAAAGGCCCAGCGTCTGCTGGCCAACGGTGGCAACCCCGAGGACGTACTGGCGCAACTGGCCCGGGGGCTGACCAACAAACTCCTGCATGCGCCCAGCGTGCAGCTGAAAAAGCTCTCGGCCGAGGGCCGCCTCGATGCGCTGGCCATGGCCCAGGAACTCTTTGCCCTCAACGAGGGCTCGACGGACAAATCCTTGCAATGAAAGCGTCGCTGCTGAACAAACTGGACACGCTCCAGGACCGCTTCGAGGAACTCACCGCCTTGCTCGGTGATGCCGAAGTCATTTCCGACCAGGCGCGCTTTCGCGCCTATTCTCGCGAATACGCTGAAGTGGAGCCGGTGATCGGCGCCTATAAAGAGTGGCGCAAGGTGCAGGACGACCTCGAAGGCGCCCAGGCGCTGCTCAAGGACGCCGACCCCGATATGCGCGAAATGGCCGTGGAGGAAGTGCGCGAAGCCAAGGAGCAGCTGGTGGTGCTGGAGTCGCAGCTGCAACGCATGCTGTTGCCCAAAGACCCCAATGACGGGCGCAACGTGTTCCTCGAAATTCGCGCCGGCACCGGTGGCGACGAGGCGGCCATCTTCTCGGGCGATCTGTTCCGCATGTATTCGCGCTATGCCGAACGGCGTGGCTGGCGCCTCGAGATTCTTTCCGAGAACGAGGGCGAGCACGGCGGCTATAAAGAGATCATCGCCCGCGTCGAAGGCGACAGCGTTTACGGCAAGCTCAAGTTCGAGTCTGGCGCGCACCGTGTGCAGCGGGTGCCTGAAACCGAATCGCAGGGCCGAATCCACACCTCGGCGTGCACCGTCGCGGTACTGCCCGAGCCGGACGAACAGGTGGCAATCGAGATCAACCCGGCTGATTTGCGCGTGGACACCTACCGCGCATCCGGCGCCGGTGGCCAGCACGTCAACAAGACCGACTCGGCCATCCGCATCACGCACTTGCCTACCGGCATCGTGGTGGAGTGCCAGGAGGAGCGCTCGCAGCACAAGAACCGGGCCCGAGCCATGTCCTGGCTGTCGGCCAAGCTCAATGACATGCAGACCAGCGCCGCGCAGAATGCCATCGCCAGCGAGCGTAAACTGCTGGTAGGTTCGGGCGACCGCTCAGAGCGCATCCGTACCTACAATTATCCACAGGGGCGGGTGACCGATCACCGTATCAACCTGACCCTGTATTCCCTCGACGATATCCTTGCCGGGGGCGTTGACGCGGTGATCGAACCGTTGCTGGCCGAATACCAGGCTGATCAGCTGGCGGCTCTGGGGGACTGATGACCATCATTGCCAGCCTGCTGCGCAACGCGCAACTGCCGGATTCGCCCACCGCACGCCTGGACGCCGAACTGCTGCTGGCGGCGGCCATCGGCAAGTCGCGCAGCTACCTGCACACATGGCCTGAACGCATCGTCAGCAGCGAGGATGCGCAGACCTACGCAGGCTACCTGCATCGGCGCCGCGGCGGTGAGCCGGTTGCCTACATTCTGGGCCAGCAGGGCTTCTGGAAACTCGACCTGGAAGTGGCACCCCACACGTTGATCCCACGCCCTGATACCGAGCTTCTGGTCGAGACGGCGCTTGAGTTGCAGCCTGCAACGCCCGCCAAGGTGCTCGACCTGGGCACCGGAACCGGCGCGATAGCGCTGGCCTTGGCCAGCGAATGCCCGGCCTGGCAGGTCACGGCGCTGGACCGGGTCGAGGAAGCGGTAGCGCTGGCTGAGCGTAATCGTCAGCGCTTGGGCCTGGGCAACGTCAAGGTGCTCGCCAGCCACTGGTTCAGCGCCTTGGACGGGGAGCGTTTCGACCTGATCCTCAGCAACCCGCCGTACATCGCTGCCGAAGACCCGCACCTGGCTGCCGGTGATGTGCGCTTCGAACCCAGCAGTGCACTGGTGGCCGGGGCCGATGGCCTGGACGACCTGCGGCTGATCGTTGGCCAGGCGCCGGCGCATCTGCTGCCCGGTGGCTGGCTGCTGCTCGAACACGGCTACGACCAGGCACCTGCCGTGCGCGCGCTGCTGAGCGGGCAAGGCTTCATCGAGGTGGCCAGCCGCAAGGACCTGGGCGGTCATGAACGTATTTCCCTGGGGCGCTTGCCATGCTGACCGATCAGGAATTGTTGCGTTACAGCCGGCAGATTTTGTTGGCACAGGTGGACATCGAAGGCCAGTTGCGCCTCAAGCAGAGCAAGGCGCTGATCATCGGGCTGGGTGGTCTGGGCTCACCGGTGGCGCTCTACCTGGCAGCAGCCGGTGTAGGTGAGCTGCACCTGGCTGATTTCGATACCGTCGACCTGACCAACCTGCAGCGCCAGGTTATCCATGACAGTGGCAGTGTTGGCATGAGCAAGGTGGACTCGGCGCTTCAGCGGCTTGAGGCCATCAATCCTGAAATCACCTTGGTCGCCCATCGTCAGGCGCTGGATGAAGACTCCCTGGCCGCTGCAGTGGCGGCCGTCGACCTGGTGCTGGACTGTTCCGACAACTTTGGTACCCGGGAGGCGGTCAACGCAGCTTGCTTCGCCCATGGCAAGCCGCTGGTCAGTGGTGCAGCCATCCGCCTCGAAGGGCAGCTGTCGGTGTTCGACCCTCGGCGCGATTACAGCCCTTGCTACCATTGCCTGTACGGCCATGGCAGCGAAGACGAGCTGACCTGCAGCGAAGCCGGAGTGATTGGCCCGCTGGTTGGGTTGGTCGGCAGCCTGCAAGCGCTGGAAGCCATGAAACTGCTGGCTTGTTTTGGCGAGCCGCTGGTGGGCCGCTTGCTGCTGATCGACGCACTGGGCACGCGCCTGCGGGAACTGCGGGTCAAGCGTGACCCGGCTTGTGCGGTATGTGGCAAACGCGATGGCTGAGCGCTCGGCACCGGTCGGCGTGATGGACTCCGGGGTCGGCGGTTTGTCGGTCCTGGCCGAGATCCAGCGCTTGCTGCCCAGCGAGTCGCTGCTCTATGTGGCCGATTGCGGGCATGTGCCGTATGGCGAGAAAACCCCCGACTACATCCGCCAGCGTTGCCGGCGCATTGCCGAGTTTTTCCAGGCGCAGGGCGCCAAGGCGATGGTGCTGGCCTGTAACACCGCTACCGTGGCAGCGGTTGCCGACCTGCGTGAGCTTTATCCGGACTGGCCGCTGGTAGGCATGGAGCCGGCGGTGAAGCCTGCTGCTGCTGCCACCCGTTCCGGCGTGGTCGGTGTGCTGGCCACTACCGGCACCTTGCAGAGCGCCAAGTTCGCCGCCTTGCTCGACCGCTTCGCCAACGATGTGCGCGTGGTCACCCAGCCTTGCCCTGGGCTGGTCGAGCTGATCGAGACGGGTGACCTTGGCAGCCTGCAATTGCGCCAGCTTTTGCTTGGCTATGTGCAGCCCTTGCTTGCGGCAGGTTGCGATACGCTGATTCTCGGGTGTACCCATTACCCGTTCCTGCGCCCGTTGCTGGCCGGGATGGTGCCCGCCGACGTCGCTATCATCGATACCGGTGCGGCGGTGGCGCGCCAACTGCAACGGTTACTGGCCGCGCGCGAACTACTGGCCGAGGGGCCGGCACGCGAAGCTGCATTCTGGACCAGTGCCGATCCGCGATCTTTGGAAAACATCCTCCCTGTGCTGTGGAACAAGTCGGGCAGTGTGCAAAGTTTTCAGTTGTAAAAAAAACGTGAAAAACAGCTGAACTATCGTCCCACTCCTGATTTCTATTTTTTGCCTGCCATGAGGCGAACACTTACAACAGCATTGGAAAGAAGGATGTTTCTCATGAGGAAACTGCTCGGCTTGGCGGCGGCTGCCGCCGTCACTTTGGGACAGATCGCGGTAGTGCAAGCTGCCGATGTTTCGTTATCGGTAGGGCAGACGGGTGACTCCACCCAGGTTTACCGCCTGGGCCTTCAGTCCAACTGGGATGCCAGCTGGTGGCAGACGAGCGTCGGTCGGCTGACCGGTTATTGGGATGGGGCTTACACCTATTGGGACGGCGACGAGACGGCGAGCAACCACAGCCTGTCTTTCGCACCGGTATTCGTCTATGAGTTCGCTGGTGAGTCAGTGAAGCCCTACATCGAGGCGGGCATCGGCGTGGCTGCATTTGCCAGCACTGAGCTTGAAAGCAACGAATTGGGTTCGTCGTTCCAGTTCGAAGACCGAATCGGTTTCGGGCTGCGCTTTGCAGGTGGCCATGAGATTGGCGTGCGGGCAATCCACTACTCCAACGCCGGCATCAAGCAGCCCAACGATGGGGTCGAGAGCTACAGCCTGCATTACCGCATGGCACTCTGAGTTTGCCATTGCCACCCACTTCGCGGGGCCGCGAAGCGGGTGGCAATGCCTCCTCATCACTTAGCGTGACAATGGCCACAAGCTACTCAGGTTCGTGACCTCCAGCACAAGCTCCGGCTCGCGCAGTGGCAAGCGTTGCAGCAGCTCCTGTGCGGCGCTCTGCGGTGTCCAGTCTTCAGGAAAGGCCATAGCTGAGGTGACCGGTGTCTTCAACGAATGTGGCGCCACCACCGTCAGGTCAATGCCCTGATTTTTCAGCGACTGACGCGCCTCGCGAAACCACTGCGGTGTGTTGTTCCAGCCTGCTGTGACGCGCGTGGGCGCATACAACTGCAAGGCCGAATAACGGTTGAATATTGCCATTACCTGCGGCTTGTCGCCTTTCAACAGCAACGGTACAGCCTGGCCCAGGCAGTGTTCGGCCGCCAGCTGGTTACTGCTTACGATCGTCTCGAACACGTCTGTGGCCGATACCGCATTCGGCAGATAATCGGTGGCCCCTGCATTGATGATCAGGCTGTCCAGCGCGCCCCAGGCATGACAAAGCTCAAGGCAGGCGCTGGCCGCCTGGTCTTCGTCATGCAACTGCCATGGCAGGCGCAACAGGCGGCTACCGTGGTGCGCTGCCAAGGTATCGAGCGCCTGGCAATCCTTCCCGCTTGTCGCTACCCGGTGCCCTAGCCCGAGCAATTGCTCCACCAAGGCCAAACCCAGACCACTACCTGCTCCCGTAACCCAGAAAATTCGCGGATGATTCAATACGCGGACCCCTCACCCTACCTGCGCGATAACCCCTTGAAGGCCTCCAGTGCACGCTGGCGGCTACTACTGAGGTCAACTATAGGACGATGGTACGAATTTTCGGCGAAAAGATCCTTGTTTTGCGTAGGCAGATGGACACTTTTTTCATCCAGCCCGCGTAACTCGGGTACCCAGTGGCGAATGAAGTGCCCCTGTGGGTCGAAGCGTTGCGACTGCGAAACGGGGTTGAAAATACGGAAGTAGGGCACCGCGTCTGTGCCTGTGGAGGCGCTCCACTGCCAGCCGCCATTGTTAGCGGCCAGATCACCGTCGATCAGGTGGCGCATGAAGTGCCGTTCGCCCAGGCGCCAGTCGATCAGCAGGTTCTTGCTGAGGAACATGGCGACGATCATGCGCAGGCGATTGTGCATCCATCCGGTGTGCAGCAACTGGTGCATGGCCGCGTCAATGATCGGGAACCCGGTGCGTCCCTGTTCCCAGGCCTCAAGGTCGGCAGGGGCGTCGCGCCAAGGCAGCGATTCGGTGTGTGTGCGGAATGCTCGGTGGCGTGACACCTGTGGATAACCGGTCAGGATATGCTTGTAGAACTCGCGCCAGAGCAATTCGTTGATCCAGGTCTGGGTGCCGGTACTACCGCTGTCGAACTCGCCGCGGTTGCTCGCCAGTGCGGCGTGCAGGCACTGGCGGGGCGAGACCACCCCGGCCGCCAGGTAGGCCGATAGTTGGCTGGTGCCAGGTTTTGCCGGCAGGTCGCGCAGGTGATGGTAGTCCTCGATGGTTTCGTCCACGAAGCGTGCCAGTCGGGCTTGCGCCTCGTCCTCGCCCGCAGGCCAGTATTCGCTCAGGGTGCGCGATGGTTTGTCGAAGCCATCGATGTGCTGGGGAATGGGGTCGCTGGCGATACCCACGGGGGCCTGGCGCTTTACCCGAGGTGCTTGTGACGGCAGGCTTCGGTGCAGGTGCTCCAGGCAGACTTTCTTGAACTGACTGAAGACCTGGAAGTAATCACCACTGCGGGTCAGCACGGTGCCGGGGCGGAACAACAGCTGATCGAGGTAGCTGTGAGCCTGAACGCCGGAGGCTTCCAGTAACGCGCGGGTCGCCTGGTCGCGGCTGTTTTCGTTGATGCCGTACTCATCGTTCCAGTGCACCGCTTCGATGTTGTGCTGGCGGCACACGTCGAGCAGCGTTTGGGCCGCCTGCTCCCAGGTGTCGATCCTGCGGACCAGCAACGGAATATTGAGGCCCTCCAGTGACTGGCGCAGGTCGCGCAGGTTACGCAGCCAGAAGTCGACCTTGCAGGCAGCGTCGTCATGCGCCTGCCACTGGCCTGGGCTGGCAAGCCACAAGGCCACGGTAGGGCCACGTTCACAGGCGGCGCTCAGGGCGGTGTTGTCGTTGACGCGCAGGTCGCTGCGCAGCCAGATCAGTTGCATGGGCATCTACTCTACAGGCGGGCGGTCATTGCCTTGCAGCGTGCGCAATGCCGCCTGCGGGGTATCGAACAGGAAAAGCTCGGGCAGACCGAAGCCGTGCAGTTGAGCTTGGTGGAGGGAAATCGTGGCGCCGCCCAGCAGCTTGGTGCCTGCTATCCCCTGCAGGGTACGCAGCAGGGCCCGGCCATCGATGCGCGGGCCCAGGTGCAGCAGCAGGGCGCGAGGTTGCAGGGCGGTGACGGCACGTTGCAACTCCACTCCGCTCACGGGGTTTTCAAGCACTTCGACAGGGATGCCGCTGCTGCTCAGCAGCCAGGCATACAGCCAAAGGCTGGGGTCGAAGGCGTGCTCACTGTCTTCGGCCAGCAACACGGCCGGGCCGTGCAGTGATTGATTGTCGTGATAGACCCGTGCGCCCAGCTTGCTGCGTAGCCAAGTGTGGAAGAACACCTGTTCGAGCCTGGCATTGAAGTAATTGCACCAACGTTGCCCCAGGCTATCGAGCAATGGCAGCAGCAATTTCTCGCACAGGGTGATGGCCGGATACAGCGCCATGGCTTGATTGAGTTGCTGGTCGAGGCTGCGCTGGGACAGGTTGGCGATGGCCTCTATCAACTGTTGCTGGCGGGTTTGCCAGTCGCCTTGCGGGGCAACGCCGGGTGGCTTGTCGAGCAGCTCGCGCACCTGGCCGACCGATGCGCCGCGTTCCAGCCAGGCCAGGATCGCTTCGACACGTTCGACTTGGTCGCGGCCATACAAGCGGTGGCCTTTGGCGGTACGTTGCGGCTTCAGCAGCCCGTAGCGCCGCTCCCAGGCGCGCAGGGTCACCGGATTCACACCGGTGCGGCGTGCCAGTTCACCGATGGGCATGGGCGCTTCAGACTGCATTGCGTAGCCCCAGGCTATCGGGGTGCGGCTGTAAGTAGGTCTGTTGCTGCAGGTAGGGGTCAGGGTGCTTGCGCAAATGGTGTTTGAGCAAGGTCAGCGGAACTACCAGCGGTACGACCCCTTGCTGGTACTGGTCGATGATGTGTTGCAGCTCGGCCTTGTCCTGCTGCGTCAGCGCGTCCTTGAAGTAGCCACTGAGGTGCTGCAGTACGTTGCCATGGGTGCCGCGGCTGGCGCAGCGACGCAGCGCCTGCATCAACTGGCTGAAATAGCGGGGCCCGATCACCTGAGGGTCATCGTCCCGGCTCATGCTGCCAAGCAGGCGCCCAAGCTGTCGGTAAGCCTGCGGGTTGTTGGCCATGAGCAGGTACTTGTAGCGTGAATGGAAGCGCACCAGTGCGCCACGGCTCAAACCCTTGGCCAGCAGGCGCTGCCAGTCCGCATAGGCGTAGACGCGGCTGATGAAGTTCTCGCGCAATACCGGGTCGTGCAGGCGCCCCTCTTCCTCGACCGGCAGGTCCGGGCGACGGGCACAGAAAGCCGCTGCGTAGGCACCTCTGCCACCCTGTACTGCCGGGTGACCGTTATCCTGGTAGACCTTGACCCGCTCCAGCCCGCAGGACGGCGACTTCTGCATGAAAATGTAGCCACAGATATCGTCAAGCTCGGCGGCCATCTGTTCGCCGTAACTGGCGAGCGGGCCGGTGACGTCCATGCCAGGGTTGCGTGTCCCGACCACGGCCGGGTGTTCGGGGTCACCGACCAGCCGGATCGGGTCGCGGGGCACCCCAAGGCCGATGGCGACTTCGGGGCAGACCGGTAGCCAATCGAAGTGTTCTTCCAGCTGGGTGCGGCACAGATCGGACGACTTGTGCCCGCCGTTGTAGCGCACACTGTGGCCTGTCAGGCATGAGCTGATGGCAATGCGGGGCTTACTGTGGGCGGATGGATCGTGCATGGCTGTCTCCGAAAACTTGTACATTGATTCGCGCGTGTACAAGGTTATTCCAGCACAGCCACAAACTTATGCAAACTAGTATTTTTGTATAGTTTTGCAGTTTTGTTTAGTCGAGATGCTCCAGCAGGCGTCGTGCCGCCTCCTGACCGCTGAGCCAGGCGCCTTCCACGCGGCCCGACAGGCACCAGTCGCCACAGGCATAGAGCCCTTGGTCGGCATCGGCCAGCGCGCCCCATTCGTGACTGCCGGCCGGCCGTGCATACAACCAGCGATGTGCCACGGAGAAGGACGCTGCAGGCACCACGCAGCCGACCAATTCGGCGAACTCTCCCCACAGTTGCTCGATCACTTCTTCCTTGGCCAGGTCGATATGCTGCTTGCTCCACGTGGAAGTGGCATGCAGCACCCAGGTATCGAGCTGCTCATCGCGGCCTGGCTTGCTGCGGTTGCGTGCCAGCCAGTCGAGCGGGTTGTCCTGCACGAAGCAGCCCTGCATCGGTGTGTCCAGCGGTGTCTGAAAGGCCAGGGCAACGGCCCATGTAGGCTCCATCACCACGCCCGCTGCCACGGCGGCAAGTTTTGGGGTGGCTGCCAGTAGCGGCGTGGCCTGGGGCGCGGGGACGGCGATCACAACGCGGCTGAATGGGCCATGGCTGCAGCCTTCGGTATCCTGAAGGTGCCAGTACTGCTTGCCGCGAAACACTTCGGCAATGCGACAGCCGAAGTTCACCGTGACGTCCTTGAGCATGCCGCGGGTGATCGCGCTCATGCGCGGCACGCCGACCCAGCGCGTCTGCTCGTCGGGCGAGGGCGTCAGTTCGCCGTCACGGTAGTTGTACAGCTGCGGCTTCCACTGTTCGGCCCAGCCGGCGGCTACCCATTGCTGCACCTGCTCGACGAAGCGACGGTCGCGCGCAGTGAAGTATTGGGCACCCAGATCGAGCGCACCGGCCTCGCTGCGTTTGCTGGCCATGCGCCCGCCACTGCCGTGGCCTTTGTCGAACAGGTGAACGGACTGCCCGGCCTTTTGCAGGGCCTGGGCAGCGGAAAGGCCGGCGATACCGGCACCGATGATGGCAATAGGTACTGTCATGATGGCCTCTTCGAACCGTGCTGTAAGCAGACTACGCTGTCAGGCAAACCTGTACAATACTTAAAATTTGTATAAGGTTATTCCGCTTCATAGGGCAGGTTGGCCTATGTTTATCTGAGAGCGTTGGGTTAAAAAAGTGCCTTGTTGTAAAAATAGACCATCGCCGCACTCTGTGAGGACACAGCCATGCATATATTGCTGACAGGCGGCACTGGCTTGATCGGCCAGCATCTTTGCCCGTTCTGGCTCGCCCAGGGTCATCGCCTGACCGTGTGGAGCCGGCGCCCTGATCAGGTTGCGCGCCTCTGTGGCAGCGGGGTGCGCGGGATTGCCCAACTGGAGGAACTGGCCGCTGACGAGCAGGTGGACGCCGTGATCAACCTGGCTGGCGCGCCGATTGCCGACCGGCCCTGGACCGCCGCCCGGCGCAATGTGCTTTGGGCCAGCCGTATCAGCCTTACCGAGCAATTGCTGGGCTGGCTCGGTACCCGTGAGCAACGTCCCGAAGTGCTGATTTCGGGTTCAGCGGTGGGCTGGTATGGCGATGGCGGTGAGCGTGAATTGACCGAGGCATCGCCGCCGGTGCGCGAGGATTTCGCCAGCCAGCTGTGCATTGCCTGGGAGGAAACAGCGCAACGTGCGCAGGCCCTTGGGCTGCGCGTGGTGTTGGTGCGCACGGGGCTGGTGCTGGCCAGCGATGGCGGTTTCCTGTCGCGCCTGCGCCTGCCGTTCAAGCTGGGGCTGGGCGGCCCGCTGGGCAATGGGCGGCAATGGATGCCTTGGGTGCATATAGACGACCAGGTCGCCCTGATAGATTTTCTCTTGCGGCACAAGGACGCCAGCGGTCCTTATAATGCCTGCGCGCCAGAGCCTGTGCGTAACCGCGAATTCGCCCGGCGCCTGGGCCGGGCGCTGCACCGGCCGGCGCTGCTGCCGGTGCCTGGCCTGCTGCTGAAGGCGGGCCTCGGAGAGCTGTCGACGTTGTTGCTTGGTGGCCAGCGGGCACGCCCTGTGCGTTTGCTGGCCGCGGGCTTCACGTTCCGTTACAACGATCTGCAATCGGCCCTGGACAACCTGTCCAGGCGCCTCTGACATAGGACGCTGCATGACCGATCACGCTCTGTTGCTGGTCAACCTGGGTTCTCCGGCTTCCACCTCGGTAGCCGATGTACGCCGCTACCTCAACCAGTTCCTGATGGACCCTTACGTGGTCGACCTGCCATGGCCGGTGCGGCGCTTGCTGGTGTCGCTGATCCTGATCAAGCGCCCAGAGCAGTCTGCCCATGCCTATGCCTCGATCTGGTGGGACGAAGGCTCACCCTTGGTGGTGTTGACGCGTCGCCTGCAGGCCGCGATGGTCGAGCACTGGCCCCATGGTCCGGTGGAAATCGCCATGCGCTATGGCGAGCCAGCACTGGCGCAGGTGCTTGAGCGCCTCGCCGCTCAAGGTGTGCGCAAGGTGACACTGGCGCCGCTTTATCCACAATTCGCTGACAGCACGGTGACTACGGTAGTGGCACTGGCCAACCAGACTGTCGCCGAACGCGCCTTGCCGTTGCAGTTGCGTGTGCTGCAACCGTTCTACGACCACCCTGAATACATCGATGCCCTGGTGGCCAGTGCACGGCCCTATCTTGAGCAGGACTACGACCACCTGTTGTTGAGCTTCCATGGCTTGCCGGAGCGGCACCTGAAGAAGCTCATGCCTGGTAGCAAGCATGATTTGCGGGCAGCGGACTGCTGCAAGGACGCCAGTGCCGAAGTGCGGGCGGTGTGCTACCGGGGGCAGTGCCTGGCGTCGGCCAAGGCGTTCGCCACCAGGATGGGCATCCCGGACGGCAAGTGGTCTGTCTCGTTCCAGTCGCGGTTAGGCCGAGACAAGTGGATCGAGCCCTATACCGAGACGCGTCTGGATGAACTGGCCAAGGCCGGGGCGAAGAAGCTGCTGGTGATGTGCCCGGCATTCGTGGCCGATTGCATCGAGACGCTGGAGGAAATTGGCGATCGCGGCAAGGAGCAGTTCATCGAGGCAGGGGGCGAAGAGTTGGTGCTGGTGCCGTGCCTGAATGATCACCCGGAGTGGGTGAGGGTGCTGGCGCGGATGTGTGAAAAGGCTTGAATTGAAGGGGCCGCTTTGCGGCCCCTTAGCGACGCAAGGCCGCTCTTAGACATCCAGCTTCTCTTTTTTCCAGCCATCGTTGCCCGGCAGGATCAGGTTCAGGGCAATGGCCACGATAGCGCACAGGGCGATGCCCTTCAGGCCCCAATCATCAGGGCCGTCGCCGCTGCCGATCAGCACGCCGCCGATACCGAACACCAGGGTCACCGACACGATCACCAGGTTGCGAGCTTCGCCCAGGTCGATCTTGTGGCGGATCATGGTGTTCATGCCCACCGCCGCGATCGAACCGAACAGCAGGCAGAGGATGCCGCCCATCACCGGCACCGGGATGCTCTGCAACAACGCACCGAACTTGCCGATGAAGGCCAGGGTGATGGCAAAGACCGCCGCCCAGGTCATGATCTTCGGGTTGTAGTTCTTGGTCAGCATCACGGCGCCGGTCACTTCGGCATACGTGGTATTGGGCGGGCCGCCGAACAGGCCGGCTGCCGTGGTGGCCAGGCCATCACCCAGCAGGGTGCGGTGCAGGCCAGGCTTCTTTAGGTAGTCGCGACCGGTCACGCTGCCGACTGCGATCACCCCGCCGATATGTTCGATCGCCGGGGCCAGGGCGACCGGTACGATGAACAGGATGGCCTGCCAGTTGAACGCTGGTGCGGTGAAATTAGGGATCTCAAGCCAAGGCGCGGCGGCAATCTTGGCGGTATCGACCACGCCAAAGGCGAACGCCAGGGCAAACCCTACCAGCACCCCGGAAATGATCGGCACCAGGCGGAAGATGCCTTTGCCAAATACCGCGACGATCAGGGTGGTGAGCAACGCCGGCATGGAAATCAGCATGGCGGTCTTGTACGGCATCAGTACCGCGCCGTCACCGCCCTTGCCCATGGCCATGTTGGCCGCGATCGGTGCCATGGCCAGGCCGATGGAGATGATCACCGGGCCGATCACCACGGGTGGCAGCATGCGGTCGATGAAGCCGGTGCCTTTGATCTTCACCATCAGGCCCATGAAGGTGTACACGAAGCCTGCGGCCATCACGCCGCCCATGGTCTCGGCCAGGCCGAACTGGCCTTTGGCGAGGATGATCGGAGTAATGAAGGCAAAGCTCGAGGCCAGGAATACCGGGACCTGACGGCCGGTGACCAGCTGGAACAGCAGGGTGCCGATACCCGCGGTGAACAGCGCGACGTTAGGGTCCAGGCCGGTGATCAGCGGCATCAGCACCAGCGCGCCAAATGCCACGAAGAGCATCTGCGCGCCCGAAACGACCTGGCGCCATAGCGGGTCGTTGAAGCCGTCCTGCATGGTCAGGCGTCCTTCTGCTTGGTGCCGAAGATCTTGTCACCGGCGTCGCCCAGGCCCGGAACGATATAGCCGTGTTCGTTGAGGCGCTGGTCGATCGAGGCGGTGTAGATCTGGACGTCCGGGTGGGCTTTCTCCACCACTTCGATGCCTTCAGGCGCTGCTACCAGCACCATGGCGCGGATTTCCTTGCAGCCTGCCTTCTTCAGCAGGTCGATGGTGGCGACCATCGAGCCGCCGGTGGCAAGCATCGGGTCGATGATCAGCGCCAGGCGCTGGTTGATGTCCGGGGCGAGCTTTTCCAGGTAGGTGTGTGCTTCGAGGGTCTCCTCGTTGCGTGCGACACCCACGGCACTGACCTTCGCGCCCGGGATCAGGCTGAGCACGCCGTCAAGCATGCCGATGCCGGCGCGCAGGATCGGTACCACGGTGATCTTCTTGCCAGCGATTTTTTCAACTTGCACCTTGCCACACCAGCCATCGATCTCGTAGGTTTCCAGTGGCAGGTCCTGGGTGGCTTCGTAGGTCAGTAGCGCGCCGACTTCCTGGGCGAGTTCGCGAAAGTTCTTGGTGCTGATGTCGGCACGGCGCATCAGGCCGAGCTTGTGGCGGATCAGCGGGTGGCGGATCTCACGAGTGGGCATAGGGGGGCTCCGAAAGGCGGGCAAAAAAACCGCGCTAGATTAATCTATTCAGCCTTTGCTGTCGTGCAGTCCTTTTGCACGTTAGTCCATAAATGCTTGATCTGTGACGAGCGGATGCGTACCTTTGCCCGCTTTTCCAAAATCCCCCCTGGAGAGCGCAATGTCCGCTGATCTCGAGCACATCCGTCAAGTCATGCGCGAGGCAGACTGCCTTTACAACGAAGCCGAAGTCGAAGCGGCCATTGCCAAGGTTGGCGAGCAGATCTGCAAGGACCTGCACGACAAGAACCCGGTGGTGTTCTGTGTGATGAACGGCGGCCTGATCTTCGCTGGCAAGCTGCTGACCCACCTGCAGTTCCCGCTGGAGGCCTCGTACCTGCATGCCACGCGCTACCGCAACCAGACCAGTGGCGGTGAACTGTTCTGGAAGGCCAAGCCTGAAGTGTCGTTCATCGACCGTGACGTGCTGATCGTCGACGATATCCTCGACGAGGGTCACACCCTCAGCGCCATCATCGAGTTCTGTAAACATGCCGGCGCCCGTTCGGTGCACACTGCGGTGCTGATCGACAAAGACCATGACCGCAAGGCCAGCCCGGACCTCAAGGCCAGCTACGTCGGCCTGCCTTGCATCGATCGCTATATCTTTGGTTACGGCATGGACTATAAGGGTTACTGGCGTAACGCGAACGGCATCTTCGCCGTCAAGGGACTTTGATCATGAGCCAGCCTGCTTTCATCGACCAAGCGTTGTTTGCCGGGCTGGCGCAGAAAGCCGCCGACGCACCGCGTGGTCGCTACCATCACAATTTCCATGAGATGCAAGACCCCTGTCACCGCTTGGCAGTGGGCTTGCAGCCGTCCACCTATATTGCGCCTCACCGGCACCTGAGCGAGGACAAGGCCGAGACTTTGTTGGCGCTCAAGGGCCGCTTGGGGCTGCTTATGTTCGATGAGCAGGGCGCAGTGATCGACAAGCGCGTCCTTGAAGCCGGTGGCGAGTGCCTTGGCGTGGACCTGCGCCCGGGCCTCTTCCATTCCCTGGTGGTGCTCGAGGCAGACAGCATTCTGTTCGAATGCAAGGCCGGCCCTTACCGGCAGTTGGCCGACGGCGAGCATGCCCCTTGGGCGCCGCGTGAAGGCGAAGAGGGTGTTGCCCGGTATCATGCCTGGATGCTCGCGCAGTTCGATTGACAGCCCACCGTTGTGCAGCATGCTAGAGTGCTCCTTCATGCCAAGGAGCCTTACATGCGAGCGATCGTTCCCCTGTTGCTGGCAGTCAGCCTGCCTCTTGCCGCCGCACCGCTGCACAGCCAGTTTCTCCCGCCCGATGACCAGGCCCTGCGCCAGGAAGCGCCGACAGGCCAGCAACTGTTGCAGGTAACCGACTACTCGGTAGTGGTTGGGGCGCAGCGCCAATCTGATCAACAGCCAATTCCGATCACCGCCTCCTTGCAGATGCGCCTCAAAGGCAAGCCGTTGAGTAAAGGTGCGACGATCAGCCAGGTGTTGCTCACCTTCGATGGCGAGGCGGGCAAGAGCCTGAAAAAGCCTGTGTATGACGACAAGACCCGCACGTTGAGCCTGAACTACCCGGTCAGCGACTACCGCGTGATCATGGACCTGCTGCGCAACGAGACGCTGTATGTACAGTTTCTGACCTACTCCAACGGCCATGTCTGGGCCGACTTGCACACAGGTACCGTACGTACGCGTTGAGGCGTGTCGCGTGTGGGGGGTAAACTGCCGGCCTTCGAAATTCGTGATGGTCCAGTTGGAGCCGGCAATGCGCAAAGACAAGAAGCAGGTGATTGGTGACGAAATCAGCGACGACTACATCAAGTCGTTTCTCCAGTTTGAGCCTGCAGATGGTGTGACTTCGCCTTCTCAGCACAAGCTGATCAAGGCTTACCGCGGCCTGCGTGTCGACGATTTCGAGCGCTTCGTAGGGTTCTTCGTCGAAGCCGGGCTGGACCTGGACGGCAAAGACGAACAGGGCAAGACCTTCGTCGAAGTGATCGCCGACCAGCGCAATGCGGCTGAATACATCGAGATCATCGAAAAAGCCCGTGCCTGATAGATCCCCGCCACAAAAAACGCCCTAGGGGTATTGCCAGTCAGTTAGCGTTATCAGGGCCGCAAAGCGGCCCTGGATCGCCTACCTGACTGGCATTACCCCGAGGGGCGTTAGGCGTAGTGCTTGGCCGGGCTGTTCTCTACCAGGTCCAGCGCCTCGTCGTTGTCGGCACTGATCTTGTGGTACAGGGCTGCATCGGTGGCCAGGGTCTTCTCGCGAGCCGGGAAGATTTCCTTGAGCTTGGCAGCCCAGGCGCCCTTGGCCTGCTCGGGGAAGCAGCGCTCGATCAGTTCAAGCATGATCGACACGGTCACCGAAGCACCAGGGGATGCGCCGAGCAGTGCCGCGATACTGCCGTCCTGTGCCGACACCAACTCAGTACCGAACTGCAGGATGCCGCCTTTTTTCGGGTCCTTCTTGATGATCTGCACGCGCTGGCCAGCCACTTCCAGGCGCCAGTCTTCAGCCTTGGCCTGCGGATAGAAGCGGCGCAGCGACTCGAGGCGCTGTTCCATCGACTGCATCACTTCGCTGACCAGGTACTTGGTCAGGTCCATGTTGTCGCGGGCCACGGCCAGCATCGGGCCGATGTTGCCCATGCGCACCGACAGTGGCAGGTCCATCACCGAGCCGTGCTTGAGGAACTTGGTGGTAAAGCCGGCGTACGGGCCGAACAGCAGCGATGTCTTGCCGTCCACCACGCGGGTGTCCAGGTGCGGCACCGACATCGGCGGCGCGCCAACGGCGGCCTGGCTGTAGACCTTGGCCTGGTGCTGCTTGACGATTTCCGGGTTGTCGCAACGCAGCCACTGGCCGCTTACCGGGAAGCCGCCGAAGCCTTTGCTCTCCGGGATGCCGGACAGTTGCAGCAGCGGCAGTGCCGCGCCGCCGGCGCCGAGGAACACGAAGCGGGCGTCCACTTCACGGCTGCCGCCGCTGTTGACGTCCTTGATGCTGACGGTCCAGCCAGCGCCGTTACGGCGCAGGCCGACGACCTTCTTGCTGTACTTGACCTGCGCATTCTGCGAGTCGCCCAGCAGCTTGAGCAGCTTGTTGGTCAGTGCGCCGAAGTTGACGTCGGTACCTTTGGTCACGCGGGTGGCGGCGATGTGCTGGTCGGCCGGGCGGCCGGGCATCATCAGCGGCATCCATTCATTCATCACCGCCTTGTCTTCGGTGTATTCCATCTCGGCGAAGGCATGGTGCTGCTTGAGCAGCTCGAAACGCTTCTTGAGGAAGGAAACACCCTTGTCACCTTCGACGTAGCTCAGGTGCGGGACAGGGTTGATGAAGGCACGGGCCGGGCCGAAATTGCCTTTTTTGCTCAGGTAAGCCCAGAACTGGCGCGAGACCTCGAACTGGGCATTGATGTGCACGGCCTTCTTGATGTCGATGCTGCCATCGGCGGCCTGGGGCGTGTAGTTCAGCTCGCACAGGCCGGCATGGCCGGTGCCTGCGTTGTTCCAGGGGTTGGAGCTTTCCGCGGCCCCGGAGTCCATCGCCTCGACGACCTCAAGCTTCAGGGTCGGGTCGAGCTCCTTGAGCAGTACGGCCAGGGTGGCACTCATGATGCCCGCGCCTACCAGTACTACATCAACCGATTCGTTCTGCGCCATTTAACGCGTCTCCACAATCTACAGCTACCTAATTGACAGCATAGGACCCCAGGTGTGCCAGGATCGCCATGTCCGACTCTTCGCAGTTCTTGCAACTTCCGCGGACACCGCCAAATCAGTCTTCGGGTTCGTCTATTGAACGCCGTTTGCCACAGGTGCGGCAATTCGACTTATGGTCAAGGTGTCGTGCGTGCGTTATGGAGCGGTTTCAGACACCCATGTGAAATGAGCGTATCAGCCGCCTGTTCAGGGCTGTTCGGGACACATCTGTCGCTATTGCACATGCCAGACTGTTCATTTGCTCGCCACACTCTCGTGAAGTTGTGAAAACCGTTTTTTTCACGCTCTTTTGGAGACGTGAACCTCAAAAGGGGACTGCGCGATGGCAACCCGCAGGTTCATGCAGTGCGAAGGGCCGGAAAAGCAGGCACGACAGCCGATGCAAGACCTGAGTGGAAGGCTCTCTGTGGGCGAAGCGGTGAAGGTGCCGGGGTCAAACGGCAAATGCGGGGCCCGATCAGGAGACGTCCTTATAATCGGGGGGAGATTATAACGATGTCGCGGGCAGAAAGGTCGTTATTCGTGCTTTTTATTGCAGCGTTTGTCAGGCGGGCAGGGTGCGCCGCTGCCAATGGCCGCTTGCATGGGCGCAAACCCGGGCGTTGGCGGGCAGCGGGCGGCCCAGCCAGGCAAGCTGGATTTCTTTGACCTGCACCCAACCGTTGCTGCCTGGTGGCTGGCTGCATTGCTTGAATCCCAGGCAGTTGCCGTCGCCATCGAGGCGTGCATAGGTATTGTGGCGCGGGCGTTGGAAGAGCAGGGTCCAGAGCGAGGCCATGGTGTCGAGTCCTGTGTGTTAGGGCTTGCAGCGAAGATAACAGCAGGACCATGAACCGAGTGTGACAGAAGGGCCTGGCTTCAACCGGCAAGCCTCAAGAAGACGCCTGCGCCCCGTGCGGTCTGCTTTTACTTGTAGCTTGCCGCTTGTAGCGTGCCGCTAGGTATACTGTGGGCCTTTGCCGCTTTTTCTGGAGAAACACGCATGTTGCAACGTCTGTTGTTCGGTTTGCTTGCCGTGGCCAGCCTGAGCCTGGTCGGTTGTGCCCACAGCCCGCAACAACTCAGCCCGCAACCCAAGCTCAACGCCCAACTCGCCCCGGTCGGCCACGGCCAGCCGGTGGTGGTCAAGGTGGTGGACGGCCGGGCTTCGCAGTCCCTGGGCACTCGTGGTGGCATGTACCCCGAGACCAGCACCATCAGCGTCAATGGCAATGACATCGTGCCCAAGCTGCAGGCTCAGGCCGAGGCGGCCGTACGCCTGTTGGGCTTCACCCCTTCGGCCAACGCCTCCAACGCGCCGCAACTGACCGTGACCCTGGCCGAATTGAAGTACCAGTCGCCCAAGGAAAACCTGTACGTGACCGAGGCCACCATCGGCGCCACCTTCCGTGCTGATGTGTCGAACGCCAACCGCCGTTACAGCGGCCGTTACGGCGCCTCGTTGGACCAGCGCTTCGGCATGGCGCCCAACCAGGAAACCAACACCAAGCTGGTGGGGGATGTGTTGAGCGATGCGTTGACCCGCCTGTTCAAAGACCCGACCATCGGCCAGGTGCTGGGCGAATAAGCTTTTCGCTGTACCCAGAACAAACCCGCTGCCTGCGTGCCTGGCAGCGGGTTTTTTTTGGTTTTTCGAAGGCCTCAGGCTGCTTGGATATGAAAATCCAGCACGCTCACGCCCGTCAGCAGGTCCACCTCTGGCAAATGCTCATGCGCATGCCCGCCCAGGGCGCAATACACCAGCCACTGGCGGTCCTGGACATTGATGGCAAAACCATCGATCAACGCCTGCTGTTCATCACTCTGGGCAATGAGATAGAGGCGGTCCTGGTTTTCGGCGTGCAGCATGTACTCGCTCCGGTTCGGGAAAAGGCCGACAGGGTGGCCTGCCTTGATGACGAGCGTGTGACAGATGAAATTTAGTGACACTTTGTCGCCAAGTCCGGGCGCCAGGGCAGGTCTTCGGTAGAATGCCGGCCTTCGCTGACGTTCTGACCGAGGTTGCGTGATGTCCTTGCAAGTGCTTTGGGGGGTTCTGGCCGCCCATCCGACCAAGCTGATCAATCTGCTGGCATTGTTGATGACCTGCCCGGGCGGGTTGCTGCTGCACAGTGCACGGCGTCGCCAGGCCATCACCCGCGAAAGCCTGGCAGTGGATGACGGGCTGGTGGATGCATTCGACCAGCGGGTGCCGCGCTATTACTACATTCTGGGCTTTTCCTGCCTGGCGATGGCCTTGCTGCTGTCATGGTTCAGTACCTGGATCTGAACCATGCGGGGCCGCCAAGCGGCCCCTGTGGTCAGGCAACCGGCGCCTGTTGCCTGACCTGATACTGGTTGCGCACCGGCGTGGCGTATTGCAACACCAGGTATGGCCGCTGCTCCTGCGGGCAGGCGTCCAGGCGGCGTTGCCATTCTTCCTTGGCTTTTGCCAGCTCCTCGGCCGGGAACAGCTTCTCGGCGCTCGGCACCTGTAGTGCCTCATCCTTTTCGCCCCACATTGCGTAGGCCAGGTAGTGCACCGGGAACAGTCGGTAGCCCCCCAGAATCTGCCGGTCGATCTCCTGCGCCAGCTGCTTGGTGTCCTCGTAGAACGCGGTTACCGGCGGGGCGAAGTTGATGTGTACCCGGCCCTTGTAGCCGGTGATGCCTTTGGCGATGCTGTTGTCGTCTTCACCTGGCGCCTTCTGATAGGTGCCGGTAGTCGCACGGATATACAGTTCGCGCGCCTTGGCCTGGTCGCAGGGGTCGTACTCGTAGCTGATCGACACCGGAGTAAGGTTAAGGCCCTGGATCACCGCACCGAAAGGCTCATCCTTGCGGCTCATGTGGAACATCTTGAGGATGGCCGAGTCGGTGCGGTCATCGCCATCTTTGGCACGGCCTTCGGCCTGGGCGATCCAGATCGAAGCGCCGTCGTTGCGGATCGAATGGTTGATGTAGGCCGAGAGCAGTTGGTAGGCCGCGAGCTTCTCGCGCCGGCCAGTGAGCGAGCGGTGGACGATGAAGCTCTTGTTCAGGCGCATCATGTCGCTGACGAACGGCTTTTGCAGCAGGTTGTCGCCAATGGCGATGCGTGGCGTCGGCAGGCCTGCGTGGTACACCGCGTAGTTGACGAAGGCCGGGTCCATGACGATGTCACGGTGGTTGGCCAGGAACAGATAGGCGGTACCGGATTTGAGTTGCTCGACGCCTGTGTACGTGACCCCGTCGGTAGCGCGCTCGATGGTGTGGTCGACGTAGTATTCGACCTTGTCCTGCAATGTGGACACGCAGGTAACCCCGGCGAACTCCTTGCGCAGGCGGCGGGCGATCAGCGGCTTGAGCAACCAGCCGAGTGCCCCGGCTGCGCGCGGGAAGCGGAAGTGGGTGAGGATATCGAGGAATGCCGGGTCGCTGAGCAGGCGTGCCAGCACGGCAGGGACCTCAGCATCGTCGTACGGTCGGATGGCATCGAATTCGCCCATCATGCTCTCTTGTTGGAAACGGCTAGGGTAATAAAGTAGGGGTGGGGCCCGAAAAACGGCTCGGACACACGCAGGCCCTGTAAACAGACCGGCAATTATACGCATAAGTCACTGCGGAGGCCGCGATGCTGGAAACCGACTTCTACGATTGCCCTTATTGCGGCGAGCGCGTGGAAACCACCGTGGACATCTCCGGTGGCGACCAGATGTATACCGAAGACTGCCAGGTATGTTGTCAGCCGGTGGTGTTCATCCTGCAGGTGCACGGCGACGAATGGATGCTCGAAGTCAGACGCGAGGACGATGCCTGATGCGGCGGATCTACGAACCGGAAACCTTGCTGGAGGCAGAAATGCTCGCTGGCATGCTGGCCAGCGAGGGTATCGAGGTGCACCTGATCGGCCGTGACCTGATGGGCGGTGTTGGCGAGTTGCCGATGCAAGGCTTGCTCGGGCTCGCCGTGGCCGATGAGCAGGCAGGTTACGCACGGCAGCTGATCGATGCGTACAATGGCGCCCAGCCGCTTGTCGGCGACGAACCGGAGAGCTATCCCGGTACCTTGATCTGCTAGGTTCTGAAATCGCCCATGTGTGGACGCTATGCCCTGTTTCGCTGGCCCCAGGTGCTGGCAAGCCTGCCAGGCTTTCCTACCGGCCAGCCGGCGCAATGGAATATCTCGCCCGGCGCTTCGGTGCTGATCCAGCGCCAGGTCGACGGCCAGATGCAGTTGGCCAAGGCGCGCTGGGGCCTGACCCCGGCCTGGCTCACTGACCTCTCACGCACCCCCGCGCATGCCCGGGCCGAAACCCTGGCCGAGCAACCGATGTTCCGCGAAGCGTTACGTCTGCGGCGCTGCCTGATGCCAGCCAACGGTTTTTACGAATGGCGTGGCACGGTGCGCAAACGGCCGTACTGGTTGACGCCGGGGGAGGGTTCGTCGTTGTATTTCGCGGCCATATGGGAAGCCTACCCGGTCCAGGACCAGGTGTGGCTGAGCTGTGCGGTGGTGACCCAGGCGGCGATGAACCAACGCCGGCCGTTGATTCTCGATGAGGCGGGGCAGGCCGCATGGCTGGCCCCTGACACACCGCTGCCGCGTCTGCATGAGCTGCTCGCCAGCCCACCGGCCACGCTACGTGAGCGGGCGCTGGCGAATTTCGTCAATGACCCGAAGCTGGATGCGCCCGAGTGCCTGACGCCGGCCTGATGAGGCCGGTACTGGCGAAGAAAATCTTCCCTGCGGCTCTGGTAGCCCATGGGCGACTCGGCCTAGGATATCCCGCATGTAAAAAGGGAGTGTTTTCATGCGTAAGTCTTTTGTCGTCAGCCTCTTGAGCGCTGGCATCCTGCTGGCTGGCTGCCAGGCGGTCAATACCACCAGCGGCGGTGCTGTCGGCGTCGAGCGCAAGCAGTACATGTTCAGCATGCTCTCGACCGATGAGGTCAACCAGATGTACGCCCAGTCGTACCAGCAGACCCTTGGCGAGGCGTCGAACAAGGGCGTGCTGGACAAGTCCAGCGCCGATGCCAGGCGCGTGCAGGTGATTGCCGACCGGCTGATCGCCCAGGCGCCGAAATTCCGCCCGGATGCCGCCCAGTGGCAGTGGGAGGTCAATGTGATCAAGAGCGATGAGCTCAACGCCAACTGCGGCCCTGGCGGCAAGATCATCGTCTACACCGGCCTGATCGACCAGCTCAAGCTTACCGATGCCGAGATTGCGGCAGTGGTGGGGCATGAGATCGCCCACGCGCTGCGTGAACACAGTCGCGAAGCGATGTCCAAGGCTTACGGCGTGGAAATGGCCCGCCAGGGCGCAGGTGCGCTGTTTGGCCTTGGCCAGAACAGCATTGCGCTGGCAGACCAGGTGGTGAACTACGCCATGACCTTGCCCAACAGCCGCGCCAACGAGAACGAAGCCGACCTGATCGGCCTGGAACTGTCGGCGCGTGCCGGCTACGACCCGAACGCCGCGATCACCTTGTGGAACAAGATGAGCAAGGCGTCCGAGGGTGCGCCACCTGAGTTCATGAGCACTCACCCGGCCTCTGACAGCCGGATCGCCTCGTTGCAGGCGGCGATTCCCAAGGTCATGCCGCTGTATCAGGCCGCCAAGAAGTAAGAGCAGCTGCAAGCTACAAGCAAGAGCAGTACGCGTACATCTGCTTTTTCTTGCAGCTTGCAGCTTGCAGCTGCCGCTTCACCCCACCCACCCACTGGTTTTCATTGCCGAGTAGACGGCGACGATCGCCAGCACGATGAAGGCCGTCGCGGCCAGGCGGCGAATCAGCGTCAGCGGCAGCTTTTCTGCGGCGAAATTGCCCGCCAGGACTACCGGCACGTTCGCGATCAGCATGCCCAGCGTGGTACCGATGATGACCATGATCAGGTGCGGGTACTGGGCTGCCAGCATCACCGTGGCCACCTGGGTCTTGTCACCGATCTCGGCCAGGAAGAACGCAATCAGCGTGGTCAGGAACGGGCCGAAGCGACGCGCAGGGTTTTCATCATCATCCATCTTGTCCGGCACCAGGGTCCACAGGGCCGTGGCGGTGAAGCTCGCGGCGAGAATCCAGTGCAGCGTCGACTCACTGAAGAACCCGCTGACCCAGGCGCCCACGGCACCTGCGGCGGCATGGTTGGCCAGGGTGGCGGCGATGATGCCGGCGATGATCGGCCAGGGCTTGCGGAAGCGGGCAGCCAGAATGAGCGCGAGCAATTGCGTCTTGTCGCCGATTTCGGCAAGCGCGACGATCGCGGTAGGTACGAGGAGCGATTCCAGCATCAGGGTTCCTGTGGGGGCGGGTCGACACGGCTATGACACGTACAGCCTCCCCGCCCCGGGTAAGGTGTGCGTGTCATAGGTCTTGTCAAACCCTGGACCTGTCTGCGCAGATCGTGGGTCGCACGCGCCATGGCCTGTGGGCCAAGTGTGTTGACGCGTGCCGGGCAAGCAGGGTGCTTGCGGGAGACTACTCCCCTAGGACGGTGCGGATTCTGCCTAGCCGAAACGCTTTGGGCAAGCCCTGTTTTTATCAGCGTGTTGCTTGATAGATGCGAAAACCGTCTGCCTCGGCACAGGTCCGACAGTTGCCCAGCGCGCCTTCGATCAGAGGCTGGTAACGCAGGAAACTGTTGGCGACCAAGCGCATTTCGCCGCCTTTTCGCAGATGTTGGCCTGATTTTTTCAGCAGGTTTTCCGATGCCTGGTAGTTGGTGTGCACACCGGTATGGAACGGCGGGTTACTCAGGATCAGGCTCAAGTCGCCGGGTGCAGCATCGATACCGTCGCCACTGATAACTTCACCTTCCAGCTGATTGGCCGCCAGCGTCAGGCGGCTGGCCGCCACGGCGAAGGCGTCTACGTCCAGCATCGTGACCCGGCTCTGTGGGTAACGGCGTTTGACTGTGGCGCCGAGTACACCGGCACCGCAGCCAAAGTCCAGTACATGGCCCACTGGCAGGTTATCCAGGTGCTTGAGCAGCAACGCTGTGCCGCGGTCCAGGCGGCCGTGGCTGAACACGCCAGGCAGGCTGACCACCTGCAGCGGGCCGTCTTCCAGTTCAAGCGCGAAGCGTTCGGCCAGGCTTTCCAGTGGCTTGGCTTCGGGCGCGTTGTCCACGGTGACCTGCCACAGCTGGCAATGCCGGGCACTGTCGAGCTTGCGTGGCTTGCCCAGGGCCTGCAAATGCTTGGCCGCGCCTTCGATGCCGCCGCGCTTTTCGCCCACCAGGTAGAGTTCGCCGCCGTCCAGGCGTGACGCCAGTGCGTTTAGCAGGTAGGCCGCCAGTTCGCGCGACTTGGGCAGGAACAGTACGGCCGCCTCGAAGGCGACCGGCGGCACGTCGACGCCGTAATGGCTGCGCCCGGCAAAGCGGGCGTCGAGCATGGCCTGATCACCCGCGTGCCAGGTCCAGGCATTGGCCTTTGGCAACTGGCCGAGCAGGTCATCGGCGGGGGCGCCGGCAATCAGCAGTGGACCCTGGAACAGGTCCGCCTGGCGGAGCAAAACTTCACTGCGCGGGTCCATGGACGACGCCTCCTGAAAAAAGTGGCGCAGTGTAGCAGAGCCTGCCCTTGCGCTCAGCTGACCACGCGGCGTGGCTGGCCGGCAAAGAATGCCTGGGCGTTCTCGCTGAGCTGGCCGACGATGCGCTGGCGCGATTCCACCGCGCCCCAGGCGCTGTGCGGCGTGATCAGCAGGCGCGGGATGTCGCCGGCCAGCAACGGGTTGCCGTTGACCGGCGGCTCGACGCTCAGCACGTCGGTGGCGGCGCCGCCCAGATGGCCGCGACGAAGGGTGTCGGCCAGGGCCTGCTCGTCGATCAGGCCGCCACGTGCGGTATTGACCACCAGCGCGCCGGGCTTGAGCAATGCCAGCTCACGTGCGCCGATCATGTGCCGTGTGTGTTCGTTGAGGGGGCAGTGCAACGTCAGGGCATCGACCTGCGGCAGCAGTTCGTCCAGCGGCAGGCGATCGTTGCGCGCCGGGCGCCCGGGGATCTGCCCGCTCAGCACGCGCATGCCAAAGGCTTCTGCAAGCCGCGCGACGGCGCCACCGAGTTCACCATGGCCGAGCAGGCCTAGGGTTTTGCCTTCCAGTTCCACGATCGGGAAGTCCAGCAGGCAGAACTGGCTGGCCTTGGCCCATTGGCCGTCGGCCACCGCCTGGTTGTAGTCGCACAAGCGCGTGGCCAGCGCCAGCAGCAGGGCCAGGGTGTGCTGTGCCACCGAGGGCGTGCCGTAGCCTTGGCAATTGCAGACGGTGATGCCCTGGGCGCGGGCGGCAGCCAGGTCGACGTTGTTGGTGCCGGTGGCAGCGACCAGGATCAGCTTGAGCTGTGGGTTGGCAGACAGGGCGTTGGCGTCGAGCATGACCTTGTTGCTGATCACCGCAACGGCGCCCTGCAGGCGCTCGGCTACCTGATCCGGGCGGGTGGCGTCGTACAGTTCGAACGCGTCGAACTGGCTCTGCAAAGGTGAGAGGTCGAGGTCACCAAGGTCCAGGGATTCATGATCGAGAAACACAGCGCGACGCGGGCTGGGCATAGGTACGGCTCCAGTGGCAGGGCAAGGGTTGATCCATCGACCGAACAATGCCACTCATACCTCGCGCAGCCAAATCATTCCTTCGGCTGATTTGACCGTCACATTGGCGAACTACAGTAGACACAGACTTGTCCGGCTCGCTTTTCAAGAAGGGATAACCATGCTGCAGACCCGCATCATCAAGCCCGCCGAGGGCGCCTACAGCTTTCCTCTGCTGATCAAACGCCTGCTGATGTCCGGCAGCCGCTATGAAAAGACCCGCGAGATCGTCTACCGCGACCAGTTGCGGCTGACCTATCCACAGCTCAACGAGCGTATCGCCCGCCTGGCCAACGTGCTGACCGAAGCCGGGGTCAAGGCCGGTGACACCGTGGCGGTGATGGATTGGGACAGCCACCGTTATCTGGAATGCATGTTCGCCATCCCGATGATCGGCGCGGTGGTGCACACCATCAACGTACGTCTGTCGCCTGAGCAGATCCTCTACACCATGAACCATGCCGAGGACCGCTTCGTGCTGGTCAACAGCGATTTTGTCGGCCTTTACCAGGCCATTGCCGGGCAGTTGACCACGGTCGACAAGACCCTGCTGTTGACCGATGGCCCGGACAAGACCGCCGAACTGCCGAACCTGGTGGGCGAGTACGAGCAGTTGCTGGCGGCGGCCAGCCCGCATTACGACTTCCCGGATTTCGACGAGAACTCGGTCGCCACCACGTTCTACACCACCGGCACCACAGGTAACCCCAAGGGCGTCTACTTCACCCACCGCCAGTTGGTGCTGCACACCTTGGCCGAGGCCTCGGTGACCGGCAGTATCGACAGCGTCCGCCTGCTTGGCAGCAATGATGTGTACATGCCCATCACGCCCATGTTTCACGTGCATGCCTGGGGCATCCCGTACGCGGCGACCATGCTCGGTCTGAAACAGGTGTACCCGGGCCGCTACGAGCCCGACATGCTGATCAAGCTCTGGCGGGACGAGAAGGTCACCTTCTCGCACTGCGTACCCACCATCCTGCAGATGCTGCTCAATTGTCCGAGCTCCCAGGGCCAGGACTTCGGCGGCTGGAAGATCATCATCGGTGGCAGTGCGCTCAACCGCTCGCTATATCAAGCGGCGCTGGCCCGGGGCATTCAGCTGACTGCAGCCTATGGCATGTCCGAAACGTGCCCGCTGATTTCTGCCGCGCACCTGAACGATGAGCTGCAGGCCGGCAGCGAAGACGAACGCGTGACCTACCGCATCAAGGCCGGTGTCCCGGTGCCGCTGGTGGAAGCTGCGATCGTCGATGGCGATGGCAATTTCCTCCCGGCAGATGGCGAGACTCAAGGTGAGCTGGTGCTGCGTGCGCCTTGGTTGACCATGGGCTATTTCAAGGAGCCGGAGAAAAGCGAGGAGCTGTGGCAGGGTGGCTGGCTGCACACCGGTGACGTCGCCACGCTCGACGGCATGGGTTACATAGACATTCGCGACCGCATCAAGGACGTGATCAAGACTGGGGGGGAATGGATATCTTCCCTGGACCTCGAGGACCTGATCAGCCGGCATCCTGGAGTGCGCGAGGTTGCAGTGGTTGGGGTCGCCGACCCGCAGTGGGGGGAGCGCCCGTTCGCCCTGCTGGTGGTGCATGACGGCCAGGCTGTCGATGCCAAGGCGTTGAAGGAACACCTCAAGCCATTTGTAGAGCAAGGGCACATCAACAAGTGGGCGATTCCCTGCCAGATCGCCGTTGTTACAGAAATTCCCAAGACCAGTGTCGGGAAGCTCGACAAGAAGCGCATCCGCCAGGACATCGTCCAGTGGCAGGCGAGTAACAGCGCCTTCCTTTCCACGCTGTAACCGCGTTGCGAGTCGTGTACCCCGGGGCACGACCCGCAGGCCAGAGCGGCCGTCACCTTGCCAATCGGTAAAAATCGGCCATGCTTGGGCACTGCCGGTGCGTAACCTGGGAACACGCCAGGGCGAATTGGCCAACGGTGTGCAAATCACACTTTAGAGGGATCAAGCACCTTGGTCTGCTGGCTATAGTCGGGGCCAGGGGATTTTCAGGAATGGGGGAGGGCGACACGCGCAACACGTGTCGCCACGGGCGCAAGCCTGCATACCGGTCGCACGGGCCGTTCTTGAAAGGACTCACTGCCATAACAAAAAAGTACATGGAGTAGCGTCGATGACATCTGCAAACCCGTTCTGGCGTCGGGCCAAGCTGCCTTTGGCCGTCAGCCTTGCTTCCACGCTCGCAAGCCCTGCTTTCGCGGTCAGTTTCAACATCGGGGAAATCGAAGGCCAGTTCGACTCGTCGCTCTCCGTCGGGGCCAGCTGGTCGACCGCCAACCCCAACAGCAACCTGATCGGCGCCAACAACGGCGGCAAGGGTCTTTCGCAAACCTCGGACGATGGTCACCTCAACTTCAAGAAAGGCGAAACCTTCTCGAAGATCTTCAAAGGTATCCACGACCTTGAACTGAAGTATGGCGACACCGGCATCTTCGTGCGGGGCAAGTACTGGTACGACTTCGAACTCAAGGACGAGAACCGCGAGTTCAAGGACATCAGCGATTCGAACCGCAAGGAGGGCGCCAAGTCGTCTGGCGCCGAACTGCTCGACGCGTTCGTCTATCACAACTACGCCATCGGTGATCAACCCGGCTCGGTGCGTCTGGGCAAGCAGGTAGTGAGCTGGGGGGAGAGTACCTTCATTGGCGGCGGCATCAACGCAGTCAACCCGATCGACGTTTCTGCGTTCCGCCGGCCAGGGGCTGAAATCAAGGAAGGCCTGATCCCCGTCAACATGTTCTACGTCTCGCAAAGCCTCACCGACAACCTGTCGACCGAAGCTTTCTACCAGATCGAGTGGGACCAGACCGTTGTCGACAACTGCGGCACATTCTTCTCCCAGCCCGACGTGATCGCCGACGGCTGCGACAACAACCTGGCCGTGCTGGCCACGCAGAACACCTTGGCCAGCCGGCTTGGGCCGCTGGCTGCGCCAGTCGCGGCCACTCTGGCCGCACGCGGCGTGAGTTACGGCTCCCCCGATGAGGGCGTGATCGTCCGTCGTGGCGCGGACCGCGATGCTCGGGACAGTGGTCAGTTCGGCGTTGCCCTGCGCTACATGTATGAGCCGCTCAATACCGAATTCGGTGGCTACTTCATGAACTACCACAGCCGTGCGCCAATCTTCAGCGGTCGCGGTGCCGATGCCCAGTACTACAGCACAAGCGGCCTGGCGGGCGCGCTGGTCAGTGCGGGTGTGCCGTCTGCTGCGCTGGCGAGCCTGTTGCCAAGCCTTATGCCGTTGCAGGTCGCAGGCAACTCCAGCTACTACGTGGAGTATCCGGAAGACATCCGTCTGTATGGTCTGAGCTTCTCGACCACACTGCCTACCGGTACCGCCTGGAGTGGCGAGATCAGCTACCGGCCGAACGCTCCGGTGCAGTTGAATACCACCGATATCCTCTATTCGGGCCTGACGCCGCTCAATCCGGATGTCTCTGTGTTGCAGGGAACACCGGGTGCCGACCAGCCTGGTTATCGTCGCAAGGAAATCACCCAGCTGCAGACAACCTTCACCCACTTCTTCGATCAGGTGATGGGGGCAGAGCGGCTGACCATGGTCGGCGAAATCGGCTGGACCCACGTCGGCGGCCTGGAAAGCACATCCAAGATGCGTTACGGGCGTGACCCGGTGTTCGGCCCGGGGCCTCTGCCCAATGGCCAGTGCGAGGCGCTCAACAGCAGCACCCTGGGCACCACCGATGCCAACAACGTATCGCGCTACTGCGAGAACGATGGCTATACCACGTCTGATTCCTGGGGCTATCGCGTCCGTGCGATCTGGGACTACAACAACGTCATTGCCGGTGTGAACCTGCGCCCCAGCGTAGCCTGGTCGCATGACGTCGATGGTTACTCGCCGGGCCCTGGCGGCAACTTCGAGGAAGGCCGCAAGGCAGTCAGCCTCGGGCTGGACGCCGAGTACCAGCAGACCTACACCGCGAGCCTGTCGTACACCAACTTCTTCGACGGCAAGTACAGCACCGTGGATGATCGCGACTTCCTCGCCCTCAGCTTCGGCGTGAACTTCTAAGCACACAGATCCAGGACGACACGACATGAACAAGACCAGAAGTCTGCTGCAAGCCGGAGTACTGGGCCTGTCCCTGCTGGCAACCGGCGTCATGGCTGCGGTTTCCGCTGATGAAGCGGCAAAGCTGGGCAGCACCCTGACCCCGATGGGCGCGGAAAAGGCCGGTAACGCCGATGGCTCCATCGGCCCGTGGCAACCGTTGTCAAAGACCGCAGGCAGCGTCGATGCCAAGGGCTTCCTTTCCGACCCGTATGGCAGCGACAAACCGCTGTTCACCATCACCGCGCAGAACGTAGACCAGTACAAGGACAAGCTGTCACCAGGCCAGGTGGCGATGTTCAAGCGCTACCCGCAAACCTTCAAGATCCCGGTGTACAAGACCCATCGAGGCTCCACGGTGCCTGACGATGTGTTCGCCGCAATCAAGAAGAATGCCACCGCGACTACGCTGGTCGAAGGCGGCAACGGGCTGAACAACTTCCAGACCGCAGTACCGTTCCCGATCCCCAAGAGTGGCATCGAGGTTATCTGGAACCACATCACCCGCTACCGTGGTGGCAGCGTCAGCCGTTTGGTAACCCAGGCCACGCCGCAGCAGAGCGGCTCCTACAGCCTGGTGTACTTCGCCGATCAGTTCGTCTTCCGCGACAAGATGAAGGACTTCGACCCGAACAACCCGGGCAACGTCCTCTTCTACTTCAAACAGGAAGTGACCGCGCCAGCGCGTCTGGCCGGTACCGTGCTGCTGGTGCACGAAACCCTCGACCAGGTGAAAGAACCGCGCAAGGCGTGGATCTACAACGCCGGCCAGCGTCGCGTGCGCCAGGCGCCGCAGGTGTCGTATGACGGGCCGGGTACCGCAGCGGATGGCCTGCGTACTTCGGACAACCTGGACATGTACAACGGTGCGCCAGACCGCTACGACTGGAAGCTTGAAGGCAAGAAGGAGATGTACATCGCCTCCAACGCTTACAAACTCGACGATCCGAAGCTCAAGTACGCCGACATCCTCAAGGCCGGTCACATCAATCAGGACCTGACCCGCTATGAGCTGCGCCGGGTCTGGCATGTGGTTGCAACGCTCAAGCCGGGGCAGCGCCACATCTATGCCAAGCGCGACTTCTATATCGACGAGGACACCTGGCAGGCAGCGGTGATCGACCAGTATGACGGCCGCGGCCAGCTATGGCGGGTTTCCGAGGCGCATGCCCAGGACTACTACAATGTTCAGGTACCGTGGTACACCCTGGAGGCCATCTACGACCTGCAATCGGGCCGTTACCTGGCCTTGGGCATGAAGAACGAAGAGAAGCGCGCCTACGACTTCGGCTTCAGTGCCAGCAAGGCAGACTTCCAGCCAGCTGCGCTGCGCCAGTCGGGTATTCGTTGAACCGCTAGTGCTGCACACCTTGTGATACTCCCAGAACGCCCCGGCTTGCCGGGGCGTTTCTGTTCCAGCCCCTTGTTGTACTGGCCGGCGCAGTCATAAAACGGGTGAATACCTCGCCAAACCCCGCGCCAGCCCTCTGTCCATCAGGCTTGTCGTTTTTTGTCGTAGTCTTTTACAGGCCATTTGCGCCCATCATCTTCAAATGCGCCGCGTTACCCGCTAGTCTCGGAACAATCCGTACCGCCGTAGTCTTCCAACCAGAACGAGCCGGCCATGACTGATTTGTCCCGTACGCATGGAGTCGCCAGCCAGGCCGTGGGCCTGCTGGACGGGCGCTTCTTCCGGCCGCCGCTGCCGCACGGCCACGTGCCGCGTGCGCGCCTGTGCCAGCGTTTGCAGGCCGGCCTCAGCGGCCGTTTGTTGCTGGTCAATGCCCCGGCAGGCTTCGGCAAGAGCTCCCTGGCCATCGAATTCTGCGAGGCGCTGCCCGACCATTGGCGCAGCCTCTGGCTTGGGCTCAGCCAGCGCGATGCTGACCCGGGCCGTTTTCTCGAACGCTTGCTTGAGGGGCTGCAGCAGTACTGCCCGGCGTTGGGCGGCCAAGCCATGGGCCTGTTGAAAATGCGCCAGCGCCACCAACCCTTCGCGTTCGAGGAATGGATCGACGGCCTGCTCGACGAGTTGGCGTTGTACCTGCAAGCCGATACACCCTTGCTGCTGGTACTGGACGACTATCACCTGGCCCAGGGGCCGGTGCTCGATCGCTGCCTGCAGTTTTTTCTCAACCACTTGCCGGGCGGCTTGGTGTTGCTGGTCACCAGCCGCCAGCGGCCAGACTGGCACCTGGCGCGGCTGCGGCTCTCACGGCAACTGGTCGAGATCAACGAGCAGGAGCTGCGCCTGACGCCCGACGAGGCCCTGGCCGTTCTTGGTCGCCAGCCTACAGGCCTGCGCGGCCAGGCCTTGGACAACCTGATCCAGCGCAGCGACGGCTGGGTTGCCGGGTTGCGGTTCTGGCAACTGGCGGCGAGCGAGTCCGGCGACGAGCATGCGCTGCCCCAGGCCCTGCATGGCGGGGAAGGCTTGATCCGCGACTACCTGCTGGAAGAAGTCATCGAAATCCTGCCTGAGGACGTGCAGGCGTTTCTGTTCGACACTGCGTGCCAGGAGCGCTTCTGCGCGGCGTTGTGCGATGCCCTGCGTCAGCGCGACGACAGCGCGGCCATCCTTCGTTACCTGCAGGCGCACCAGGTGTTTCTGGTGCCGCTGGACGAGCATGGGCACTGGTATCGCTACCATCACCTGTTCTCCGACCTGTTGCGCAGCCGCCAGTCCAATGAACCGCAGGCGCGCCTGCACCTGCGTGCCTGCCGTTGGTTCCAGGCTCAGGGGCTGCTTGACGAAGCGGTGGAGCAAGCCCTGCGGGCTGGCCATCTGGACGTTGCCGCCGACCTGGTGCAGAGCCTGTCGGAGGAGCAACTGCTGGCCGAGCAGAACGTCGGCATGCTGCTGCGCTGGAAGATGGACTTGCCCGACAGCCTGCTGATCAGTACGCCCCGGCTGATCGTGCTGTACAGCTGGGCGCTGGGCCTGGCCTGCCAATTGGACGCAGCCGAAGAGCTGGCAAGCTACCTCAGCCGCTTTTTGCCAGCGCCTTCAGCCACCGCGCAAAGGTCCATGCTGGCCCAGTGGCTGGCCTTGAGCGGGGTAATTGCGCGTGGCCGCGGTGATCGCGAACGCACCCTGGCCTATTGTGGTGAGGCGCTGCAAAGCCTGCCGTGCAAACGTTATGGGCAGCGTCTGGTGTGCCTGTCGACGCTGTCCAACCTGGCCATTGCCGATGGCGACTTCTGGCGGGCGCGTGGTTGGAACCGCGAGGCGCTGGAGTTGGCCCAGCGGGTTGGCAACCCCTTGTTCGAAGCCTTGGCGCACTACGACCGTGCCCGGGTGCTGCATGCCAGGGGCGAGGCGCTGCGCGCGCTGGACGAGGTGCGCCAGGGGCTGCAACGCCTCCAGGGCCTTTCGGCCCAGCGGCTGTATGCCGTGCGCGCGCGGCTGACCTTGTACGAGGGCTACCTGCTGGTGACGCGCCTGCAACCTGCGCAAGGGCGTGCGCGCTTGCGTGCGGGGCTGGGCGAGGCGCGCGCCTGTCGCGATATCAGCGTGCTGATAGGCCACTGTGTGATCGCTACCCTCGACGGGCGTGAAGGGCGCTACGCCGACGCCTTCGCCGAGCTGGCCGAAGCCGAGAGGCTGATGCATATCTGGGACGTGCCGCCGATCTTCTACCTGGCCATGATCACGCTGGTGAAGTGCGAATTGTGGCTGGCGCAGGGGCGTACCGACCTGGCCGAGTCCTGGTTGCTGCGCCTGGGCCAGACCTATGGTGGCGAGCAGCCTGCGGCGGCGCCGGAGTTCCACCCGTTGTTAGCGCTGCACATCGAGTTGCAGCAGGCCTTGCTCGAACGCATCCAGGGCCGCAGTGAGGATGCCGCTGCGCGCTTGCGCGGCCTGGTCGAGCGCGGGCAGGCCGGCGGTGGCATGATGCTGACCTTGAGCGCGCTGTGCCAGTGGATCACCTTGTCCTTGGAGCACGGTGGCGAGGCGCAGGCTGCCGAGCGCTTGCCCATGGCTCTGGCAGCGGCCCAGGGCGGGGTGATGCAGCCGTTTCAGCGGTTGATCGAGCTGCACCCGCTGTGGCTTCGCGAGCAGTTGCTCGCACGTCCTGCCTGCAAGGTTCAGGTCGAGCTGCTGGCTCGTCTGCCCGAGCAGGCCGCGCCGAGCAGCGGCACGTGCGAGGCGCTCAGTGGTCGTGAGCTGGCAGTGCTGGAATTGATCGCCCAAGGCTGCTCGAACCAGCAGATCAGCGAGCGCCTGTTCATCTCGCTGCACACCGTCAAGACCCACGCCAGCCATATCAACAGCAAGCTCGGGGTGGAGCGGCGTACCCAGGCGGTGGCACGGGCCAAGTCGTTGGGCCTGCTGGCCTGATGCCGGCCGTTGGCGGCCTGGCCGGATAAACAACGGCCCAGGCCAGCCTCTCGCTGCAGCACTGCCTGCCCTCATCTTTTGCGCCTGGCTGCCGATACACGTTTCGGCGGTATGCATCGCCGCACGCCATCCTCCCATCATCCAATACAGGTCGTGTTGATGCTGCAGTACGGGCAAAAGAGCTTTCTGATCGTCGATGACTTCACCGACTTTCGCACGTCGACGCGCTCCATGCTGCGCGAGCTGGGCGTGCGTGACGTCGACACTGCCGACAGCGGTGAGCAGGCCCTGCGCATGTGCGGGCAAAAGCGCTATGACTACATTCTTCAGGATTTCCACCTTGGGGATGGCAAGAAGAACGGCCAGCAAGTGCTGGAGGACATGATCCTCGACAAGCTGATCAGCCATGAGTGCGTGTTCATCATGGTGACCGCCGAGAGCAGCCAGGCCATCGTGCTCAGCGCCCTGGAGCACGAGCCCGATGCCTACCTGACCAAACCGTTCAACCGGGTGGGCCTGGCCCAGCGCCTCGACAAGCTGACGCAGCGCAAGACCTTGCTCAAGCCGATCCTGCAGGCCCTGGACCGTGGCCGCCCGGCCGAAGTGCTGGCTGCGTGCGCCGAGCTGTGCAAGAAGGACCCGCGTTTCGCGCCCCTGTGCCTGCGTTACCGGGCCGATGCCCTGCGAGACCTGAACCGCTTCGACGAGCTGGAAAAGTTCCTCAAGGGCATTCTCGCCAGTCGTCCGCAGCCGTGGGTGTATGCGGCGCTGGGCAGCCTGATGCACAAACGGGGTCAGCACGCGCAGGCCCAGGGCGTTTATGAGCAGGCGCTCAAGGCGTTTCCAATCATGCCGAGCCTGTACGACGGCATGGCCGACGTGCTGGTGGCCCAGGGTGAGACCAAGCGCGCGCAAAACATGCTTGAAGAAGCCGTGCGCCTTTCACCCCTGGCGGTGAGGCGCCAGGCCGCGCTGGGCAAACTGGCGCTGGACAACGAAGACTTCGAAAGCGCCTCGAAGGCGTTTCGCCATGCGGTGAACCAGGGCCAGAGCTCGCGCTACAAGGATGCGGAGAGCAACCTTGGGCTGGTCGAGGCATTGATGAACAAGAACGCCGGCTTCGGCCTGGATGCACGTACCCGGGTCGAGATCAATACCGTGCTCAGCGAGGTGGCCAAGGACAATGTCGAGGATCAGGGCCTGCAAGTGCGTGCGCGCTTGATGAAAGCTGCCAGCCTGCAGCAGGCCGGTGATGCAGAGACTGCAGCCAAGCTTACCGAGCAGGCCCTGCAGCGGCTGGACAAGATGGATCAGTTCTTCTCGGTCGAAGCCGCCCTGACCGTGGCCAAACAGCTGCAGGCGCTGGGCCAGGAAGGTGCCGGCGGCACCATCCTCAAAGGCTGTGTGGAAACCTACGGCGATGACCCCAAGGTCATGCAGAGTGTCGCCAAGCTGACGGATGACCCCACGGTGCTCGGCGCCGTCACCGAAGCTGTCGACCTCAACCGCCAGGGTGTGCGCAGCTATCAGGCCGGGCAGCTCAATGAAGCCTTGCAGATGTTCCGCAAGGCCCTGTCACTGCAACCGAAGAACATCAGCATTGCCCTCAACACTGCCCAGGCGCTGTTGCGCATCGGTGGCGAAGCCACGCCGCCGGCAATCCTGCAGGAGTGTCGCAACTGCCTGACCAGCGTCGCGGGTATTCCTGCCAGCGACAGCCGGTATGACCGCTACCGCAAACTGCACATCAAGGTGTTCGGCGCATGAGCCAGGACAACCAGGGGCTGGATTTTTCCACGGTGATCGCCTCCACCGTGCACGACCTGAAAAACTCGTTGTCAGCGCTGATCCAGTCCCACGACCAGTGGCTGGCGCGCCTGCCCGAGGAGTTGCGCGGGGGCACCGAGCTGGGCGTGATCGAGCACGAATTCCGCCACCTCAATGGCATGCTGGTGCAAATGCTGGGGCTGTACAAACTGGGCGTCAACCAGTTGCCGGTGTGCCCGGACTATCACGAGCTGGACGACTTCGTCGAAGCGCAGCTGGCGGCTCATCAGCAAGTGCTTGAGCACAACGATATCCTCGCCACCTGGCGCATCGACAGCGAAAATCCGCTGGGTTTCTTCGATCGGGAACTGGTCGCCTCGGTGATCGCCAATGTGATCACCAACGCCACCCGCTATGCCGGGCATGCGCTGTTGATCAGCATCGCGCAAGAGAACGAGCAATTGGTGATCAGCGTCAACGATGACGGCCCAGGCTACCCGGCGCGCATGCTCGAGCGGCAGCAGGATTATGTACAGGGCATCGATGCGCAGAGCGGCAGCACCGGGCTTGGCCTTTATTTCGCGGCGCGCATCGCTGCGCTGCATGAGCGCGATGGCGTGCGCGGGCGAATCGAGATCGCCAATGGTGGCGCGCTTGGCGGAGGCTTGTTCAGGTTGTATCTGCCTTAGGCTCGATTTCATAGGCCCTGAAAATTTCCAGGCAAGCACTCCATCCTCGACAAAACCGCATAATTGCCTCCCTGGGGCGGGCAACGATAACATCCAGGCAGTCGTCAGGAGTCCCCATGAACACTGCCCCAACCACCCTCATCCGCGAAACCTTCCCCGTCGGGCCTTTGCAGTGCAACTGCACCCTGATCGGCGACCCGCTTACCAAAAAGGCCATCGTCGTCGACCCGGGTGGTGACCCTGACAAGATCCTCGCCCGCCTGCAGGCCCACGGCCTGACCTTGGTGAGCATCATCCACACCCATGCGCACTTCGATCATTTCCTCGCCTCGGGCAAGCTCAAGGAGCTCACTGGTGCGACCTTGCACCTGCACAAGGACGACCAGGTGCTGTGGGACAACCTGGAGATGCAGTGCCAGATGTTCGGCGTCCCTTATACCCCGGTGCCCCCACCAGACCGCTGGCTGGGTGACGATGAAGCGCTGGCCTGCGGCTGTGGCGTGGCGTTGCACACGCCCGGGCATACGCCGGGTTCGATGAGCTTCTGGTTCGCTGACGCCAAGCTGTTGGTTGCCGGTGACACCCTGTTCCGACGTGGCATTGGCCGCACCGATTTGTGGGGCGGCGATCAGCGGGCTATCGTTCGCTCGATCAAGGAGCGGCTGTATCGTCTGGATGAGGATGCAATCGTGGTCACCGGCCACGGCCCTGATACCCGACTGGGTGACGAAATGCGCGAGAACCCCTTCGTGCGGGCCTGAGCCGGCATAAACAGCCTGTCATGGAATTTTTTCGCTCAAGCGCGATCCAAGGCTGGCATAAATGCATTCATGATTTGCCGCACACACGAATTCTTGTAGGAGCTTGTCCATGTTCACCATGCGTCGCCTGATTATCGTCGCAACCGCTGCAGCCCTGATGACCGGTTGTGCCGGCCAGAACCCCTACGACAGCCAAGGTCAGGCGCAGGGCGGGTCGACCGGGATGAGCAAGACCGCCAAGTACGGCGGCCTGGGTGCGCTGGCCGGCGCCATCGCCGGTGCCGCCATCGACCACGACAACCGGGGCAAGGGCGCGCTGATCGGCGCCGCTGCGGTAGGTGCTGCCGCTGCCGGTTACGGTTACTACGCCGACAAACAGGAAGCCGAACTGCGTGCCCAGATGGCCAATACCGGCGTCGAAGTGCAGCGCCAGGGTGACCAGATCAAGCTGATCATGCCGGGCAACATCACCTTCGCCACCGATTCGGCGAACATCGCGCCGAGCTTCTACTCGCCGCTGAACAACCTGGCGACCTCGTTCAAACAGTTCAACCAGAACACCATCGAAGTGGTGGGCTTCACCGACAGCACCGGCAGCCGCCAGCACAATATGGACCTGTCGCAGCGCCGTGCCCAGGCAGTGAGCGCCTACCTGACCTCGCAAGGCGTGGACGCCTCGCGCGTGTCGGTGCGCGGCATGGGCCCGGACCAGCCGATTGCCAGCAACGCCGATGCCAATGGCCGGGCGCAGAACCGTCGCGTCGAGGTCAACCTCAAGCCTATTCCCGGCCAGCAGTATGATCAGCAGGGCCAGGTGCAGCAGTATCCGTAAACCATGAGGGCCGCTGTGCAGCCCAATCGCCGGCAAGCCGGCTTCCACCGGGATCGCAAGCGCCCCACATCCCGGTGGTAGCCGGCTTGCCGGCGATTGGGCTGCACAGCAGCCCCAGGTTTCAACGCACCACGCTGGCCTGGATGGCTGTAAGCGCGATCGTGTGCACGATATCGTCCACCTGGGCGCCGCGCGGCAAGTCGTTCACCGGTTTGCGCAGCCCTTGCAGCATCGGCCCCAGGCTGACCCCATCGGTACTGCGCTGCACCGCCTTGTGGGTGGTGTTGCCGGTGTTCAGGTCAGGGAACACGAACACCGTGGCGCGCCCGGCCACTTGGCTGTTCGGCGCCAACTGGCGGGCGATTGCCGGGTTGGCGGCAGCGTCGTACTGCAGCGGGCCGTCAATCACAAGGCCCCGCTCGGCTTCCTGCGCCAGGCGCGTTGCTTCGCGCACTTTCTCGACTTCTTCGTCGCTCGCCGAGTCACTTGAATAGCTGATCATCGCCACCCGTGGCGCGATGCCGAAGGCTTGCGCCGATTCGGCGCTCTGCCGCGCGATTTCAGCCAGCTCGCTGGCGCTGGGGTGCGGGTTCATCACGCAGTCGCCGTACACCAGCACCTGCTCGGGGAACAGCATGAAAAAGACCGAAGATACCAGGCTGGCGCCTGGCGCAGTCTTGATCAACTGCAGGGCAGGGCGGATGGTGTTGGCGGTGGAGTGCACCAGGCCGGAGACCAGGCCGTCGACCTCGTCCAGCGCAAGCATCATGGTGCCGATCACCACCGGGTCTTCCAGCTGTTGCTCAGCCATCGGCGCATTGAGGTTCTTGCTTTTGCGCAGGTCGACCATCGGCTCGACATAGCGCCCGCGAATCAGCTCAGGGTCAAGGATTTCCAGGTCCGCCGGCAGGGTGATCCCCTGCGCACGGGCCACCGCTTCGACTTCCTCGGGCTTGGCCAGCAGCACGCACCGTGCGATGCCGCGCGCCTGGCAGATCGCAGCCGCCTGCACCAGCAACGGCTCGGCGCCTTCGGGCAGGACAATGCGTTTGTTGGCCTGCTGCGCCCGCTGTATCAGCTGGTAGCGGAACACCGCAGGCGACAGGCGCAACTCACGCGGCGTACCGCAGCGCTGGTGCAGCCATGCAGCGTCGAGGTGGCTGGCGACAAAATCGGTGATGAATTCGGCGCGCTCACGGTCGTCCACCGGGATCTCGCGGTTGAGTGAGTTGAGCTGGTTGGCCGTGTCATACGAACCGGTGCTGACCGAGAGGATCGGCAGGCCCGCCTGCAGGGCGCCGCGGCACAAACCGAGGATGCGTGCATCGGGCTTGCTGTCGCTGGTCAGTAACAGGCCGGCCAGCGGCACGCCGTTGATCGCGGCCAGGCTCACAGCAAGGATGATGTCGTCGCGGTCGCCCGGGGTCACCACCAGGGTGCCTGGGGTGAGCAGCGGCACGGTGTTGGCCACGGTGCGCGCACAGATGATGATCTTGTTCATGCGCCGTTGCTCGTAGTCACCGGCGTTGATCACCTGGGCGCCAAGCAGGTCAGCCACATCGCGGGTGCGTGGGGCGTTGAGTTCGGGTTGGTAGGGGATGCAGCCGAGCAGCTTGAAGTCGTTGCCGCGCAGCAGCGGCGAGTGCTCGCGCAGGCGCGCGGCGAACTCGGCCATGCTTTCGTCGGTGCGAACCTTGTTGAGGATCACCCCGAGCACTTTCGGGTCGCGCGGGCCGCCGAACAGTTGAGCCTGCAGCTCGACCCGCCCGGACAGTTCGCTGAGCACTTCGTTTTCCGGTGCCGACACCAGGATCACTTCGGCATCCAGGCTTTTGGCCAGGTGCAGGTTGACCCGCGCTGCGTAGCTGGCGTGGCGGGTCGGCACCATGCCTTCGACCACCACCACGTCATTGCCCACGCAAGCCTGCTGGTAAAGGCGGATGATTTCTTCGAGCAGTTCGTCCAGCTGGCCATCGCCGAGCATGCGCTCGACCTGGGCAAGGCTCAGCGGCATTGGCGGTTTGATACCGTGGGTGCGTGCGACCAGTTCGCTGGAGCGTTCCGGGCCGGTATCCCCGGGGTGGGGCTGGGCGATCGGCTTGAAAAAGCCGACCTTGAGCCCGGCGCGTTCCAAAGTACGCACCAGGCCGAGGCTGATGGAAGTCAGGCCGACACCAAAGTCGGTCGGCGCAATGAAAAATGTTTGCATGCGTGCTTCTCGGAATAAGCGTTGCAAGGAATCAACGGCCAAGGGTATCGCTATCGGCCGCTTGTGCACACCAGCCACAGGCGAAAGCCTGGCCAATTCGCAGCGCACGCTGGCGGGGGTCGAGCACCCACGGGCGCGCCTGCCACGGTGGCTGGTGGCGCAGGTGCTGGGTGTGGCCGCAAGACAGGTCGACCACCCAGTGGCCTTCGGTGTCCTGGTGAAAGCCCATGATCCGACTGATGGGTCTTTCCTCGGCCGCGCTGCGTTCGCAATCGGGCGATGCGTTGGTTACACTTGTGCGCTCTACATTCTTTTGCAAAAGGTCTTGCCCCATGCTGATCGCCGCCAACAAGGCAGTCTCCATCGACTATACCCTGACCAACGACGCCGGGGAGACCATCGACAGCTCCGCCGGTGGCGCGCCGCTGGTCTACCTGCACGGTCACGCCAACATCATCCCGGGCCTGGAAAAAGCCCTGGAAGGCAAACAGGCTGGCGACGAACTGAACGTCAGCATCGAGCCTGAAGAGGCCTACGGCGAGTACCTGGCCGAACTGGTCAGCACCCTGAACCGCAGCATGTTCGAGGGTGTCGACGAGCTGGAAGTGGGTATGCAGTTCCACGCTTCGGCACCGGACGGCCAGATGCAGATCGTCACCATCCGCGACCTGGACGGCGACGACGTGACTGTCGACGGCAACCACCCGCTGGCCGGCCAGCGTCTGACCTTCCAGGTCAAGGTCGTCAACGTGCGTGATGCCAGCGAAGAAGAAATCGCTCACCGTCACGTCCACGGCGAAGGTGGCCATCACCACTGATTTTCTGCGCTAAGCTCAGAAAGTCGCCAGGCGCTCGGACAAGCCGACAAACCTCCCGGGAGGTGCACGGCTTGGATGAGCGCCTTTTTAGTGGGCGCTGTTCGCCCCAGCGGCAACCGGGAACCTGAGAGGGGATTCAACATGAGTGCATTTCACGACCTGACGTTGAAGGCGCTGAACGGCCAGGACCTGCCCTTGGCACCATTCAAGGGCCAGGTAGTGCTGGTGGTCAATGTCGCCTCCAAGTGTGGCCTGACGCCGCAATACGCTTCGCTGGAAAAGCTGCAACAGCAGTTCAAGGGTAAAGGCTTCAATGTGCTTGGCCTGCCTTGCAACCAGTTCGCGGGCCAGGAGCCCGGCAGCGAGAAGGAAATCCAGGAGTTCTGCAGCCTAAACTATGGCGTGAGCTTCCCGCTGGGGGCAAAGCTGGAGGTCAACGGGCCGCAGCGCCATTCGCTGTACCGCCTGCTGGCGGGTGAGGGCGCCGAGTTTCCCGGCGATATCAGCTGGAACTTCGAGAAGTTTCTGGTGGGCAAGGACGGGCGGGTGCTGGCGCGCTTCGCGCCGCGTACAGCGCCGGATGATCCAACCGTGGTGCAAGCCATCGAGAAAGCGTTGGGCTGACTATCCCTGGGGCCGCTTCGCGCCCCCAGCGATACCGCAGAATCACCCCGATCAATAATGCTGGGCCACGCCTTCCACTGGCCCTAACCTCAGGCGTATTTCCTCACCCAGACGGAAGCGCCCAATGCCCACCAACCCTCTTTTCAAGCCTTTCACCCTCGGCGCGCTCGAGTTGCCGACCCGCGTCGTCATGGCGCCGATGACCCGTACCTTCTGCCCCGGCGGCGCACCCCATGATGGCATGGTCGAGTACTACCGCCGCCGCGCCGCCGCAGGTGTGGGCCTGATCATCACCGAAGGCACAACGGTCGAACACAAGGCCGCCAACGGCTATGCCAATGTCCCGCGTTTTCATGGGGAAGACGCCTTGGCCGGTTGGAAGCGCGTAGTCGATGCTGTCCATGCCGAAGGTGGGCGTATTGTCCCGCAGTTGTGGCATGTGGGCGCGGTACGCCGCCTGGGTACCGAACCGGACGCCGGAGTGCCGGGCTATGGGCCAAGCGAAAAGGTCAAGGATGGGCAGGTGCTGGTGCACGGCATGACACAGGGCGATATCCGTGAGGTGATCGCCGCGTTCGCCGCTGCAGCACGCGATGCCCAGGCCATTGGCATGGACGGCGTGGAGATCCATGGCGCCCACGGCTATCTGATCGACCAGTTTTTCTGGGCCGCCAGCAACCGTCGCGAAGATGAGTACGGCGGCGACCTGGCGGGCCGCTCGCGCTTTGCCATCGAGCTGATCCAGGCCGTGCGCGCCGCTGTGGGCCCTGACTTCCCGATCATCTTGCGCTTCTCGCAATGGAAGCAGCAGGACTACAACGCTCGCCTGGTTGAAACACCTGAGGCACTGGCCGCTTTCCTCAAGCCCCTGTCCGATGCGGGTGTGGATATCTTTCACTGCTCGACGCGACGGTTCTGGGAGCCGGAGTTCGAAGGCTCGGAGTTGAACCTCGCCGGTTGGACACGCAAGCTGACAGGCAAACCGACCATTACCGTGGGCAGCGTCGGGCTCGATGGCGAGTTCCTGCAGTTCATGGTCGATACCGACAAGGTGGCCAAGCCCGCCAGCCTCGAAGGCTTGCTGCGTCGCCTGGGTGATGAGGAATTTGACCTGGTGGCCGTAGGCCGGGCACTGCTGGTGGATGCCGAATGGGCGCAGAAGGTTCGCGAAGGCCGCGAAGCGCAGGTGCTGCCGTTCAGCCGCGAGGCGCTGTCGACCCTGGCTTGACCGCCAGAGCGGTGCCTGCAGGCTCGGTACCCGCAGGCGCTGCCAGGCACGCGCTGTACAGATGCGTCTCGAATTGCTCGACGATCGCCGGCCAGCCTTGGCGGCTGGCATGCTGGCGGGCATTGAGGCGAACCCGGCGCAGGGTTTCGCTTTCTTCGAGCAGCCAGCAGGCTGCATCGATGAACGCCGCCTGATCACCGGGCATGGCCAGCGCGCCACTGTGCCCGTGGCGGATATGCTGGGCGGCAGCGGCCTCATCATAGGCAACTACCGCCAGCCCCGAGGCCATGGCTTCGAGCACGACATTGCCAAAGGTTTCGGTCAGGCTGGGGAACAGGAACAGGTCGCCGCTGGCATAGTGCTCGGCCAGTGCTTCACCCCGCTGGGCGCCACAGAACACCGCATCGGGGAGCTGCTGTTCGAGAACAGCACGCTGCGGGCCGTCGCCAACCACGACCAAGCGCAGCCGCGTGTGTGGATAAGTCTTCTTCAGGGCGTCCAGGCATGGCCGTAGCAGCCCCAGATTCTTTTCCGCCGCCAGGCGCCCGACGTGCAGTACGGCGATGTCTTCAGGGCCCAACCCCCAGGCGTCACGCAACGCCTGGCTGCGCCTGGCCGGGTTGAACAGGCAGGCATCGACACCACGGGCCATCAACGTAAGGCGTTCGAAGCCACGCCGCTCCAGTTCCAGCTTCTGGCTGGCGCTGGGCACCAAGGTGGTGGCCGTGCGTCGATGGAACCAACGCAGGTAATGGGTGAGCAACCGCGCCAGTAGGCCAAGGCCATACCGGCCGCAATACTGCGGGAAATTGGTATGGAAACCACTGACCACGGCGATGCCCAGGCGCCGGGCCGCCCGTAACGCACTGAGCCCCAGCGGGCCTTCCGTGGCAATGTACAGCACATCCGGGCGCTGCCGGCGCCAGCGCCTCAACAGCTTGTGCATCGACACTTCGCCCCATTGCAGCACCGGGTAGCCCGGCAGGCCCCAGCCGCGGCACAGCAAAAGGTCCTGATCGTCGCCTGCGGGCAATTCACCGGCCTGGCGTGGCCGCACGATCTCCACTTGGTGGCCACGCTGCCGCAAGCCATCGCCAAGTCGGCCGAGCGTATTTGCCACGCCGTTGATTTCGGGTGGGAAGGTTTCACTGACGAGGGTAATGCGTAGGGCAGGTGTGTTCATGAAAAAAGTTTCCGCTTGCTGCGTTGCGCTTATGTGACAGCCTTGTGACGTGCCGATGACGCCTGATTGCCGGCAGCTCCAGCGGGATGAATATTTCCTCGTGCAGCACTCAAGAGCCCTGCCAGGCAGCCGATGAAGATGCATTCGATCAGGTGACTCGCTCCGGGAGCGGTGATGTTCAACAGCAAGCTCAAAAAAGAAATCCAGCAACTGCGAGAGGAGCTTCATTCCATCGAGCAGATCAAGAACAGCCTGGACAGCGAAATGCTGGTGCTTCAGCTCGACCCCCAGGGGCGTATCGAACTGGTCAACGGCAATTTCGAGAAAGAGATGCTTTACCGCAGCGAGCAGTTGATCGGGCGCAATATTGAAGACATCGTGCCGGAACATGTGAAGAAGCTCGATTTCTACCAACGCATGAAAAGCGCCATCAGCCGCGGCGAACACCTCAACGGTGCTTTCCGGTTGCTGCGTGGCAACGGCGAAGAAGCCTGGTTGCGCTCGATCCTGCAACCGGTCAAGGGCAGTGACGGACGCATCAGGCATTTTTCCATGCACTGCAGCGACCTGACCCGCACCATAGAGACCTCGCGCGAACATGAAAGCCTGATCAAGGCACTGATGCGCTCCACTGCGGTGATCGAATTCAACCTCGACGGTCAGGTGCTGACTGCCAATGACCGCTTTCTGCAAACGGTGGGCTACAGCCTGGAGCAGATTCGCGGCAAGCACCACCGTATGTTCTGCGAGCCGGAAGAAGCCAATTCGGCGGGCTATCAGGCGTTCTGGGACAAGCTGCGCCGCGGTGAATACGTGGCCGATCGGTTCAAACGGATCGACGCCCATGGGCGTACGGTGTGGCTGGAAGCTTCCTACAACCCGATCATCGATGCCCATGATGTGCTGTACAAGGTGGTGAAGTTCGCCACCGTGATCACCGACCAGGTCAATCAGGAGCAGGCCGTGGCGCAGGCAGCCGACATCGCCTACAACACCTCGCTGGAAACCGACAACAGTGCGCACAAGGCTACCGATGTGGTGACCCAGACCGTCGAGGTGATGCGTGGGCTGGAAGGGTCGATGCAGGAAGCCGCAGAAGGCATCCAGGCGCTGGACAAACAGTCCAAGGTGATCGGCGCGATCATCAAGACCATCAGCGACATTGCCGGCCAGACCAACCTGCTGGCGCTCAACGCGGCCATCGAGGCCGCCCGGGCGGGTGAGCAGGGGCGCGGCTTTGCCGTGGTGGCCGACGAAGTGCGCCAGCTGGCTTCACGTACCAGCACCGCCACCGAAGAAATCGCCAAGGTGGTGCAGCAGAACGAGCAGTTGGCCCAGGCGGCGGTGGACATCATCGATACCAGCAAGCGCCAGGCCGAACAGGGGCTGGCGCTGGCGGCGGATACCGGCGGGGTGATCGTCGAGATTCAGGAAGGGGCGAAGAAAGTTGTGGATGCGGTCGGGCAGTTTTCCAGCCGGTTGGGGCAGTAAGGCCCAGGATTCAGCGGTGATGCACATGTTGCTGGGGCCGCGTTGCGGCCCTTTCGCGACACAAGGCCGCGCCTACGGCGGGCCGCGCATGCGGGCCGGGGATCAGTTGCGCTCGCGTACCCAGAACAGCGTGGCCCCTGCCACCGCTGCCGGCATCATCAGTACGTTCACCACCGGCACCATCAGCGCCAGGTAGGTGATGCCGCCAAAGCCCAGGCTTTGCCAGCGCTTCTGGCGCAGCCAGGCGAGCATGTCCTGCCAGCTCATCTTGTTGTTGTCCGCCGGGTAGTCGATGTACTGGATGGCCATCATCCACACACCGAAGATCAGCCATAGCGGCGCTGCGATCACGTTCACCACCGGGATGAACGAGAGGATGAACAGCGCGATGGCCCGTGGCAGGAAGTAGCCAAGCTTGCGCATTTCGCGGCCGAAGGTGCGTGGCACCATCGCCACCAGCTCGCCCCAGCTGAACGCCGGGAAGTTGTCCTCGCCACGTACCACCACCTCGACCTTTTCCGCCAGAAAACCATTGAAAGGCGCGGCGATGATGTTGGCCACCAGGGTGAAGGTGAAAAACACCATCAATACCAGCAAGGCGACGAACAGCGGCCAGAGGATGTAGCTGAGGAAGCTCAGCCAGTCCGGCAGGGTAGGCATCAGGGCATCGAGCCAAAGGCCGAACTGGTGGCCGGCGAAGTAGATCATGCCGCCGAACAGCAGCAGGTTGATCGCCAACGGCAGCAGTACGAACAACCGCAGATTGGGGCTGAGCACCAGTTTCAGGCCTTCGCGCAGGTACTGGGGGCCAGAGAGGACAGGGGCTTGCATCGAGACGCTCCGCAGAGAAGGGAAAACGCGCTGACCTTACCGGCTTTGCCGCGCCGACGAAAGGCGGGCAGAGGATGGGAAACTGCCTGTAACAAAAGCACGACGGCCTTTTCCATAGGAGAAATTGACGTATAGAGGATGCCTATGAGGTGGATTGTCGAAGGATATTTCCTTAATCTCTGCCACCTCGCTACAGTGCGCTCAACTTTCAGGTTTCGGACCTGCGCGTTGTAGCCTTCCCCAAGTGCTGCGTGGGTCCTTTTTAATTTCAGCTGGCGCAGCCGGTATACCGATGCCGGCCCCTGAGGCCCGCTCGACAGGAGTTCGACATGTCTGAAGTACGTCATTCGCGCGTCATCATCCTCGGTTCCGGCCCTGCCGGTTACAGTGCCGCGGTGTACGCCGCCCGCGCCAACCTCAAGCCGCTGCTGATCACCGGCATGCAGGCCGGCGGTCAACTGACCACCACCACCGAAGTCGACAACTGGCCTGGCGACCCCCATGGCCTGACCGGCCCGGCGCTGATGCAGCGCATGCAGGAACACGCCGAGCGTTTCGAGACCGAGATCGTCTTCGACCACATCAACGCCGTCGACCTGGCCAACAAGCCCTTCACCCTGCAGGGTGACAGCGGCAAGTACACTTGCGATGCACTGATCATCGCCACCGGTGCCAGCGCGCGATACCTGGGCCTGCCCTCGGAAGAAACCTTCATGGGCAAGGGTGTGTCGGCCTGCGCTACCTGCGACGGCTTCTTCTACCGCAACAAGCCGGTGGCTGTGGTCGGCGGCGGCAACACTGCCGTTGAAGAGGCGCTGTACCTGGCCAATATCGCCAGCAAGGTAACCCTGGTGCACCGCCGCGAAACTTTCCGTGCCGAAAAGATCCTGGTCGACAAGCTCAACGCCCGTGTCGCCGAAGGCAAGATCGAGCTCAAGCTCAACGCTACCCTGGACGAAGTGCTGGGTGACAACATGGGTGTGACCGGTGCGCGCCTGAAGAACAACGATGGCAGCAGCGACGAAATCAAGGTCGACGGCGTGTTCATCGCCATCGGCCACACGCCGAACACCTCGCTGTTCGAAGGCCAGCTCACCCTGAAGGACGGCTACCTGGTGGTCAACGGCGGCCGTGAAGGCAACGCTACCGCCACCAATGTCGAAGGCGTGTTTGCCGCAGGCGACGTGGCTGACCACGTTTACCGCCAGGCGATCACCTCTGCCGGTGCCGGCTGCATGGCGGCGCTGGACGTTGAGCGCTACCTGGACGGCCTGGCCAACGCCTCGTTCTGATCCGCAGCGCACAAAAAAACCGGCCATCTGGCCGGTTTTTTTGTGTCTTGGGTTTTGTGCAGGTTTCGCCCCCTTCAGAGGCTCAGGCGCATCGACAGGTCGACGGCCTTCACATCCTTGGTCATCGCTCCGATGGAGATGTAGTCCACCCCAGTCTCGGCAATCACCCGCAGGGTGCTTTCGGTCACCCCGCCACTGGCCTCCAGCTTGGCTTTGCCAGCGGTAATGCGTACCGCTTCGCCCATTTCGTCCAGGCTCAGCTCGTCGAGCATGATGATGTCGGCACCGGCGCTCAACGCCTGGCGCAGTTCATCCAGGCTTTCCACCTCGATTTCCACCGGCTTGCCCGGAGCAATGCGGTGGGCTGCCGCTACTGCTTCGGGCACACCGCCGCTGGCGGCAATATGGTTTTCCTTGATCAGGAAGGCATCGAACAGGCCGATGCGATGGTTGTGGCAGCCGCCGCAGGTCACTGCATATTTTTGCGCCAGGCGCAGGCCGGGCAGGGTCTTGCGGGTGTCGAGCAGTTGCACCTGGGTACCGTCGACCAGGTCGGCGAGCGCACGGGCACGTGTGGCCACGCCCGACAACATCTGCAGGAAGTTAAGCGCACTGCGCTCGCCGCTGAGCAGTGAACGTGCCGGGCCTTCGAGGTGGAACAGCACCTGGTTGGCCGTGGCGCGGTCACCATCGGCCACCTGCCAGTGCACCGCCACACGCGGGTCGAGTTGACGGAACACGGCATCGACCCAGGCGGTGCCGGCAATCACGCAATCTTCGCGGGTGATGATGGTGGCCTTGGCCAGGCGCTCGGCCGGAATCAGCTGCGCGGTGATGTCGCCGCTGCCGATGTCCTCCAGCAGGGCGCGGCGCACGTTGGCTTCGATCTCGGCGGTCAGGTCGGCAAGGCGTAGGTTCGGCATGGTCGGCTCCACAAGCAAGTTGCCGGCGATTATAGGGCAGGGGGCCGCTGTTTACAGCCGCCTTGCACCTGACCTTTGGTCAGGCGGAGTGAGCATTTGGCAAAAAATACAGTCATTTACCGGCGAGTGAAGAGGTGCTGGCAGGTATCGGCATTTTTACCGATAATGGCGCCCAGTATTTGGCGTCATAGCTTTGACGATTTTTCACTTTTATCGAACACGTCGCCCAGCAAGGAGTTCGGGATGCATAAAGAAGGCAAGGTGGTGCCCCTGGCGGCCGCCATCGATCGGGGTGCGCGCACGCCCTTGCCTTGCCTGCCGATGCTGTTGCTGCAGGTGCGCGACAAGGCGGCCCTGCAATTGCGCCAGGGCTTGCAGGCTTTGTTCGACAACGCTGACGATACCCTCTTTGAAATGGCCGAGAAGGCTGCTGACCGTTTCGATCAGAACCTGTATTTCGAGGCCATGCGCGACTTGCGCCTCAAGCGCAAGAGCATCGAGCGCGGCTTTCTCGACAGGTTCTACGAGAGGTTCGCCCGCATAGGTGAGGCCGAGCCACTGGGCTTCGTGGCCATTACCGATCACCCGAAAAACAAGGCGCAACAGGAGCGGGCAGCGACCGTCGAGGGTATGGTTGCGCGCGTGCTGTCGCGCGACGCAATTGCCCTGGAGCAGTTGACCCTGCGTTTGCAGGCCCTGCTCGAATGTACGCTGGACCTGCAAAAAAGCCCCCTGGCGCCTGGCGCATTGTGTGGCTACTTCCTTGATGCCGGGCGTAACCTGGGTGTTGGCCTGCGGGTCAAACTGGTCCTGCTGAAGTTGTTCGAACGTTACGTGCTGCGTGATACCGACGTGCTCTACGGCGAAGCCAACCAGTTGCTGGCCGCTGCCGGCGTGCTGGCAGAGCTGCCGCCTGCGCCGCGCCGGCGTGCCGAGGACTGTCGCCTGAGCTCGCGGCGGACGCCGGCCAGCCTGGGGCCTGACGAGGCCATCGGCGCGGACAGTGCCGGCCAGGCTTTCTTCACCTCGGTGCAAGGGCTGCTGGCACCGGCCCGCGGCAGGATCGCGCCACGCTTGCAATCCATTGCCACAGCCCAGCCGATAAGCACCGCCGACCTGCTGCGCCTGCTCACGCATTTGCAGCACTATGTGCCGGCTACCTTCGACGAAGACGATTTCGACCTCGGCCAGCAGCTCGAACAGTTGCTGTTGCGGGTCAGCGTGCGCAGTGGCACCCGCCGGCGTATTGCCACGGCCGACATAGACATGATCAACCTGGTCGGCCTGCTGTTCGACTACATTCAGGCCGATGACAACCTGCCGTACAGCCTGCGGGCGCTGATTGCCCGCCTGCACATCCCGTTGCTCAAGGTGGCATTGCTCGACAAAGGGCTGTTCAGCCGCGCCAGCCACCCTGCTCGGCGCTTGCTCAATGAGATCGCTGCAGCCTCGATCGGCTGGGAAACCGGTAGCGAAGGCCTGCGTGACAGCCTGCACCTGCGTGTAGGGCGCATCGTCCAGCGTCTGCTCAATGACTTCACCGAGGACTCGGCCCTGTTCGCCGAACTGCTGGAGGACTTCATGGCCTTCAGCCAGGATGAACGGCGGCGCAACGAACTGCTCGAGCAACGCACCCGCGATGCCGAAGAAGGGCGTGCGCGCGCCGTGCAGGCTCGCCAGCAGGTGCAACAGGTACTCAACCAGCGCTTGCGCGGCCGGGTGCTGCCTCAAGCGGTCGTGCAGATGCTGGTGCAAGCCTGGAGCCAGGTGCTGCTGCTGGCATGGCTCAAACAGGGTGAGGGCTCTTCGGCGTGGATCAACGCCCTAGCGACCATGGACACATTGCTTGCCAGCATCATTCCCCGGCGTGATCCGCAGGCCCTGCTGCAGCAAGTGCCCGGCCTGCTCAAGGCATTGCGTGAGGGTTTGGCCGGCGTGGCGTTGGACTCGCAGGCGACCCGCGACTTTTTCCAGCAACTCGAGCAACTGCACCTGCGTGCCTGTGCGGGGGCCGAACTGCCGCTAACCCCAGACGGTCAGGCTCTGGCCGAAGTGCTGGTGGCTGAGGACATCGTGCTGGCCATGGCCGAAGAGCCCGCTTGTGCGCCGCTGCACCCGCACGACGAGCAAGCCGCACAACTGCGTGCGGTACAGCGCCTGCGCATCGGCGCCTGGATAGAAGTGCTCGACGATGACGAGCCGTTGCGCTGCAAACTGGTGGCGCGTATCGACAGCAGTGACCGCCTGGTATTCGCCAACCGCACCGGGATGAAGGTCCGCGAGTGGAACATGCTGGGCCTCGCCCAAGCACTGCGCCTTGGTGAGGTGCGGCTGCTGGACGATGGCCTGCTGTTCGAGCGGGCGCTGGAGACCGTGCTGGAAAGCTTGCGCCAGCAGCAGGTTCATTGACCTGCTACTGCAGATTCACATGCAAAGCGCGATACTGGCAGGGCATACTGCGCCTCTGTACCCAGCGTTCTTCAGGAACTGCCCCATGCAATTGGACCGTGCCACCGGCTGGTTCCACGGAAACGGAATCACCCACTGCCCTTCGCCGAACTTCAACGCGCGACCCGAGGGCGAATCGATTTCCCTGCTGGTGATCCACAACATCAGCCTGCCGCCGGCCTGCTTCGGCAGCGGCAAAGTCCAACAGTTCTTCCAGAACCGCCTGGACCCTAGCGAGCATCCCTACTTTGCCAGCATCAGCCACCTGACCGTATCGGCGCACCTGTTCGTGGAACGCGACGGTGCGGTGACCCAGTTCGTGTCGTTGCTCGACCGTGCCTGGCATGCCGGCGTGTCATGTTTTGACGGGCGAGAAGGCTGTAACGACTTTTCCATCGGTATCGAGCTGGAAGGTACCGACGACCTGCCTTACAGCGATGCCCAGTACCGTGTGCTGGAGCAACTCACCCGGCAGATTCAGGCGGCCTGGCCGGTTATCGACCTGGGCCGGATCCAGGGCCATAGCGATATTGCCCCGCAGCGCAAGACCGACCCTGGCCCGGCATTCGACTGGCAGCGTTACCGCGCAGCCGTGCAGCACAACGAGGACAAGGCATGAGTTTTCTGGTGTTGATACTGGCGTTGTGGGTCGAGAAGTTCTCCGCCCTGCGCCATCAGGTACAGCGCGATGGCTTCTTCCTGGGCGAGCTGGTGCGCCTGGAGCGCAGCGGGAAGGTGCACCCCTGGTGGAGCCTGGCCATCCTGGTGCTTGCACCCGTGGCGGTGCTGGTGTTGCTGCTGCACGTGCTCGACCCGGTGGCCTATGGTTTGCTGGCCCTGCCGGTGCACCTGCTGGTGCTGATCTACAGCCTCGGCCGCGGCGATGCCAAGGCCGCCCTTGGGCCGTTTCGCGATGCCTGGCGGCGCGGCGACGACCAGGCCGCGCTGCATGTGGCCGAGCGCGACCTGGGCCTGGTGGCTGATGAACCCCAGGCTTTGCTGGTGCGCGTGCAAGGCTACCTGTTGTGGCAGGCCTATCAGAGTTTCTTCGCCGTGATCTTCTGGTACTTCGTGCTCGGCCCCGGGGCGGCGCTGGCCTATCGCCTGCTGGCGCTGACAGGCGATAACAGTTGCCAGCCTGCGCTCAAGGCCCGGGCCGAGCAGCTGCGGCACATCATGGACTGGCTTGCGGTACGTGTGTTGGCCCTGAGTTTCGCCCTCGTCGGCAATTTCGTCGCAGTGACCCGCGTGATGCTGCACGAACTGCTCAACTGGCACATCAGCGCCGGGCACCTGGTGGCCAGGGTCGGGCGGGTTGCCGATGACATTCCCGAACAAGAGGACAGCCAGCGCGGTCTGGCTCGGCTCGATAGCCTGTGGGAGCTGCTGCTGCGCTGTGCGGTGCTGTGGTATGCGGGCTTTGCGCTGTGGACGGTGCTGGTCTGAGCGCCGGTTAACCTTAAGTTACAAACCTCCGGTTCGATCTGCGCTATACAGGTGGCCTAGTGCTACCCCTCGCAGAACAACAAGAATCCAAGGAGGTGCCCCGTGAAGCGTCTGCTCTACCCGGCAATCGCACTGATGAACCGGCTGAGCTTCGGCCAGAAGTTCAGCCTCATCAGCGCCCTGTTCTTCCTGCCCATGCTCGCCACCAGCAGCTACCTGGTGCGCGACGCCTATCAGCAGTTTCAGGCAACCCGTGCCCAATTGCAGGGTATTACCCCGCTTAGCGGCAGCTTGGCATTGCGCACCGACCTGGAAGCCCTCGGCAACCTCATGCAGATCAATGCCGTGCTCGGGCAGTCGGGCCAGGCCGGCGACCTGGAGTCACGCATCGCTGCGTTGCAGGACAAGGTCCAGGCACAGGTGCAGGCCCTGCAGGGCCATGAGTCGGTTCCCCAGGCCAAGCTGGACGAGCTGGCTGGCGCTTTTGCCAGCGCCCAGGCCGAAACGTCCTTGCAGGCCAAGGTCGCCCTGTTCGACAAGCTGCTGGCTCAAGCACAGGTGCTGAGCAAACTGGTGGCCAGCCAGTCCGGCCTGAGCCAGGACAGCCAGGTTTCGGTGCGCCAGTTGAGCGAACTGCTCGGCACTGCCACCGCCCAGGTGACCCTGGCCTTGGGCGAGGGCAGGACGATGGGCGCCATCGCGCTTGGCCGAGGGTTCATCGACTCATCCGGCAGCGTCCGCTTCGAAGACCTGCTGCAACGCCTGGAGCGTTTGGCGGCGGACTATGGCATGCGGGTGGATGAAGCCCTGGCCAGTGACCCCGGCGTCCCTGCCGACATGACCGCCGCGGCACAGGCCAGCAAGCTTTCCGTCAAGCAAGCCGCCGCGTTGTTCGAGGAGCGTGTGGTGGTCGCTGAAACCCTTGATGCGCCCTGGCCCGCCTTCTATCGACAGGTGAGTGAGCTGATGGCTCACACCTACCAACTGAACGAGCAAGTCCTTGGGCATCTGCACCTGCAGTTGCAGGAGCGTCTTGGCCAGCAGCGCCTGCGCATGGTCGCCTTGGGGGCCGTACTGGCGGGCGTTTTCGCACTGATCCTTTACCTCTACGGGGGCTTCTATGTATCGATCCGCACGACCCTGCGCAAGCTGGGCGGCGCGATGGACAAGGTGGCGGCCGGTGACATGACGGTCAGTTTCAAGGCCAACAGCCGCGACGAACTGGGCGAACTGGCCCAGGGCTTCAGCGAAACCGTGCGCCGTATCCGTTGCCTGATCGAGCAGGTCGGCCACACCGTTGTGGCGGTCGAAGCGCAGGCCGGGCAGGTACTGGCGGTATCGGCACGCAGCAGCCAGTCAGTCAGCGGCCAGCGTGAACAGATCGAGCAGGTCGCCACGGCGATGAACCAGATGAGCGCCACTGCGCAGGAAGTGGCGCGCAGCGCTGCATTGGCCGCCGATGGTGCGCAGCAGGTCAACCACGAAAGTGCCAATGGCCGCACGTTGGTGCAAGAGCAGCAGGGCAGCATTGGCCGGCTGGCAGCCGAAATCGACCAGACGGTGCTGGCGATCAATCAGCTGGCTGACGACAGCCAGGCGATCAGCCAAGTCCTGGAGGTGATCCGCAGTATCGCCGAGCAGACCAACCTGCTGGCACTCAACGCTGCAATCGAGGCAGCTCGGGCCGGTGAGCAAGGCCGGGGGTTTGCCGTGGTCGCTGATGAAGTGCGTACCTTGGCCAAGCGCACCCAGGATTCCACCGCGCAGATAGCGCAGATGATCCAGCGTTTGCAGGACGGTGTCGGGGCAGCGGTTCGCGCAATGGGCAGTAGCCATCAGATGGCTGCGGGCACGGTCGAGGAGGCACGCCAGGTGCAGCAGGCGCTGGGCAACATCCTTGGCGCGGTTGGCGGCATTGTCGAGCAGAACCAGCAGATAGCGGCGGCGGTAGAGCAGCAGACGGCGGTGGCCCATGACATCGACCAGAACATCGTGGCGATCAACCAGGCGGCACAGGACACCTCGGTGGGGGCTTGCCAGGCCGAGGATGCCAGCCGGGCATTGTCGGAGCAGGTGGTAGAGTTGAAACGGTTGATCGGGGCGTTCAGGGTTTAGCCAGTACTACCAGCCAAACAGCTCACAGGCGTTCTTGCTGCTGGCCTCGGCCAACACGTGCACATCAATGCCCATTACCTCAGCCAATGCCCCGGCAATCTCCGGTAAATGCTCCGGGCTGTTTCGCTCACCGGCAAACATCGCCGGGGCCATGTCCGGGGCGTCGGTTTCCAGCACGATGCTTTCCAGCGGCAGGCGCGGCAGGGTCTTGCGCAAGCGCACTGCCTGCGGCCAGGTCCCGGCACCACCCAGCCCGAGCCGGAAACCAAGCTTCATGTACTCGCGCGCCTCTTCATAACTGCCCGCGAACGCGTGGATGATCCCGGCCCGCGCCGGCTTGTAGCGCTTGAGTGTGGCAATCACCTGGGCATGGCTGCGGCGCACGTGGAGCAGGGCGGGCAGTTCGAAGTCACAAGCCATCTGCAATTGTGCTTCGAACAGCGCTTGCTGGCGCGCCTTGTCCAGCGTCTCGACGTAGTAGTCCAGGCCGAACTCGCCCACGGCGCACAGCCGCGGATCGCCCTGCAGGCGTTCAAGCCATTGGCGCAACTGCACCAGGTGCTCGGGGCGGTGCTGCTCCAGGTAGATCGGATGCAGCCCAAGCGCTGCGCGCACGCGCTCATCGCTGCAGGCCAGCTCCCACACCCGCTGGAAATTGGCCTGATAAACCCCCAGCACTACCATGCGCTCCACCCCACGCCCTGCCGCGTCAGCCAGCAGGCGCGTGCGGTCGGCATCGAAGTCGGGGAAGTCCAGGTGGGTGTGAGTGTCGATCAGGCGCATGTTCAGGCCACAGTAATACGTTGCTTGAAGGTTCGACCGATGGCATGCACGCCGGGTTCGTAGCGTTTGTCCTCGATGGCCGCCAAGGCAAGTTCCAGGGCGGTGGCGGCGATCAGGCCATGTTGCTGGGCCATGGCGTTGACCGGCAGCGGCAGAAAATCGAGCAACTGGTTGTCACCGAAGGTGCCCAGGTGCAGCAGGCGCGAATCGGCCGGGCGCGCCTGCAGGGTGTCGAACACGCCTTGCAGCAGCACGTAGGACGTCGTGACCAAGGCATCCGGCAGGCCGCCCAGCTCGTCGATCAACTGCTGCATCAAGCGCTGGCCGCATTCGCGGCTGAATGCCTCGCCTTGATAACGGCGCACGTCCCCGGCAAAACCCTGCATAGCTTCGTCGAAGCCGCCTGCGCGGGCCTGGCTGACCGACAGCTCCGGGCGCGCGCCGATCAGTGCGATGCTGCGCGGTGCCGTGGCCAGCAGGCTATCGGCCAACTGGCGGCTGGCATCGCGATCATCGCTGATGACCGAACAAAAGTGTGCCGGGTTCAGGCGCCGGTCGATGGCGATAACCGGCAGGCCCTTGTCCTGCAGTTCGCGGTAGCTGTCATCTTCGGGGGGCAGGCAACTGGCGACGAACAGGGCATCGCAACGCCGGGCCCGGAACAGCTGCTGCAGTTGGCGCTCACTGTCGGGCCTGTCATCGCTGCTGGCGATCAGCAGTTGATAGCCACGGGCGCGGGCGCCTTGCTCCAGCTGCTTGGCAATGCGCGCGTAGCTGGGGTTTTCCAGGTCCGGCAGAATGAAGCCCAAGGTGCGGGTATGCCGGCTGCGCAGGCCCGCAGCCTGGGGGTTGGGCGTGAAGCCGTGGGCCTCGACCACCGCACGCACCCGCTCGACGGTGCTGTTGCTGATGCGCTGCTGTTCGGCCTTGCCATTGATGACGTAGCTGGCAGTGGTCACGGACACACCAGCCAGACGGGCGATATCGCTGAGTTTCACCGAATTTTCCTTGTTATTACCGGGGCGGGCTGTACAACCAGACCGGGCAGTTTGACCCGGGCCGGCCACCACGCGCAGACGACCATTGTCGCAATTGTCCGACAGGATGGGGCTTTTTCCCCGGAAGATTATCGAGTAACGTGGCCGCTTGGTCAGATTAAACGTTTCAGCTATTAATTTTTCTGCCTTCCCTGCCGCTCGTGCAAGGCCGTTGACTGGCTGAATACGTGAATTTCACAACAATACCTCAGTACCCGGTGCAAAAGTGCGCGCAGGGGCTGCAAAAGGAGAAGGTCATGCTCGAGCTCGCCAAAGAGCAGATAGCCATGGGCCAGACGGCCGTCGACAAAGGCCAGGCTCTGCGCCTGCTGGCGGATCGACTGGTCGCTGACGGCCTGGTCGCCGAAGGGTACCTGCAGGGCCTGCAGGCGCGCGAAGCGCAAGGTTCTACATTCCTCGGCCAAGGCATCGCCATCCCCCACGGCACGCCGCAGACCCGCGACCTGGTGTATGCCACTGGCGTGCGTTTGCTGCAGTTTCCTGAAGGCGTGGACTGGGGGGACGGCCAGATCGTCTACCTGGCCATCGGCATTGCCGCACGCTCCGACGAGCACTTGCGTTTGCTGCAGTTGCTGACCCGTGCCCTGGGCGAGACCGACCTGGCCGAAGCCCTGCGCCGTGCCAGTTCCGCCGAAGCGCTGCTCAAGCTGCTGCAGGGCGCACCCCAGGCGCTGGCGCTGGATGCGCAACTGGTCAGCTTGAACCTGCCCGCCGAAGACTTCGACGAGTTGGCCTGGCGCGGTGCCCGCCTGTTGCAGCGTGCCGGGTGTGTCGACAATGGTTTTGCCGCGGTGCTGCAGCAGGCCGAGCCCTTGCCCCTGGGCGAGGGGCTCTGGTGGCTGCACAGCGAGCGGCAGGTACGTCAGCCAGGCTTGGCCTTCGTCACCCCGCAGCAGCCGCTGCGCTACCGCGACCAGCCACTCAATGGCCTGTTTTGCCTGGCCAGCCTCGGCGCTGCCCACCAGGCGCTGCTCGAGCGCCTGTGCGAGGTACTGATCGAGGGGCGCGGGCAAACGCTTTACCAGGCCACCAGCAGCCGCGCGGTACTTGAGGTGCTGAGTGGTGAGACCGCTCCCGACTGGCCCAGCGCTCGTTTCGTGCTGGCCAACCCACATGGCCTGCACGCCCGCCCGGCAAAAATCCTGGCGCAGTTGGCCAAGGGTTTTGAGGGCGAAATCCGCCTGCGTGTGCTGGACAGCGCGCAACCTGCGGTTTCGGTCAAGAGCCTGAGCAAGCTGCTCAGCCTTGGCGCACGCCGTGGCCAGGAACTGGAGCTGCTGGCCGAGCCGTCCATTGCCGGTGATGCCTTGCCGGTACTGCTGGCGGCAATCGAGCAGGGCTTGGGTGAGGACGTTGAGCCATTGCCGAAAACTGCGGCTGCGGTGAACCCAGCGCCCGTCGAGGTGTTGCAGGCGCCGGCTGCCGGTAGCCGTATCCAGGCCGTGGCTGCGGCCCCCGGCATTGCCAGTGGGCCCGCGCATGTCTGCGTCGAGCGTGACATCGATTATCCGCTGCGTGGCGAATCGCCAGCGCAGGAGCGGGTCAAGCTGCGCCGGGCACTGGAGACGGTGAACGCCGAGCTGCAGGCCCTGGTGCAGCGCAGCGACAAGGCCGTCGGCGAGATCTTCGTCACCCATCAGGAAATGCTCGCCGACCCTGCACTGGCCGACGATGTCGAACTGCGTCTGGCCCAGGGTGAAAGCGCCGCCGCCGCGTGGATGGCCGTGATCGAAGCGGCGGCCCGCCAACAAGAGGCGCTGCATGATGCGCTGCTCGCCGAGCGTGCTGCCGACCTGCGCGATATCGGCCGCCGGGTGCTGGCGCAGTTGTGCGGTGTGCAGACGCAGGCCGAGCCTGAGCAACCTTACGTGCTGGTGATGGGCGAAGTCGGCCCTTCTGATGTGGCCCGCCTGGACCCGGCGCGGGTTGCCGGTATCGTCACCGCCCATGGCGGCGCAACCGCTCACAGCGCGATCGTTGCGCGGGCCTTGGGCATCCCGGCGGTGGTCGGCGCGGGGGCGGCGATTCTGCTGCTTGAACCAGGTACGCCGCTGTTGCTCGATGGCCAGCGCGGCGTAGTCAGCGTCGCCCCGCCAGCCGATGAGTTGCAACGTGCGCTGGCCGAGCGTGACCTGCGCGAGCAGCGCCTGCAAGCAGCCTGGGCCAACCGTCATGAGCCAGCGGTAACCCGCGATGGCCATGCCGTCGAAGTATTCGCCAACATCGGCCAGAGCGGCGGCATCGACAAGGTGGTGGAGCAGGGCGCCGAAGGTATTGGCCTGCTGCGCACCGAGCTGATCTTCATGGCCCACTCGCAGGCGCCGGATGTCGCCACCCAGGAAGCCGAATACCGCCGTGTGCTCGATGGGCTGGGCGGGCGGCCACTGGTAGTGCGCACCCTCGATGTGGGCGGTGACAAACCGTTGCCCTACTGGCCGATCGCTGCCGAGGAAAACCCCTTCCTCGGTGTGCGGGGCGTGCGCCTGACCTTGCAGCGCCCGCAGATCATGGAAGACCAGCTCCGGGCCCTGCTGCGCGCCGCGGATCAGCGCCCGTTGCGCATCATGTTCCCGATGGTCGGCCAGGTGCATGAGTGGCGGGAGGCGAGGGCGATGGTCGAGCGCCTGCGCGAGGAAATTCCGGTAGCCGACCTGCAACTGGGCATCATGGTCGAAGTGCCGTCCGCCGCTTTGCTGGCGCCACAATTGGCCCGCGAAGTGGACTTTTTCAGTATCGGCACCAACGACCTGACCCAGTACACCTTGGCCATCGACCGTGGCCACCCCAGCCTGTCGGCCCAGGCCGACGGCCTGCACCCGGCCGTGCTGAGCCTGATCGACATGACCGTGCGCGCTGCCCATGCCGAGGGCAAGTGGGTAGGGGTGTGCGGTGAACTGGCCGCCGACCCGCAGGCGGTGGCGGTGCTGCTGGGCCTGGACGTGGACGAACTGAGCGTGGCCGCCCGCAGCGTTGCCGAAGTCAAGGCCCTGGTTCGCCAGGCCGATCATCAGACGGCCCGCGCCCTGGCGCGCGAGGCCCTGCAACAAGACAGCGCCGCAGCGGTTCGCGCGCTGGTGGAGCGTTACTGAATGGCCAAGATCCTTACCCTGACCCTGAACCCGGCGCTGGACATCACCGTCAGCCTCGATGCCCTGCGCCCCGGGCACGTCAACCGTGCCCAGGACCAGCACAGCCATGCCGCCGGCAAAGGGCTGAACGTGGCCCAGGTACTGGCCGACCTGGGGCACAGCGTGACCGTCGGTGGTTTCCTTGGCCAGGGCAACCTGCAACCGTTCGAGGCGTTGATCGAATGGCGCGGCTTTGCCGATTGCTTCGTGCGTGTACCGGGTGAGACGCGCAGCAACCTCAAACTGGTCGAGGCTGATGGCCGGGTGACCGACATCAATGGCCAAGGCCCCCAGGTCGATGAGGCCGCATGTGAGGCCCTGATGCGCCTGCTTGAACAGGTGGCCCCCGGGCATGACGCCGTGGTGGTGGCTGGGAGCCTGCCACGCGGTATCAGCCCTGACTGGTTCGCCCGGTTGCTCGAACAGCTCAAGGGCCAAGGCCTGAAGGTTGCCTTGGACAGCAGCGGTGCGGCCCTGCGCGCAGGCCTGCAGAGCGCCCCCTGGCTGGTCAAGCCGAACACCGAAGAGCTGGGCGAAGTGCTTGGCCTTGACGTGCACAGCGCCGCCGAACAGCAGGCTGCCGCCCAGCGACTGCTGGCCACGGGTATCGAGCACGTGGTGGTGTCGGCGGGGGAGCAGGGCGTCAGCTGGTTTACAGCTGGCCACGCGCTGCACGCCCAGCCACCGCAGGTGCAGGTTGCCAGCACGGTGGGCGCGGGCGACTCGCTGGTGGCGGGCATGGTGCACGGCCTGCTGCTGGCTGAAGCGCCTGCGCAGACCCTGCGCCGCGCCACGGCCATCGCCGCCCAGGCCGTGACCCAGGTCGGTTTCGGTATCCGTGACCGCGAGCAACTGGCGCGCCTGGAGGCCGCCGTGCAACTGACAGAACAACAAGAGGCTCGCCGATGAACATTGCCATTGTCACCGCCTGCCCCAACGGCCAGGTGTCCAGCGTGCTGAGTGCGCGCCTGCTGGCCGCTGCCGCCCAGCGCCGCGGCTGGAAAACCTGCGTGGAAGTGCAGGATGCCGAGCATCCCGACCGCCAGCTGAGCGCCGCGCAGATCGCTGATGCCGACTGGGTGCTGGTTGTCAGCACTGGGCCGGTTGATCTGGCCCGCTTCGCGGGCAAGCGTTTGTTCCAGAGCACACCGGCGCAAGCGCTGGCCGACCGTGAAGGTTTCCTCGACGAGGCGGCCGCAAATGCCCAGGTACAGGCCGATACTCATCAAGCCGAACAGCCCCTGGCCACTGCTGCGGCCAAGCTCGTCGCGGTAACCGCCTGCCCGACTGGCGTGGCGCACACGTTTATGGCAGCCGAAGCGTTGCAGCAGGCCGCGCAACAGCTTGGCTATCAACTGACGGTAGAAACCCAAGGCTCGGTTGGCGCGCGCAACCCGCTGTCGGCCCAGGCCATCGCCGAAGCCGACGTGGTGCTGCTGGCCGCCGATATCGAAGTGCCCACGGCCCGTTTTTCCGGCAAGCGGATCTACCGTTGCGGTACCGGCATCGCCCTCAAGCAAGCCCGCGCCACGCTGGACAAGGCCCTGGCCGAGGCCAAGGTGGAAAGCGCAGGTGACGCTGCAGCCGCTTCAAGTGCCGGCAAGGTCGAGAAAACCGGTGTTTATAAACACTTGCTGACCGGTGTTTCTTTCATGCTGCCGATGGTGGTGGCAGGCGGCTTGCTGATCGCCCTGTCGTTCGTCTTCGGCATCGAAGCCTACAAGGAACCGGGCACGCTGCCGGCTGCATTGATGCAGATCGGCGGCGAGGCCGCATTCAAGCTGATGGTGCCGTTGCTGGCGGGGTACATCGCCTGGTCCATCGCCGACCGCCCGGGCCTGGCGCCCGGCATGATCGGCGGCCTGCTGGCCAGCACCCTGGGGGCCGGTTTCATCGGCGGTATCGTCGCCGGCTTCCTCGCCGGTTACAGCGCCAAAGCCATTGCGCGCTGGGCACGCCTGCCGAGCAGCCTCGATGCGCTCAAACCGATCCTGATCATTCCGCTGCTGGCGAGCCTGTTCACAGGCCTGGTGATGATCTACGTGGTCGGCCAACCGGTGGCCGCCATGCTCGAAGGCCTGACGCAGTTTCTCGACAGCATGGGCACCACCAACGCCATCCTCCTTGGGCTGCTGCTCGGCGGCATGATGTGCATCGACCTGGGCGGGCCGATCAACAAGGCGGCCTATGCCTTTTCGGTAGGGCTGCTGGCATCCTCGAGCTACGCGCCGATGGCGGCGACCATGGCGGCCGGCATGGTGCCGCCGATCGGCCTCGGTATCGCCACGTTCCTGGCCCGGCGCAAGTTCGCCCAGAGCGAGCGCGAGGCCGGCAAGGCCGCTCTGGTGCTGGGTTTGTGCTTCATTTCCGAAGGCGCCATCCCGTTCGCCGCCAAAGACCCGCTGCGGGTCATCCCGGCAAGTATCGCTGGCGGCGCCTTGACCGGCGCCCTCTCGATGTACTTCGGTTGCAAGCTGATGGCGCCCCATGGCGGGCTGTTCGTGCTGCTGATTCCCAATGCGATCAACCATGCGCTGTTGTACCTGCTGGCCATTGTCGCGGGTAGCCTGCTGACGGCGGTGGTGTATGCGCTGATCAAGAAGAGTGAACGGGTGGAAATGGTCGTGGCGCCGGCCAAGGGCTAGGGCGTTCGATCACCACTGGCCTCGTCGCTGGCAATTCGGCTCCTCAGGTACCCCACGGCTCTCAAGGTCATGGGTGTACCTGGGGAAGGCGGCTTGCCGGCGATAGGCCGCAACAGGCTCAGCGCCTATGCTTTTGCCGCAACGGCACCAGCAAATCCCCCAGGCCGTTGTGATCGACCTCGTGCATCAACGCCAGCAACCCACCCAGCTCACCCGCCGGAAACCCCTTGCGCGCAAACCATGCCAGGTAGTCACCCGGCAGGTCGGCGATGATCCGGCCTTGGTATTTGCCGAAGGGCATGGTGCGGATTACCAGCAGTTCAAGGGTTTCCGGTCTCATCGGCAGTGCCTGGCAGTGGAAGTGCGCCGACCATACTGCAATCTGCACGAGCGCCCAAGCGGCAATCATGCATAACGCCGTTTTCCAGCGAGGCGTTATTTTTTTAACCTATTGTTTTTAAAGTAATTTTATTCAATGGAAAGCTTGGCACGAAGGCTGCTCCTGTTTACATGACTATTACCTGCCAAGGAGTTTTAGCCATGAGCGACCTCAACAAAGACGTAATCGACGTGCTCAACAACCTGATCGAGTACAGCAAGGACGGCGAGAAAGGGTTCAAGGAGTCGGCCGATGATGTGAAAAACCCGGAGCTCAAAGCGTTCTTCGTCCAGCGCGCTGGCGAATGCGCCAATGCAGCAGGCGAACTGCAGAGTGAAGTGCGCCGCCTGGGTGGCGACCCGGAAACCTCCACCAGCTTCAGCGGCGACCTGCACCGCGGCTGGGTAAACCTCAAGTCGATGGTTACCGGTAAGGATGAAGAGGCCGTGCTCAACGAAGTAGAGCGCGGTGAAGACCATGCCCTCAAAGCCTACAAGGAAGCGCGTGAGAAGCTGGTCAAGCTGGGCCGCTCCGGCAGTGATTCGAGCTATATGCTCGTGGAAAAGCAACTGGAGGGCGTGCAGCGTAACCACGACCAGGTGAAGGCACTGCGCAACGCCGCCCGCGCCCGCTCCTAATCCGCAGGGCCCTCTACCCGGTTTCGGCCTTTGGCCTTGGCCCGGTAGAGCGCCTCATCCGCGGCACCCAGCATGGTCGCGAGGTCTTGTTGGGTGCCGGGGGTGTGTACGCTGATGCCGATGCTCACCGTCACCGCGTGTACATCATCGGCAAAAGGTGCCAACGCCTCGACATGCGACCGGATCCTCTCTGCCAGCAAACGGGCACCGGCCAGTTCGGTTTCCGGCAAAACCACCTGAAACTCCTCCCCCCCATACCGCGCCGCCAGGTCTGCCGGGCGTCGTATGCACTGCTCGATCGTCTTGGCCACTTCACGTAACGCGTGATCGCCGCCGGCGTGACCATGGCGTTGGTTGAATGCCTTGAAGTGATCCACATCCACCATCAGCACGGCCAACGGCTTACGGTTGCGCTGGGCGCGTGCCCACTCCTGGCGTAACACCTGATCCAGCCGGCGACGGTTGGCCAGGCCCGTCAGGCTATCCGTTGCTGCCAGTGTGGCCAGACCCTGTTCGGCCTCATGCCTGCGGCGCAATTCGCGGCCCAGCAGCAGGGTGAGCCAGAGAATGCCGATGCACAGCACGCCTGTGGCGATACTGACCACCAACGCGGTGCGGCGCCATGACTGGAACACCTCATCGGCAGAATGCACCACCAGTATGATCAACGGCAGGTCGGCGACCCGGGCGAAGGTGTACATGCGCTGGGTGCCATAGAGGCTGGAGCGGGCTGTAAAGCTGCCGCTGCGCTCGCCCAGGATGCGTTTGAAGTTGGGGCGGTCGGCAACGCTGGTGCCGACCAACGGGTCCTGATCGCGGCGCGGCTGGCGGGCGAGCAACTGGCCGTCGACGTTGAGCAGGTTGATGCTGCTTTCATGGCCGATATCAAGGCGCTGGAACAGTTCACTGAAATAGGAGAGGCGCAGTGCCCCGGCGGCTACCCCGGCAAAGCTGCCATCGGCTGCGGAGATGCGCCGGCTGAAACTGATGCACCAGTCGAGGTCGCCGAGCCGTGCCTTGAACGGCGGGCTGATCAACAAGCCCAGGCCAGGGTCGCGGCGATGGGCCCGGAAGTCGAAGGTGTCGGCGAAATTGGCCTGGCGCGGGGTGACGCTGGTGGAGTCGCCCACGACGTCGCCATTGGCATCGAGCCAGAGAATATCGCCGCGCACCGGGGCCGCAAACGTCTGGTTGAAAAGGATCTGCTGGCGCAGGTTGGGCGCGACCTGCAGCAGTTCGGGATGCTGTACCGCCCAGATCAGCCCACGCAAGGATTGGTCGTAAAGTTCGACGTTGCGCAGGATGTCGCTTTCGATCAGCTGGACGATATTGCTGGAGGAGCGGATGGCCGATTGCTCGACACTCTCGCGCTCGCGCCCCAACAGATAACTGACGATGCCCACGATAGCGAGCACGGCGATGCAACTGCCCAGATTGAGGATCAGCTCGGGGTGCGACCTGTAGAGTGCGAGACGCGGTAATCGAGTGGGCATGCGCGCTACTGCTGAGGCAGGGCCGGTTGCGGCGGGCGACATTCTAGGGAAGTGATGATTGTCGGACAAGATTTGTCCGACGGAATCATGCATTGGGCTGCTGTGCAGCCCATCGCCGGCAAGCCAGCGCCTACCGGTCTGCACACACCGTGTGGGGCTGACTTGCGGTCCCAGGTCAGAACACGTTCAACGGATAATCGACGATCACCCGCAATTCGTCGTTATCGCTGTTGTTGTCGATCGACGCATACCCCTGGCTGCCGCGGTGTACGGCATAGCGCACCAGCACCGACAGGTCCTTGAAGTCGCCTTCCTGGAACACGTACTTCACGTCCAGGTCACGTTCCCAGTGCTGGGCGTTCTTGCCATCGGCGCGGTAGTAGTCGTAGTGGGTTTTGTTCTGGTCAGCCTTGGTCAGGTCCGCCTCGCCACGCGAGTACGACACGGTGGTGCTCAGCCCTGGCATGCCGAGCCCGGCGAAGTCATAGCCGTACTGCAGCTTCCACGAACGCTCGTTGGGTGCGTTGAAGTCCGAGTACATGCGCGAGTTGTCCAGGTACACGCTGTCGCCCAGGTTGATGTAGTCGAACGGCGTGTCGCCATTGACCCGCTGGTAGGCGGCGGTAACGCTGTGATAGCCGGCGTTGACGGTGAAGTGCACGCTGTAGGTGTTGTTGTCGATCTTGCCCAGCAGCGCCTGGCCTGTGTCCTGGGTGTGGTAGAAGTGCACGCCCGGGTTGAGGCTGACCAGGTCGTTGACCACGTAGGTGTAGTCGAAATCAGCGTAGTACTGGTTCCAGATGTCCTTGAGCTCGGCGGCGTAAAGGTTGGCAGTGATGTTCTCGGTGCCGCTCCACGACGCGCCAGCCCAGTTCAGATGCTTGCTTTTGTCGTGCTCATCCAGCGAGCCGTAGTAGGTGTCGATGCGGCGGTGGCCGCTCTGGTTGTACGGCTTGGTGAAGCTGACCTGGCCACCTTCGAGCAGCAGGCCGTCGATGCTGGTGTTGGTCAGGCTGACGCCACGGAAGGTCTGCGGCAGCATGCGGGTTTCGCCGCCGGCGATTACCGGGTTGGTAAGGAACAGGTCACCGGCCTTGAGTTCGGTGTCGAAGGCCTTGAGCTTGACCGCCGCGCCTGCGGTGGAGAACGAGTGCGGGGCGGCGCCCAGTTCGCCGTTGTCCTTCACGTGTTCGGGCAGGATGCTGGTGCCGGCATGGCCGCCACCGCCATCGAGCTTCAAGCCCAGCATGGCGTGCGCATCGAGGCCAAAGCCGATTACGCCTGGCGTGTAGCCCGACTCGAAGCGGGCAACCGCGCCTTGGCCCCACTCGCGGGTGTCGCGCACGCCGCTGTTGTGGTTGTCGCGGTTGAAGTAGGCGTTACGAAAATGCAGGTTGAAGGACGAGCCTTCGATGAAGCCATCAGCCTTGTCTTCATCAGCCTGGGCGGCGAAAGGCATCGTTGCAGTCAATGCAATGAACAGCGGGGTAAAACGAAACGCGGAAGGCACCGGTACTAGCTCCTTTGATCTGACGGTGGGGCAGTTTTTATTTTTGAATGTGCAACTTTCTTGTTAGAGAAATAACGGCCGGGCTGAGCGCCAAAGCACATAAAAAAAGCCGCTGATCGGCAGCGGCTTTAAAAGGCTAACATATCGGCACCGGCGGTGCCCATGGTGTAGCCGGGGGGAAACGGGAGCGGCATCGTTGCGCGATCAGCTCTCGGCATTGGCGTCGAGGGAAACCTTGGAAGCTGTCTGTTCCGCATCTTTGCCTGCGTCGGCCTTGTGCGCGACGGCCTCGCGGGCATCCTGGTGAACAGCGGCAAGCTGTGCATTACGGGCGACGAAAGCCGGGGATTCTTCGGCCATGGCCAGGGGCGACAACAACAGGGAAGACAGAACGAAAACGCTGGCAATACCCATACTGTTGGACATGTTGAAACTACCTTCTTGCGGGGCAAGTGCTAATGGAGACAGGGCTAAAGTTAGTCTCTTCATTGCCTTGGAAACAGCACCTGGCGCGATAAGCACTGTTGCGCAAAAGGTAACTATCCCTGAGAAAACCATTAGACCTTGGCCGCAAAACCCTGCAGTTGAGCGTTTGGCAGGCGAATGCCGAAGGTGTTGGCACCTGCCTCGCTGCGCACAAAAACCTCACCCCCGTGCATCAGCGCAATCGCCTTGACGATGGCCAGCCCCAACCCATGGTTGCCCCCGCCACTGTTGCTGCGCGCCGCATCCACCCGGTAGAACCGCTCGAACAGCAGTGGCAGGTGATCGTCATCGATAGCCGGCCCGGGGTTGCTCACGGCAATGCTGACCTGCTCCGGCCCGGCATCGATATGCACGCGGATCACCTGGTGCGGCGCGGTGTGCTGCACGGCATTGTTCAGCAGGTTGATCAACGCCCGGCGCAGCTGGGCTTTTTCGATGGGGGCCTGGGCATCGCCGCTGACGGTGACGCTGACCTGGGCGTCTTCGAGGATGTAGTCGAGGTAATCGAGGGTGGTGGCCACTTCGTCGGCCAGCGATACCTGGGTCAGGGCGGTGGCCTTGCTGCCCTGGTCGGCGCTGGCGAGGAACAGCATGTCGTTGATGATGCTGCGCAGGCGTTCAAGTTCTTCCAGGTTCGATTGCAGCACCTCGAAGTAGTGTTCGGCGCTGCGCCCCCGGGTGAGGGCGACCTGGGTCTGGCCGATCAGGTTGGTCAGCGGCGAGCGCAGTTCGTGGGCAACGTCGGCGTTGAACGCTTCCAGCTGCGAATAGGCTTGGCTGACCCGGTCGAGCGCCGCGTTGAAAGCACCGGCGAATTGCGCCAGTTCCGGGGCCAGGTTGACAGTTTGCAGGCGGCCATCCAGGCGCGGGGGGGCCAAGGCCTGCGCCTCGTTGGACAGCGCCAGCAGCGGGCGCAGGCCAATGCGCGCCACCCAGTAGCCGAGCACTGAGGCCAGCAGCACACCGAGCACCGCCAGCCCGACGATGGCCACCAGCAGGCTGTGCTGGGCCTGCCAGAAGGTCTCGGTATCTATAGCGATCAGAAAGCGCAGTGGCGGGCGAGCGGCCAGGGCCGGCAACTCGCTGACCAGCACCTTGTAAGGGTAGGGCCGGTCAGGCAAGCGCAGGTCGCGCATCCCCTCCGGGCCTTCGGCGAATGCGCGTACCCTTTCGCTGGGGTGGCCATATTCGAACGCCGGGTCGCTGCCGACCACCCAGAAGCGGATGCGTTTGTCTTCCTCGCTTAGCAGGTTGAGCTTGTTGCTGATCTTTGCCCAATGCTCCGGTGTGCCGAAGCGGTTGAGGGTGGATTCAAGCACGCTGAAGCGGGCGTCCAGTTCGGCCGCCGGCAGCATGTCCAGGCTGTGGTCGACCTGGCGGTACAGTGCCGAACCGATCAACAGGAACACGCCCATCGCCACCAGGATGAACAGCGCCGACAGGCGCAGTGCGATGGAGTTAACCGGCACGGTTTTCCAGGACATAGCCCATGCCTCGGATGGTATGCAGCAGCTTGTTGTCGAATGGCCCGTCGAGCTTGGCGCGCAGGCGCTTGATGGCCACTTCGACGACATTGGCATCGCTGTCGAAGTTGATGTCCCAGACCAGCTCGGCGATGGCGGTCTTGGAGAGGATTTCGCCCTGGCGCCTGGCCAGCACGCTGAGCAGCGAGAACTCCTTGGCGGTCAGGTCCAGGCGTTGGCCGCCGCGGCTGGCCTTGCGCGCCATCAGGTCGATCCACAGGTCGCCGACCTGCACCTGCAGCGGCTCGTGGCTGCCGCTGCGCCGGGTCAGGGCCTGCAGGCGGGCGACCAGTTCAAGGAAGGAGAACGGCTTGCCAAGGTAATCGTCGGCACCTTCGCGCAGGCCGTGGATGCGGTCCTCGACACGCTCGCGGGCGGTGAGCATGATCACCGGCGTCTGCTTGCGCGCACGCAAGGCACGCAGCACGCCATAGCCATCCAGGCCCGGCAGCATCACATCGAGCACGATCACCGCATAGTCACCTTCAAGCGCCAGGTGCAGGCCGTCGATGCCGTCCCGTGCCAGGTCGACAGTAAAGCCTTGCTCGCTCAGGCCGCGATGCAGGTAGTCAGCGGTTTTCTCTTCGTCTTCGATGATCAGCACACGCATGGTCTTGTCTCAGTGGGTACTCGGCACGACCGCACTGGCGGCCTGGCGGCGATGGAACAGGCGCTCCAGGGCCAAGTATATGACCGGGGTGGTGAACAGCGTCAGGGCCTGGCTGACCAGCAGGCCGCCGACCACAGCGATACCCAGCGGCTGGCGCAACTCGGCACCGGCGCCAAAGCCGAACATCAGCGGCACCGCGCCGAGCAGGGCGGCCAGGGTGGTCATGATGATCGGCCGAAAGCGCGTCAGGCAGGCCTGGTGAATCGCCTGCTCGGGCGTCAGGCCATGGCGGCGCTGGGCTTCAAGGGCGAAATCGATGAGCAGGATGCCGTTCTTCTTGACGATGCCGATCAGCAGCACCACGCCGATCAGGCCCATGATGCTGAAGTCCTGGCCCATGGCCCACAGCAGTAGCAACGCGCCCAGGCCCGCCGAAGGCAGGGTCGAGATGATGGTCAGCGGGTGCACCAGGCTCTCGTAGAGCACCCCAAGGATGATGTACACCGCCACCAGTGCGGCGAGGATCAGCCACGGCTGGCTCGACAGCGAACTCTGGAAGGCCTGCGCCGCGCCCTGGAAGTTGCCGCTGATCGAGTCGGGCATGCCCAGTTCGCGCTGGGTGCGTTCCAGGATCGCCACCGCATCGCCCAAGGCCACGCCGGGGGCCAGGTTGAACGACAGGTTGGCGGCCGGGAACAGGCCATCATGGCTGATCGACAGCGGCCCGGTGCTGGGCGCGGCGACATGCGCCAAGGCTGACAGCGGCACCATTTCGTTGCTCAGGGGCGAGCGCAGGTAGAAGAAATTCAGGCTTTCGGCCTTGCCGCGCTGTTGCGCGTCCAGTTCCAGGATCACCTTGTACTGGTTGGTCTCGGTCTGGAATTCGCTGATCTGCCGCTGGCCGAACGCATCGTACAGCGCCTGGTCGACGTCGGTGGTGGTCAGGCCGAAACGGGCCGCAGCCTGGCGGTCGATGTCGATGCGGGTAACGCTGGCGCCCAGTTGCAGGTCGTTGGACAGGTCGCGCAACGCCGGGTTTTCGCGCAGGCGCTCGGTCAGGCGTTGGGTCCACAGGTTGAGGGCGACGCCGTCGTTGCTCTTGAGCACGTACTGGTACTGGGTACGTGACGGGCCGGAGCTGAGGTTGATGTCCTGGCCGGCCCGCATGTACAGCACCACGCCTGGCACCTGCGCGAGTTGCGGGCGCAGCCGGTCGATCAGCTCGCTGGCCGAAACATCGCGCTCGCCGCGGGGCTTGAGGGCGATCCAGAAACGGCCGTTGGCGATGGTCTGGTTGCTGCCGGTAACCCCTACCGAATGGGAGAAGGCCCTCACGGCGGGGTCGGCTTCGATGATTTTCGCCAGTGCCAGGTGCTTGTCGATCATCGACGGGTATGACACATCCGCTGCTGCTTCAGTGGTGCCGAGAATGAAACCGGTGTCCTGCAGGGGGAAGAAACCCTTGGGGATGGCCACGTAGCCGACCACCGCCAGGGCCAGGGTCAGGCCGAACACGCCGAGGGTCAGGCGCTGATGGGCCAGCGCCCGGTCCAGGCCCTTTTCGTACCACTTCAGCAGCCGGTCACCGAAGCCGCCGTGATGTTCCGTGGGCGGGCGACGCATGAACAGGGCGCACAGGGTCGGCGCCAGGGTCAGCGACACCACCACCGAAATCAGAATGGTCGCTGTCGCGGTCAGGGCGAACTCCTTGAACAGCCGGCCCACCACGCCGCCCATGAACAGCAGCGGAATGAACGCGGCAACCAGCGAGAAGCTGATCGACACCACGGTGAAGCCGATTTCGCCTGCCCCTTTGAGCGCCGCCGTGCGGCTGTCTTCGCCGGCTTCCAGATGGCGGTGGATGTTTTCCACCACCACGATCGCGTCGTCCACCACAAAGCCGACAGCAATGACGATGGCCACCAGGGTCAGGTTATTGAGGCTGAAACCGAACACGTACATCAGCGCGCAGGTGGCGATCAGCGATACGCCCAGCACACTGGACACCACCAGGGTGGCCGACCATTGGCGCAGGAACAGCGCCATCACCCCGATCACCAGGGCCACGGCGATGATCAGGGTCAGTTCCACCTCATGCAGCGACGCGCGGATGGTCTGGGTACGGTCCTGCAGCACCGACACCTCGACCGAGGCCGGCAGCATCTCCTGCAGCTTGGGCAAGGCGCCGAGCACGCGGTCCACGGTGTCGACGATGTTGGCGCCAGGCTGGCGGAACACCACAAGGTTCAGGCCCGGCTGGTTGCCGGACCAGGCTTTGACGTAGGCATTCTCGGCGCCGTTGATCACCTTGGCCACGTCCTGCAGGTGCACGGGGGCGCCGTCGCGGTAAGAGACAATCAGCCTGGCGTAGTCCTCGGGGTGGAACAGTTGGTCGTTGGCGGCGATGGTCGACACGCTGTGCTCGCCATACAGGGCGCCCTTTGCCAGGTTCAGGCTGGTCTGCTGGATGGCCTGGCGCAGGTCGGCGAGCGTAAGGCCCATGGCGGCGAGCTTTTCCGGCTGCGCCTGCACACGGATGGCCGGGCGCAACTGGCCGGTGATGTTGATCAGGCCGACCCCTTCGATCTGGCTCAGCTGGCGTGCCAGCAGGGTTTCGGCATAGTCGCTGAGGTCGTTGCCGGGCATCTGTGCGGAGCTGACGGTGAGCACCAGTACCGGGCTGTCTGCCGGGTTGACCTTGCGCCAGGTCGGCGGGTTGGGCAGGTCCTGGGGCAGGCGTGAGGTAGCCGTGTTGATGGCCGCCTGGACCTCCTGGGCGGCGGTGTCGATGTTCTTGTCCAGGGTGAACTGCAGGATCAGGGTGGTCGAGCCCAGTGCGCTGCTGCTGGTCATCTGGGCCATGCCGGGGATGGCGCTGAACTGCACCTCCAGCGGCGTGGCCACCGAAGAGGCCATGGTTTCCGGGCTGGCCCCAGGCAGTTGCGCGGAGACCTGGATGGTCGGGAAGTCGGCTTCCGGCAAGGGCGCCACGGGCAAGCGGGTAAAGGCGATGACACCCAACAGCACCAGCGCGAAAGCCAGCAGCAGCGTGGCGATGGGGTGGTCGATGCACCAGGCCGACACGCTGTTGCGGCTATTCATGGCTGGCTCCGGCGGCCGGCCATTTCCGACGGCGGCGGTGCGTTGGGGGTGACCTCCACGCGCGAGCCGGGCTTGAGCCGCGACTGGCCATCGAGCACCAGACGCTCGCCCGGTTTGACCCCGGCAATGATGTTCAGCCCACTGTCCTGGTACAGCACCTTGACCGGCACACTGGTGACCTGGTCACCGTCCAGGCGATAGACGAAGTGGCCGTCGACGCCGCGCTGCACCACTGGCGGCGGCACCACCAGGGCATTCTCCTGGACGGCCGTGCGCAAGCGGATGGTCACCAGTTGCCCCGGCCACAGCCGGCCGTCCTTGTTGTCGAACTCGGCCTTGACCCGCACCGTGCCGGTGTTGGCCGAAATCTGGTTGTCGATCAGGGCCAGGTGGCCTTCACCCAGCAGGTTGCTTTCGCCATCGGCGTCCATGTAGGCCTGCACCAATGCGGGCGTGGGCGCCTTCAGCAGGCCCTGCAGGGTTGGCAGCATCTGTTGCGGCAGGGAGAACTCGACCGCGATGGGGTCGATCTGGGTCACGCTGAACAGGCCCTGGGTATCGCTGGCGCGCACCAGGTTGCCGGGGTCGATGTTGCGGATGCCGACACGCCCGGTGACGGGGGAGCGAATCTGCGTGTAGGAGAGCTGGACTTCGGCATTGGCGATGGCGGCCTGGTTGCCTTTTACGGTGGCTTGCAGCTGATTGACCAGCGCCTGTTGCTGGTCGAGGGTCTGCTTGGACACGCCGTCATCGCTGCTGAGCAGGCGGTAGCGCTTGAGGTCGACGCCGGCCACCTGGATTTGAGCCTGGCTCTGGCCGAGCTGGGCGCGGGCCTGGTCGAGGCTGGCGCGGATGCTGCGATCGTCCAGGGTGGCCAGCAGGTCGCCTTGCTTGACCCACTGGCCCTCTTTGACCAGTACCCGGGTCAGCACCCCTTCGACCTGCGGTTTTATTTCGACGCTGTGCAGCGACAGCACGGAGCCGATGGCGCTGGCGTAGCGCGGCACGTCCTGCTGGGCAACGCTGACCACGCGCACCGGAATGGCGCTTTGGGCGCGCGCAACCGGCGCCTCCTGGCGCTGGCCATACCAGATGCCCAGTGCTGCAAGGGCGAGCAGGGCGGTGGCGGCCAGCAGGAGAGGGCGGGTAGGACGTCGCATCGGCGCGGGCACCTTGGCCAAGAGGAGGGGGCGGTTATTGAAGCTTATAGCGCTGTGACCGGGTCGGCAGCGTGACAGCTGGCTGACAGCGCTGACAGGTTGGGGGCAGTTGGCAGCCCTAACGCGATCCTGACCGATTCATACCTCTGCTCCCCTTGATCCGTAAGAAGATTCTGAATCTGAAACCAGATGCTTCAAGAGCGCACCCATGACGAATTATCCTACGCCCTCTGTCGGATGGCGTCTGATAGGCGGGGAACTGTTTCAGCGATAACTTCACGGTTCGCCACAACGGCGAGCGGCTGTGAGAAGCTGCGGTCTTCCCCTCGTCATGGCTTCATGTCATGGCGGCCGTGCGCGTGAGACTTCGGTCTGGCCGCAGATGGGGAGCGGTTTTCTCACCTCGCGTACGGCTGCCACCCTATCCGTGAGAAAGAGAAGGTGGTCGCTATTCAGGTAAATCCCTAAAGAGATTTAGTCATGAAGAAGATCGTTCCCGATCCACCGGACTCATTCCCGATCCCTTACATCACAATCATCGCCGACCTCTCCCCCGAAGACGCCAGGTCTCACGCTGCTGCGCTGATGGACTGCCTCTGCAAAACCAGCCAGCTCTACCTCGACACCGAAGCCGAAGACCATCGCTACGCGCTGCTGGAAAACCTCGGCATTCTCACTGAACTGCTGCGTGTCCTTGTCGCCCATATGGCGATGCAAGGAGATCATCCATGAGTGATGAACTGAAATCGCGCAGCACAGCCGGCAAGGAAACATTCCTCGAGTTGTACGCCATCCAGCCGGGCATACCGCTCGATCATGCTTTCGACGAGCTGTCGGTCTTGCTCGGTTGTATCCGGCATTTGAGCGAGGAAGCCGAAATGGAAGGCAACATGATCGCAGGCAGTGCGGCACGCATTCTCAGTGCCATGGCCAAAGCACTGATCAACGACATGGAAATGGGCATGAACCGCAGCGCTTGAGCGGTTGTGGGGCCGCTTTGCGGCCCATCGCCGGCAAGCCCGGCTCCCACATGGGGATCGCCAGCAAGCCGGGCTCGCACGGGGAGATCGCCGGGATTTGGTGCTGGCTTTGCTAGAAACCGATGAAGGCGTAGTACTGCGAAGGCGTGTCGCCAGCCTGCAAGCCCTGCGCCTGCAGGCTGGCCAGCAGGGCCGTGTCCTGCACGTGCAGCGCCCACGGCGCATGGTGCGGTGGCGGTACATCCGCCAGCGCCGCCGCCAAGGCCCCCATGTCTGGAAGGTAGGCCGTGAAACCATTGCCCTTGAGCGCGCTGATGGTCATGCCCAGGGCCTGGCACACAGCAACCTTGGCCGCGATGTCATCACGATCTGCCTGCCGGGACGCCTGCACCAGTGCCAGCAGCGCCGGGTCCACCGGCAACGAGCCATGAATCAGCTCAGGCCCTTGCTCCCAAGCCTCGGGCGGGCAGTCCTTGTTCTCTGGCCTTAGCGGAATGTGCGGGTTGATTTCCACCGGGTAGATGCGGCAGACCAGCGGCCGGCTCTCGTAGATGGTGCACAGGTCGTTTTCGTCCAGGTTGCGGCAGCGCCCGGGGTTGAACGCGGCAAAGGTCACCGAAACCCGTACCTCGCTGTCACCGCAAGGTACCGGGTGCGAGCGGCGCAGCACATGCTCACGCTGGTCTGCCGGCATCCCCGGGCCATCCTCCACAAAGGCTTCGATCAGCACCACCACCTGGCCGCCGGATGCCGCCCACTGGCGCGACTCGGCCAGGGTCAGTGGTACATGGTGGCCGGTGCAGCACTTGCCGCAGCCGGTACAGGCAAAACGCAGAGAGTCGTTCACGTGGCGTCTGGGTTCCATTCGCTGACGAAGGCCCGCTGGTGCTGGCGGTCGTACAGGCACAGCTCGGAGCCGGTGCGTTGCTGCATGTGCTTTTGTGGATACACCCCTTCGATGACCAGGGCGCTGAAGCCGACCTGGTCATCGAACTCCGCGGGTTTGCCGCGGGCATGGGCGTCCTTGAACTGGCTGGCGGCCAGGCAGGCCTTGAGCATCTGCTGGCGTTGTTCGTTCCAGGCCTGGCTGCTGGAGGCCTGGGCAACACCGCTGAAAAGGGCGCAGGCGATCAGAAGAGAGCTGAAAAACTTCATACGCAATACCGTGAAACGTTCGAGGGGGGCGAAGTATGACCGAGGCATCCCCGGCAACAGGCCAGGGAGTTTGTCGCTGAATATGACAGCACGGCCTTCATCGCTCTGCAAACACTACCGTGCGCGCCGCCACCACCAGGCAATCGGTCAGCTCCGGTGAGGAGAACTTGGTCAGGATGGCATTGGCCCCCGCCAACCTGGCCTTCTCGGCACTCATCGCGCTGTCCAGCGAGGTGTGCAGCAGCACGTAGAGGTGCTGGAAGTCCGGGGTTTCGCGCAGGGTACGGGTGAAGGCATAGCCGTCCATCTCTGACATCTCGATGTCGGAGACGATGATGTTGATCTCCTGCGCAGTGCCCTGCAGCTCCAGCAGCACGTTGATTGCATCCTTGGCGCTGCGTGCGGTGTGGCAGTCGATGCCCAGGTTACGCAGGGTGTGCACCGACTGTTGCAGCGCCACCTGGCTATCGTCCACCACCAGGATGTTGGCGGCGGCCAACAGGCTGGCGTCTTCTTCGTTCAGCTTGCCCGGCGCGGGCTCCGGCTCCGGCGGGGCGATGGCATGGATCACCTTTTCGATGTCCAGCACCTGCACCAAGGTATTGTCGACACGGGTCACGCCGGTGATGAACGAGCGGGTGCCCGAGCCATAGGGTGGCGGCCTGATGTCGGTGCTCAGGCAGTGGATGATGCGGCTCACTGCCTGCACATGCAGGCCCTGGCGCGAGCGGCTGATCTCGGTGACGATCAGGCAGCCACCGTCCGGGTCGGCCAGCGGGCGTTCACCGATGGCCCGCGACAGGTCGATCACCGACAGCGGGTTGCCGCGCAGGGTCGCCACGCCTTTCACGTGGGGGTGCGATTCGGGCAACCTGGTCAGCGGTGGGCAAGGGATGATCTCGCTGACCTTGAGCAGGTTGATTGCCATCAGTTTGCCGCTGCGCAGGGTGAACAGCAGCAGGGACAACGCGTCCGCGCGGGCATTTTGCGTGGCCATGGTGACCTTCATGGGAGACAGGGGATAACCGGTTATCGGCCTGTTCGGGCTGGGCTTTAACTTGGCGGCAGCCTTTGCTGGCCCTATCGCCGGCAAGCCGGCTCCTACAGGGTCACCAGTGCGCCAACGGCTTGTGCAGTTTCTGTGGGAGCCGGCTTGCCGGCGATGGCCGCGCAGCGGCCCTTAGCGCTCGCGCAAGGCCTCCTTGGCGCGGTTCAGCGGCTTGATCAGGTAATCGAGAATGGTTTTTTCGCCCGTGCGGATATCCACCGTGGCAATCATCCCCGGCACGATCGCAAAGCGCTTGCCGGCCTTGTTCTGCAGGCTGTCCTGCTCGGTACGGATAAACACCCGGTAGTAATAGATTTCCGGTTTTACCTCATCCTGCAGGGTATCCGGCGAGATGCCCACCACCTTGCCCTCCAGCCCGCCATACACCGAATAGTCATAGGCACTGATCTTCACCTTGGCCGCCTGGTCGGGGTGGATGAAGGCGATGTCCCGGGGGGCGATGCGCGTCTCGATCAGCAAGCGTTCATCCATCGGCACGATCTTCATCACCTGCCCACCGGGCTGTACCACCCCGCCCAGGGTGTTGACCTCGATGTCCTTGACGATGCCGCGCACCGGCGAGCGTAAGGTCAGGCGTGACAGCGAATCGCTGCGCCCGCGGACCACTTCCGAGAGGCTGTCGGCTTCGGCGCTGGCCTTGGCCAGCTCTTCGCGGGCGCGTACCAGGTAATCGGAGCGCGCTTCGTTGGCCTTGAGCTCGAGCTCCGAGCGCTGGCGGTTGAGGCGGATCACCTCGACCCGGCTGGAGGCGCCCATCTTGGCCAGGTTTTCGGTGATCTGCAGTTCGCTGCGCACCAGCCGCAGCGAGTCCTCGATGCCCGCCAGGGTCTGTTCCAGGCCGCGGCGGCGGGTCTGGTATAGCGCGGTTTCGGCGTCGATCAGGTCCGGCGAGTCGCGCAGGCTGTCGGGGAAGGCCAGCGGCTTGCCGGTGACCTCGGCGCGCAAGCGCGCAACGCTGGCCGTGGCAGCACGGTACTTGGCCTCGCTTTCACCGACGCTGGAGGCAGTCTTGGTCGGGTCGAGCTGGGCCAGCACCTGGCCGCGCTCGACCAGGTCACCTTCGGCCACGTTCATCTCGGCGACGATGCCGCCTTCGAACGACTGGATCACTTGCTCGCGGGAGCTGGGGATCACTTTGCCGGTGCCGGTGGAGACTTCGGTGACCTCGAACCAGGCGGCCCAGGCCAGGAACGCGGCGAGCATCAGCGCGCACACGGTGATGACGCGGCCTGCGCGCAGCACGGCCTGATCGTCCTGGCCATCCAGGTAGGATGCGGGGAGTTCATGGTTGCTCATGCCTGCGCTCCTTGCAGTTTGGCCAGGGCGGCGTCACGGCTGTCGTCGATGACGATGCGCCCGCCATCGAGCACGATGATCCGCTCGACCCGTTGCAGCACGCTCAAGCGGTGAGTGGCGATCACCAGGGTGCGGCCTTGGCAGAAGCGGTCGAGGTTATCGAGCAGCTTGCGCTCGGTCGTGTCGTCCAGCGAGGCGGTGGGTTCATCCAGCAGCAGTACCTGCGGCTGGCGCACCAGCAGGCGTGCCAGCACCAGTGCCTGGCGTTGCCCGCCGGACAGGCCCAGGCCACCTTCCAAAATCAGGTGGTCCATGCCTTTGGGCAGCCGGCGCACGAAGTCCAGTGCGCCCGTGGCGGCCAGCGCGGCAACCAGTTCCTGGTCACTGGCCTGGCCGGCACCGAGGGTGAGGTTTTCGCGCAGGGTGCCGTGGAACAGCCGCGCATACTGCGCCAGCAAGCCGACGTCACGGCGCAGGTCGGCCGGGTCCAGGTGGGCCAGGGCAATGCCGTCGAGCGTGACCTCGCCTTGCACCAGGTCCATGGCACCGCCCAGTGCCTGCAGCAGGGTCGACTTGCCGGCGCCGTTGCGCCCCAGCACGGCGATGCGCTCGCCTGGCCGGATGTCCAGCTGGCCGATGTTGAGCACCGGCGGTGCCTCGGGGTCGTAGCGGAAGTTGGCCTGGCGCAGCCGGTACTCGCCGCGGATGGCCGGCAGGTGCACACGGGCTTCGCCTTCGGGGTGGTCGACCGGTGACTGCATCAGTTTGTCCAGGCCCTGTAGTGCCACCTTGGCTTGCTGCCAGCGGGTCAGCACATGGGTGAGCTGCGCCAGCGGCGCCATCATCCGCGAGGACAGCATCGAGGCCGCCACCAGGCTACCGGTGGTGAGGTCGCCGGCAATCACCATCGGCGCGCCGATGACGATGACCACGGCAAACACCGCGCCTTGCACGTTCTGGGTCCAGGTCACCAGGCCGTTGGTCAGGGTACGCAAGCGCAGGTTGGTATGCGCGCAGGCTGCGTTGTACTGGTTCCACTGGCGCTCGAAGCGCGCTTCGGCCTGCAGTGCCTTGATTTCGTCCAGGCCCTGGACGCTTTCCACCAGCATGGCATTACGCAGTGACGACTCGCGCATCGAGGCATTGGCCAGGCGTGCCAGCCGGCGCTGCGCCAGCAAGCCAGGCAGGAGCATGGCCAGCAGTGCCACCAGGGGGATAAACACCAGCACGCCGCCGATCAGCCAGAACACGAACAGGAACAACAGGAAGAACGGCAGGTCGGCCAGCGCGGTGGCGGTGCTGGAGGTGATCAGGTCGCGGATCGACTCCAGCTCGCGCAACTGCGAAATGAACGAGCCGGTGGACTTCGGCCGTGCCGAGTTGCGCAGGCGCAGGGCATGGCCGTAGACCAGGTCCGACACGCGCAGGTCGGCGCGCTTGCCGAGCAGGTCGGTAACCTTAAGGCGCAGCAGGCGCATGCTGAAGTCGAACACCAGCGCCAGCACCACACCGCCGAACAGCACGTACAGCGTGGGCAGGGATTCGGCGGGGATCACCCGGTCATACACCTGCATCGAGAACAGCACGCCAGCCAGGGCCAACACGTTGGCCACCAGCGAGGCGACCATCACCTGCCCATATGGGCGCAGGTCGCGCAGGACGATGCGGGCGAACCAGTGGCGGTCGTACGGGGCGGTGTAGTCGTCGGTACGCACATCGCGCAACGGCCGTGCCGGGCGCATCAGTGCCACGCGGTTGATGCGCCCTTCGAGCGCTTCGCGGGGCAGGCGCGAGGTCAGGCTCTGGTCGCCGGCGAACACCACGGCCAGCTCGTTGTCCTCGGTCACGGCTTCGACCACAGCCAGTTGGCCATCATCGAGCTCCAGCACCAGTGGTGTACGCCATTGCCGCAGGGCTTTGGCATCGAAACGCACGAAGCGCAGCGACAGGCCGGCCTGGCGCGCCATGTGCCGCAGGATTTCATCCAGCGGCCGGGCATCTTCCACGGCCGCCAGGCGAATGCGCTGGGGTGATACATCCAGCCGGTAGTGGTGGGCGACCTGCAGCATGACTTCAAGCCACGGGCCAAGGTCCGGCCGATGGACGATAGCCTGCTCCGGGTTTTGCTGCTGCGTGGCTTGGCTCAGGTTGACGGTATCGTTCATGGCTCGATCTCCACCCCTTGCAGGTTGCGCCCTTCAAGGCCCAAGGCCATGCGCAGGGCGCCGGTGTTGTACAGGCAGTCGACATCCAGGCGCAGCAGGTCGGAACGGGTGCCGGCAAGTTCAAAGCGCGACTGGTAGATTTCCTGCTCGGCATTGAGCAGGTCGAGCAGCGGGCGCGTGCCCAGGTCCAGGTATTGCCGGCCGTAGAGCATGCGTGCTTCCTTGATGCTGGCCTGGCGGGCCTTGAGCGAACTCAGCCGGCGGCCCAGCCCCGAGGTTTGCGCCATGGCTTCGGCCAGCCCGCGGCGGGCCTGCAGGCGTGCGGCGTCTTCGGCGGAGTCAGCGGCGGTCAGGGCATGCCCGGCCGCGCGGCTGCGGGCGCTGATGGCGCCGCCTTGGTAGATCGGCACTTCGAGGTTCAGGTAGATGCCCGCCTGGGTGCGGTCGAGGCGGTTGTTGTCGCGGTCGTAGTCGTTGTCCAGGTAGTGGTTGACCTGCGGCTGCAGCGACAGTGTCGGGTAGGCCTCGGCCTTGGCCTGTGCCAGTTCGGCTTTGGATTGCGCGCGCAGGGCCAGGGCCATGAGCACTGCAGGCAGGCGGTCGTCGGCTTGCGGTGGGCGCTTGCAGGCCTGGTTGAGTTCGGGGGGCGTTTCTTCGGCCAGGGCCGGCGGTGCGACGCGGCCGAGCAGGGCGGCGAGGGTCGAGCGCCACCGCTCGTACTGGGCCTGATACTCCTCCAGGGTGGCACGGGCGCCTTCCACCCGGGACTCGGCCTGGACCACGTCGGAGCGCGTGCTGGCGCCCATGTCGCTGCGCTGGCGCGCCATGCCGGCAATGTCGCCAACGCCTTTGATCTGCTCGCGGGCAATCACCATGAGCTGCTCGTAACGGCGGGTTTCGATCCAGGCGTAGGCGGTATCGCGGGCCAGGTCGTCGACCACCAGCAGGATGTTGGCCTGGGCGCGGGCGGCGGCAGCGTGGGCCGCGTCGACAGCGCTGTCGCCCTTGCCGAAATCGTAGAGCATCTGCTTGAGCGACAGGTTCAGCGCCTGGCTGCTGCGGTCGCCGCCATAACCGCTGTCATAGCCGGTGCGGATACCGCCGGAAACCTGTGGGTAGTAACCGGCGCGGGCCACGTTGATGCCTTCGCCTTGCTTGTACAGGTTGCCGATGGCTTCAGCGATGCTGGGGTGCCACTGCGCAGCGGCCAGCACCGCCTCGGCCAGCCCGAGCCGGTCGCCATTGTTGGCGCCCTGGCCGGCCGGTGGGCGGGCAGGGATGGCATCGGGGGCATCGCGTAGCAGTGACGGCCCGATGGTGCGCAGCGAAGGGTCTATGTCATCGGCTGCCTGGGCAACCGGGTTTGAAATCAGTACCAGTAGCGCGACGGCTCCCGGCAACAGTGGTGACAGCGCACTGCTTCGCTTCACATGATTCCCTTACTGCTGATCGTCCTTGCCGCCGGGCATGGCGCCCGGCGGGTTACTGCGGCCTCAGACGACATGAATGCCGTTTTGCACCCACAGGTGGTGGCTCGGGTCCTCCTGGGCCGTGTATTGGTTATAGTCGATGCCGTCGGCGCTCTGGCTGCCGGTCAGGCTCCAGGTGTCGGTCATGTGCACCGAATCCTTGTCGTCGCCTTTGATCAGCAGCGTGCTGCTGCCGCTTTCGGTGACGGCCACCACATCCGCCAGGTTCAGCGTCAGGGCTACCGCGCTGGTGTCGTTGAGGTCGATGATTTCGATGTCGTGGACACGCCCGGCCAGGGAGCCCAGGTCGATGCTGGCATCGCCGCCGCCCCACAGCAGGGTGTCGGTACCGCTACCGCCCTCGACGCTGGCAAAGGCCTGGTCCACCACCACGAGGGTGTCGTCGCCGGCCCCGCCCTGCAGGCTGATCTGCCCGCCCTGGCTGCCATCGAGTTGGTCATTGCCATCGGTGCCGGCAATCACCTCGGCGGAGGCAGCCGCGGCGACACTGGCCAGGGCCGCACCCTCGTCGCCGCCGTCAGCCAGCAGCGAGGTGGTCGCGGTGAGCCCGGCAGCGTTGTCCAGGTTGATGGTCAGCGTTGCGGTATCGGTGGTGCCGTTGGGGTGCGTCAGTTCGTAGGTGAAAGTGTCCTGTTGGCCGACCACTGCCGAGGTCAGGCCCTCCTTGAGGGTATAGGTGTAGCTGCCGTCAGCGTTCACCAAAAGCGTGCCGTAGGTGCCGGTCACGCTGACGCCGTTGTAACCGGGGATGGCGTAGGTGTTGGCCGCTACCAGCACGCTGAGCACAGTCAGCGTCGAACCCAGGTTGTCGGCACCGCCGCCGGCGGTGTCGGTCAACAGGTTGCCGGTCACTGGGGTGTAGCCGCTGACCACGAACTCGTTGGTGTACGTGGTGGTGGTGTTGAGGCTGGTAGTGATCGAACTGAGCAGGCCGATGCCACCTGCGCTGACACGGATCTCGTAGGCACCTGGGCCTTGGTTCTGGAAGGTGTAGGCCGAGCCGCCGCCGAGCAGGCTGATCAGCGAACTGCCGGGCACAGACTGCACAAGTACGTACTGGCCGGTAGCCGTGTTGAGTTTGTAAAGGGCGATGGTGGTGCCGTTGAGCAGGCCCAGCAGGTTGGCGGAGTTGAGCACCACTTGCAGGTTGGCGGTGGTATCGGCGGCAACGCTGGTCTCGTAGATCGCCTGCCGCGAGCCGATCAGCGGCAGGGGCAGCGTTCCGAGTGTGCCGCTGTCGGTGTCCACCCGGTTTGCCAGGCTGATGTTGGTGCTGTCGATGTCGTTGACGGCATCGACCACCGTGGCGGGCGCGCTGAGGTTGCTATCGCTCCAGACCTCCGTGGCTTGCGGGCTGTCGATCCGCACGTAGAGGTTGGCGACATCGGTCAGGCCGTTGCCGTGCACCAGTTGGTAGCTGAACACGTCCACCTTGCCGACGCTGGATGGGGTGCCGTTCGGCGTGTAGGTGTAGCTGCCATCGGCGCGGATCACCAGGGTGCCATACAGGCCCTGCACCTCGGTGGCGCTGCCGGCGGTGACGTAGCTGCCGTTCTTGAGCACCTGCAGCACGGCGCTGCTGTCCGGGCCACGGGCATCGGTGGTGCCGTCGACACCGGGGTCGGTGATGACGTTGCCGGTAGTGGGGGTACCGGTGCCGGTGAGCTCGGTCAGGCTGGAGGTTTCGATGTCCAGCGTGGTGGTGACGTTGGTCACCAGGCCGATGCCGCCGCTGCCTACGGTCAGGCGGTATTCACCGGCCTGCAGTTCGCCGATGTCGACCTGCACCCCCTCGCCCAAGGGGAGCAGAATCAGGTCGAGCAGGCCCAGGCTGTTACCGGTAGCCAAAGTCACCCAGGCCCCGGACGCGTCTTTCACCTGCAGGGTGAAGGTGGCATTGTCGAGCAGGGCCAGGGCACTGCTGGTGGTCAGCGTCAGGGTCGGGTCCACCGTGGTGCCGGCGTCGACGGTCCAGGTGTAGGTCTTGCTGAAGCCCGCCAGCAGTGTGGTGAAACTGTCGGAGTAGGTCTGCGTGGCGACAACCGGTGCCAGGTTGACGGTGGCGGTGGCCAGATTGTCGCTGGCGGTCACCGGTGCGTTGGCGTCCACGTCCGGTGCGGTGATGGCAACGCTGCCGGAGGCGTTGTTGCGTGGATCGGTCAGCGATACCGACAGTGTCTGGCCGTTGTCCTGGGCAGGGGGCAGGGTTACGGAGAAGGTGCCGTCGGGCTGCACCGTGCCGGTTTGCAGGACGGTGCCGGTGGAGCTGCGCACTGTGACCGTGGCGCCAGGCTCGCCGCTGCCGGTCAGGGTGCTGCCGTCGGCGCTGATCACCAGGTTGCTGGCCAGCGCTGGCGGGGTGAGGTCTGGAGCGGTCAGTGCGGTGCCGGTCGAGGTGTTGCCGGTGGCATCGGTCAAGGTGACTGTCAGGGCCTGGTTGTCGATTTGCGCCGCCGCCAGGCTGACCACGAACAGGCCGTTGCTGCCCACTGTGGCGGTGCCCAGCACCGTGCCTGCAGTGTCGCGCACGGTGACGGTGCTGCCGATCTGGCCAGAGCCGCTTACCGTGGTGCCGTTGGCGTTGATGGCGGCCACTGGCGCGGCGGGTGGCGTGGTGTCCGGTGCAGTGATGCTGGCGCTGCCGGACTGGTTGCCGGCGGCATCGGACTGGCGCACGGTAAGCAACTGCCCGTCGTTCTGCGTGCTGCTGAGGGTGACGGTGAAGCTGCCGTCGGGTTGTACCACGGCGCTGCCCAACGGACCGCCCGGGCCGGTGACGGTGACTGTCGCGCCGGGCTCGCCGACGCCGGTCAGTACGGTGCCTGCGCCGGTCACGGCAAGGCTGGTCGGTGCAGCTGGCGCCTGTGTGTCCGGCGCGGTATAGCTGGTGCTGCCCGAGGCATTCTGTGCAACGTCGACCTGCGTCACACCGAGTACCTGGCCGTTGAGCTGCGCGCTGGCCAGGTTGATGCTGAACACGCCGCCAGCGTTGACCACGCCGGTGCCGAGCACATTGCCACTGGCATCACGCACGGTGACCGTGGCATTGGCTTCGCCGGTACCGGTAAGCACCAGGCCATTGGCGGACAGCGCAGTGACCACCGGGTTGGCCGGCGCAGTGGTGTCGTCCGCCTGCACGAATACTGGCTGCGATTCGCCGCCTACCAGGTCCACGGCAGTGACCGAGAGCGATTGCCCATTCAACTGGGCGCTGTCGAGCTGGAGACTGAAGTCGCCGTTGAGGTCCGCTGCACCCGTGCCGATCAAATTGCCCTCATTGTCATAGACACGGATGGACGCCCCGCTGGTGGCGTTACCCGTGAGGGTCAGGCCATCGGCGTTCAGCACCACATTGGTGGGGGGCGCTGGTGGTGGGATAAGCGGGGTGATGTAGGTCTGCACTGCCGAGGTATTGGTACCGTCGCTTTGGGTCACAGCCAATGTCGCGACCGAGCCAGGTGCGGGTTCGAGTTCGATGGAGAAGTTACCGTTGGCATCGACCACGCCGGTGCCAATCACATTGCCTGCCAGGCTGACAGTCACTGTGGCGTTAGGCTCACCGCGCCCGGTCAGCACGTCGTAGTCGGTATTGATTGCCAGGTTGGTGACCAGAGCAGGTGGTGACGTGTCGGCAGCCTGGTAGGTGGCTGGCAGCGAGGCGTTGCCCGCCTCATCGGTGGCGACCACGGTCAGCAGTTGACCGTTGGTCTGCGCCGGGCTCAACGTCACGCTGAAGGTGCCGTCTACGGTGGCCTGGACGGTGCCGACAATGGTGTTGTCCGGGCCACGCACGGTGATGGTACTGCCGGGTTCGGCACTACCGATCAGTAGCGTGCCCGTCGGGTCCAGCGCCAAGTCGGCAGGTTGCGCTGGTGGCACCAAGTCCGGTGCGGTCACTTCGAATGGCGCGGAGGGGTTGCCGGTGACGTCCTGAGCGACGACGGTCAGTACCTGGCCGTCGATCTGTGGGGTTGTCAGGTCAAGCACGAAGGTGCCGTCAGGGTCGATCACGCCCTGGCCGACCATGTCGCCACGGTCGTTCATCACGGTGATGCGCGCCCCTGCTTCGCCGCTACCGGTGAGTTGGGTGCCGCTGTCGTTGAGCAACGCGACAACCGCAGCCGGCGGCGTGGTATCGACCGCGGTGACCGAGCTGTTGGGCGATACGTTTTCGCTTTCGTCTGTCAGGGTTACCTGAAGGCTTTGGCCATTGAGCTGCGGCGAGCTGAGGTCGACCACGAAGGTGCCGTCGGCAGCCACCGTGGCGGTGCCGATTTCAGTGGTGCCCAGGTATACCCTTACCGTGGTGCCTGCTTCGCCGACGCCGCTCAACTGATCGCCGGCAGCATTGAGGCGCAGTTCGGTTGCCGGTGCCGGTGGCGTGAGGTCGGGTGCATCGATCGTGACCGGCGTGCTGATGTTGCCGGGTGGGTCGGCCTGCTGTACCGCCAGCACTTGCTGGTTGATCTGGGCGGGCGCCAGTTCCACCGAGAAGCTGCCATCGGCGAGCACAATGGCCGTACCGAGCAGTACGCCTGCGGCATTGGTCACTGTGACGGTAGCGCCCGGTTCGCCAAGGCCGGTGACCACGCTGCCATCGGCATTGATGGCCACCTCGGTGAGGATGGCCGGCGGCGTGAAGTCAGGCGTTTGCAACGTGGCGGCTGCCGACACGTTGCCGGCTGCGTCGGCCTGGCTGAGGCTGAGCAGTTCGGCGTTGCCCAGCGCCGGGTTGAGCGTGACGGTGAAGTTACCGCTGGCATCGACCACTGCCGTACCGATTTCGTCGCCCTGCGCGTTGCTGACGCTGACCTGCGCGCCGGGCTCGCCGCGGCCGGTGAGGGTAACCCCGTCGCTGGAAATCGCAAGTTCAGTGGGGGCGGCCGGTGGGGTGGTATCGGCCGCAGTGATCGCGCTGGGGTCGGACTGGTTGCCGGCGGCATCGGTCAGTATCACCTGCACCTGCTGGCCGTTGGCCTGTGGTGCGCTGAGGGTGACCTGGAAGGTACCGTCGGCGCGGACCACCGCGCTGCCCAGTGTGCTGCCATCGGCAGCCAGCACTTTGACGGTGCTGCCGGCCTCGCCGGTACCGTTGAGCAGGCTGCCGCCGCCGGCAAATGCCAGGTTGCCGGCAGCATCAGGTGCCACACGGTCGGGCGCAGTCAGGCTGACACTGTCGGACTCGTTGCCCGCGGCGTCCGTCTGCTGTGCACTGAGTTGTTCGCCATTGATCTGTGCGGTGCTCAGGCCAATGCTGAAGTTGCCACTGGCATCGACCACGGCAGTGCCCAGGTCGACACCGCCTTCGCCGATCACGGCCACTGTGGCGCCCGGTTCACCGCGGCCGGTGAGCGTCAGGCCGTCGCTGCTCAGCACCAGGTTGGTCAGCGGTTGCGGGGCGGTGGTGTCCTGTGCCTGCAGGGTCGCAGGCAGCGAAGCACTGCCGTCGGTGCCCACGGCACTGACCTGCAAGACTTCGCCGTTGGCCTGGGCGCTGTCGAGGTTGACCGTGAAACTGCCGTCATTGCCGACTGGCGCAGTGCCCAACAGCACGCCGTCAGGCCCATACACATTGACGGTGCTACCAGGGGATGCATTGCCGGTAACCACCAGGCCATCGGCTGAGAGCGTCAGGTTGTCCGGAATGTCCGGTGCCAGGTTGCCCGGCGCGGTCACGGTCTGTGCCGGCGAGGCATTCTGCGCGGCATCGGCCTGGGTCACGCTGAGGCTTTCGCCGGCTGTGGCTGCAGGGCTGAGCGCTACGGTGAAACGGCCATCGCTGCCGACCGTGGCGGCCCCCAGCGAGGTGCCGTCGGGCGCACGCACGGTGACCGTGGCGCCGGCTTCGCCAGTACCTGTAAGGCTGGCGCCGTCGGCGGCGACGGCCAGGTTGGCGACGGCGGTGGGCGGTGTGGTATCGGCAGCGGTGTAAGGCGCGGCAGGCGACACGTTGCCTGCGGCATCTGTGGCGGTAACCTGCAAAGTCTGGCCGTTGGTCTGGGCGCTGCTCAGGGTGACCTGGAAGGTGCCATTGCTGCTGACCACGGCGGTGCCCAGGATATTGCCTGCGGCATCACGCACAGTGACCGTGCTGCCTGCTTCGGCGCTGCCGCTCAGCTGCAGGCCGGTACTGGCCAGGGCGAGGTCGGCTGGCGCCGCTGGTGGGGTGAGGTCCGGTGCAGTCACTGCAACAGGAGGTGATGTGTTGTTGCCCGCGTCGGTCTGGGTCACGCTCAAGTTCTGGGCGTCAAGTTGCGCACTGGTCAGGGTGAGGGTGAAGCTGCCGTTGGCGGCCACCACGCCTGTGCCAATGATGGTGCCATCGGGGCCGCGCACGGTTACGCTGGCACCCGCTTCACCCAGGCCGGTGAGGGTCAGGCCATTGTTGTTGAGCACCACATTGGTCAGTGGGGCTGGTGGGGTGAGGTCGGCTGTACTGAGGGTGACAGCAGGCGAAGTGTTGCCCGCTGCATCCACCTGGCTCACACCGAGGGCCTGGCCGGTTGCCTGTGGGGTATCGAAGGTGACCGTAAACCGGCCATCGGCGCCCACGGTCGCGGTGCCGACCACGGTGCCGGCGGCGTTGCGCACTTGCACGGTGGCGCCGGCTTCGCCACTGCCTGACAGCTGTTTGCCATCGGCGCTGAGCACCGGGTTGTCGACCGCAGCCGGTGGCGTGCGGTCCGGCGTTGCCAGGCTCGCCGGGCCAGACACATTGCCAGCGGCATCGCTGAGGGTGACCTGCAAGGCGCTGCCGGTGGTCTGTGCATTTGGCAGGGTGACCTGGAACTGGCCGCTCTGGTTGACGGTACCTGTGGCCAGTACCGCGCCACTGGCATCGCGCACGGTCACCGTCGCGCCCGCCTCACCTTGGCCGCTGACTACGGTTGCCGCGCTGTTCAGGCTCAGGCCGGTGGCAGCATCAGGCGCTTGCAGATCAGGCGCCTGCAAGGTTGCGGCGAGCGAGGTATTGCCCGCGGCGTCGCTCTGGGTAACGGTGAGGTTCTGGCCGTTGGCTTGCTGGGGTGTCAGGCTGACGCTGAACAACCCGTTACTGCCGACGATGGCTGTGCCCAGTTCAGTGCCTTGGGCATCGACCACGCGCACGGTCGCACCCACCTCGCCTTGGCCGATGAGGGTGCTGCCGCTGCGGTCGAGGGCTAGCTGGGTGGGGGCATCCGGCGCGGTGCTGTCCTCTGCAACGATGGTGGCCGGTACCGAGGGTTTACCGCCGGCTGTAAGGCGTGCGCTGACCTGCAGGGTCTGGGCATTGAGCTGGGCGTCGCTGAAGAACACTCGGAAGATGCCGTCGCTGCCGACCGTCGCGGTGCCCAGTGTGGTGCCGCCGGAGGTCACGGTGATAAGCGAGCCCACGGTGCCTTCGCCCGTCAGGAGGAAGCCGTCGGCACTGATGGTCAGGGCGGTTGGTGTAGCGACTTCGGTGCCGTCTGGCCCGGCCACGTCGACCGTGGTCTCGTTGCCACCGTCGTCTCGGACCACTACCTGCACGGTGTCGCCGGAAACCAGGGGTGGGTCGACTTCGACAACGAAGGTGCCGTCCGGCCCGGCGGTTGCGGTGCCCAGGTCAGTGGTGCCGTCGCGAACGATGATGGTGGTGCCGGGTTCGGCCGTACCACCGATAAAGCCGCCATCCGGGCTGACCGTGATGTCGGTCGCCGCAGCGGGCGGGGTGGTATCCGGCGCGGTGACGGTCGATGCGCCAGAGTCGTTGCCGGCTGCGTCGCTGACCACCACGGTCAGGGTCTCGCCATTGGTGAGCGGGGTATCCAGCGGTACGCTGAAACTGCCATCGCCGTTCACTGCAACGGTGACGACAGTGCCATTGGGGTCGGTCACCGTGACCGAGCTGGCCCCGGGTGCGTTGCCGGTCACAGTGGTGCCATCAGGGCTCACGCTGACATCGGTCGGCAGTGCAGGGGGTGTAAGGTCCGGCGCAGTGGCCTGGGCTGCGGTGGAGGTGTTGCCGGCAGCATCGGTGAGGGTGACGTCGAGGCTCTGGCCATCCAGTTGGGCCGGTGACAGCGGCACGCTGAAGTTGCCACCCACCGGGACCACGACCGTGCCCAGCAGGTCGCCGTTGGCATTGCGCACTTCAACGGTGGAGCCCACCTCGCCGTTGCCTTGCAGCGCTGTGCCATCGGCACTGACTTGCAGGCCTGTGGGGGCGGCGGGGCCGGTTGTATCGTCAGCGGTGAAGGTGGCCGATGGCGATGTATTGCCCTCGCCGTCGACAAGCACCACCGACAGTACTTCGCCGTTGGTCTGGGGTGGGGCGAGGGTCACGGTGAAGCTGCCGTCAGGCTGCACTTGGGCATCGCCCAGCAGTTGCCCGCCGGCATCGCGCACTTCTACGGTGGCGCCTGGCTCACCTTGCCCGCTCAGCACACTGCCATCTGCGTTCAGCCCCAGGCCTTGTGCTGGTTGCGGTGCTTCGAGGTCGTTGGCAGTGACAGTGTCGGCAGCGGAAGTGTTGCCCGCAGCGTCCGCCTGGGTGACGGACAGCGTCTGACCGTTGAGTTGCGGTGGGTCGATGGTTACCCGGAAGCTACCGTCGGCCTCCACCACGGCGGTGCCCAATACTGCGCCGCCAGTGCCGGTGACGCGCACTTGCGCGCCGGGTTCGCCGCTACCGGTAACCACGGTGCCATCGGCGGTAAGGGCCAGGCCGGTGGGGGTGTCGGGCGCCTCGTTGTCCGGAGCAGGCAGGTCGACCGCTGCTGACACGTTACCGGTCGGGTCGCGTTGTTCAACGGTCAAGGCCTGGCCATTGGTCTGTGGAGGGGCCAGGGTGAGTTCGAAGGTGCCGTCGCCGGCCACCTCGACGCTGCCCAGCACCGCGCCGTCGGGGCTGCGCACGATCACCGTGGCACCTGGTTCGCCAGTGCCGGTAACGGTGGTGCCGCTGTCGTCGATGCTCGGGTTGCCGACAACTTGCGGTGGGGTGCTGTCGGGGGCGGTGAAGTCGACCGGGCCGGCACTGTTGCCGAGATTGTCGGTGGCCTCCACGGTGAGGCTTTCGCCGTTGCGCTGTGGCGGGTCGAGGGTGACATCGAAGCGCCCGTCGGCGCCGACTGTCGCTGTGCCCAGCACGGTACCGTCCGCCGCACGTACCGTGACGATCGAGCCACTCTGGCCCTGCCCGGTGAGGTGCAGGCCTGCGCTGTCGATGGCCAGCCCGGAAGGTTGCAGTGGGCCGTCCAGGTCCGGCGCGGTCAGGGTTGCGGTCGAGGTATTGCCCGCAGCGTCACGCAGCACCACGTCGAGCATCTGGCCATCGGTCTGGCCCGGTGTGAGGGTGAGGGTGAAGACGCCGTTCGCGCCGACCACGGCAGTGCCCAGCAGCGTGCCCTGGGCATCGCTGACTTGCACGCTGGCCCCAGGCTCACCGCGGCCAGTGAGAGTGACGCCATCGGCGCTCAGTTGCAGGTCACTGGCCGGGTTCGGCGGGGTGATGTCCGGTGCACCGACCTGGGTCGGCAGTGAGCTGTTGCCGTCGGCGTCCAGGGCCACCACATCGAGCAGCTCACCATTAGCCTGAGCGGGATCAAGGGCGACGGTGAAGTTGCCGTCATTGCCCACTTGCACGCTGCCCAGCACATTGCCTTGGGCATCGCGCACCTCCACCAGGCTGCCTGCCGGAGCGGTGCCGCTGACGGACGAGCCATCGGGGGCTACCACCACCCCGGCAGGGCCTTCCGGGACCGGGGTCTGTGGCACGATGATGCTGAGCTCAGGCGACGGATTGCCGGCAGCATCGGTTTGTACCAGCACGATGCTTTCGCCCGCAGCCACTGGAGCATCCAGTTCGACCAGGAAGGTGCCATTGGCTGCCACGGTGCCACTGCCGATCACATTGCCGTCGGCATCCAGCACTTGCACTGTGGCACCCGCTTCACCGCGGCCCGATATCACGACGCTGCCGGCGCCCACCACCACGCCGGTGATGAGGCCCGGGGCAGTAATGTCCGGGGCGGTATAAGCCAGCGGGGCGGAGCTGTTGCCGGCGGCATCGGTGACTGTGATGGCCAAGGCGTCACCGTTGGCTTGGGCCGGGTCGAGAGTGAGGCTGAAGCTGCCGTCCGGCCCGGCGATAGCGCTGCCGATCAGGGCACCGGAGGCGTCGCGCACCTCCACCCGTGCACCGGGTTCGGCATTGCCGGTCAGCGTTTGACCATCGCTCAGCGTCAGCCCGGTCGGTTGCCCGGGGGCTATCAGGTCCGGTGCCGTCAGGGGGCTTGTCGTCGATACGTTGCCAGCGGCATCGGTCAAGGTCACTTGCAGCGACGAGCCATCGGTCACCGGCGGGGTCAGTTGCAGGGTAAAGGTGCCATCAGGCTGCACCGTCCCGGTGCCCACGACCTGGCCCTGGTCGTTCGATACGGTTACCGTTGCCCCCGCTTCCCCGCGCCCCGAAACGGTACGGCCATCGGCGCTGATGATCAGGCCACTGGCGGGCGTTGGCGCAGTGGTGTCACCACCGCCCGTGTCGATGTCCGGCGCGGTGACGGTGCCGGCAGTGGAGGTGTTGCCGGCGGCATCGGTGGCCGTTATCTGCAACTGCTCGCCGTCGACCAGCGGTGGGTCGAGGGTGATGCTGAACGCACCGTTGGCGCCCACGATCACGCTACCCAGTACCGTGGTGCCGTCCGCTGCGAGCACGCGCACGGTACTACCTGGTTCGGCACGCCCGCTGACTACTCTGCCGTCAGCGCTGACGGCCAAGTCGGTCGGTTGTGCGGGTGGCGTGGTGTCGGGCGGGTTGCCGACCCCGTTATCCGGTGCGTTGACGGCTGTTGCGGGTGAGGTGTTGCCAGCGGCATCGGTCAAACTCACATCCAGGCTTTCGCCATTGACCTGGGGCGAGTTCAAGGTGATGTCGAACGTACCGTCGGCGCCCACCGTGCCGCTGCCGATCAGGTTGCCGGCGCCATCGCGTACATTCACCGTGGCACCTGCCTCGCCGCGGCCAGTCAGGCGCAGGCCATCGGGCGAAACCAGCAGGTCGATAGGCGTGGCGGGTGGCGTGGTGTCGCCCGGTGCGGAGCCGCCGCCGCCGCTGCCGCCACCACCGCTGCCTGCGGCGGCGGCAGCGCCGCCAACGCCCAGCAGGCTCAGCCCGGCAATCGCCCAGGTCGGGGTTTCGCTGCCAGCGACGCCGATGCCTGCGACCAGTTCATCGAGCGAGGCGACTTCCTCGAAGGTGAAACCGGTGAAGGCTTCGGCATCGTAGTTGGCGTGCCACAGGGTGCCGTCTTCGCCGACGAAGACCATGTCACTGCCGACACCCGCCTGGTCCACGGCAAAGAAGTTGCCGACGGTGACCTTTTCACCCGATTTGAGAGTGACGATCAGGTCCTGACCCCGTCGGGTCACGGTTGCCACCTGGTCGGGCGCAACGGGCATCTGCACCACGCCTGGGCTGTTGAGCGTGATATTGCCCCAGGCATTCTGGGTGGCGACGGTGGTTTGCTTGTCGGCGACGACGATGTTGTCCATGGATGCTCCCTGCTGGTGTGCGGTACACAGGGTCGGCGTTGGCGATCCTGCTGGCGCAACCGCTTGTGCAGGAGAACGCAGCCCGGCCGTATGAACGGCCCTGTTACCGGTGGTAAGGGAGATATAGCAGCGCAACGGAAAGCAACCAGAGGCTTTCTGGGTTAATCCTTTGGTAGGAAACGCGTCTAGCGCAGGCCCAGGCGCCGAGCCAAGCGGTTTAAATTGGCGCGATCCAGGCCCAGTTCGCGTGCGGCGGCGGCCCAGTTGTCCTGATGGCGCTGCAGGCAGGCATCGATGATCTGGCGCTGGTAGCCGTCGACCGCTTCGCGCAAGCCACCTTCGGCCAGCGACGGCGCAGGCAGGGGGGCAGGGGAGGGGGCCTGTACCACGCTCGCCACGGTACGCAGGTCCAGGTCACTGGCTTGCAGGGTAAGGATGCGTGGCCGGTCCGGGTGCTGGCCCATGGCCTTGAGGGCCGAGCGGCCGATCAGGTGTTCCAGTTCGCGCACGTTGCCTGGCCAGTCGTAGGCCAGTAGCGCCGCTTGCGCTTCATTGCTCAGGCGTAGGCTGTTCAGGCCCAGTCGTGATCGATTCTGTTCGAGGAAGTAGCCTGCCAATAGCAGCACATCGCGCCCACGCTCGCGTAGCGGCGGCACCTGCAGCGGGTACACGCTCAGGCGGTGATAGAAGTCGGCGCGGTAGTTGCCGTTGCGCACCTCCGCGGCAAGGTCGCGGTTGGTTGCTGCGATCAGGCGCACATCCACTGTGTGTTCGCGGTCTGAGCCCAGGCGCTGCAGTTGCCCGCTTTGCAATACCCGCAGCAGCTTTGCCTGCACCGCCAGCGGCAGTTCGCCCACTTCGTCGAGAAACAGCGTGCCGCCGTTGGCCAGTTCGAACTTGCCGCGACGCTCACCGTGGGCGCCGGTAAAGGCCCCGCGCACATGGCCGAACAGTTCGCTTTCCACCAGCGTGTCGGGCAGCGCGGCGCAGTTGAGGCTGATCAGGGGCTTGTTGGCACGGTGGCTGGCCTGGTGCAGGGCCTGGGCCACCAGTTCCTTGCCCACGCCAGTTTCGCCGGTGATCAGCACGGTCAGGTCGCTACCGCCAACCAGGCGTATTTCATCCAGCAGGCGCTTGTGCGCCGGGCTTTGGCCAATCAGCTCTTTGTCCTGGCCGCTGGCCTGGCGATAGATTTCGGCGCGCTGGTGCTCATCCTCGGCGCGCAGTGCCAGGTGCTCGATGCGTTCGGCCACCGTGACCGTGGCGGCTGCCAGGCTGGCGAAGGCCTGCAGGGCATCGAGCTCCAGGCTTTGGAACTGGCCCGGGGTGAGGGCATCGAGGGTTACCAGGCCCCATGGGCGCTCGTCGACCATCAGCGGGCAGCCCATGCAGTCATGCACGTGAAGGTCGACGTCGTGGGCATTGACCAGGCCGTCATAGGGGTCGGGCAACTGGGAGTCGCTGGGAAAGCGGGTGGGCTCGGCGCGGCTGAGCAAAACCTGGAAGCGCGGATGCTCGCTGACTTTGAAGCGCCGGCCCAGGGTATCGGCAGACAAACCGTCGACAGCCAGTGGCACCAGCCATTCGCCATCGAGCCGCAGCAGTGCAGCGGCATCGCAGGGCAGCAAGCCGCGCATGGCTTGTAGCAGGCGGCGGTAGCGTTCCTCTTCGGGCAGGTCACGGGACAGGTCGCTGACCAAGGGGAGCAGGGCGGTGAGCAGCGGCTTTGCAGTCATAAGGACTCCTATTGGTCCAAATGACTATACGCCGTGCCTGGTCGTTTTGACATGTACTTAGCCAACATACTGATTTTATTGATATTTAAGGTTGGCACGAATACTGATACTGCACATGCAACCATTCGAAGCCTCTGGCTCAGGAGTTGTTGCAATGCTCAATGCCGAACAACGTGCAATCATCAAAGCCACTGTCCCGCTGCTGGAAACCGGTGGAGAGGCGCTGACCACCCACTTCTACAAATTGATGCTCAGCGAGTATCCGCAAGTGCGCCCACTGTTCAACCAGGCGCATCAGGCCAGTGGCGACCAGCCGCGCGCCCTGGCCAACGGCGTGCTGATGTACGCCCGGCACATCGACCAGCTGGAACAGCTCGGCGGCCTGGTCGGCCAGATCATCAACAAGCATGTCGCCTTGCAGATCCTGCCGGAGCATTATCCGATCGTCGGCAGCTGCCTGCTGCGTGCCATCGAGGAGGTGCTCGGCAAGGAAATCGCCACTGCAGAGGTGATCGCTGCCTGGGGCGCGGCCTATGGGCAGTTGGCCGAGATCCTCATTGGCGCCGAGGAAGGCCTCTACAAACAGAAGGAAGAGGCTGCCGGTGGCTGGCGCGGTACCCGCGAATTCCGCCTGGTACGCCGCGAGCAGGAAAGCAGCGAGATCGTTTCGTTCTACTTCGCTCCTGTCGACGGCAAACCGGTGCTCAAGGCTGAGCCGGGCCAGTACATCGGCTTGCAGCTATTCATCGACGGCGCCGAGCAGCGTCGCAATTATTCGCTGTCGGCCTTGTGCGATGGCAAGCAATACCGCATCAGCGTCAAGCGTGAGGCGGGCGGCAAGGTGTCCAACTACCTGCATCATGAAATGATGGTCGGCAGTACCGTGCAACTGTTCCCGCCGTCTGGTGATTTCACCCTTGCCGCCAGTGACAGGCCGCTGGTGCTGATCAGCGGTGGTGTCGGCATCACACCGACCCTGGCCATGCTCGAGGCGGCCCTTGAAACCAAGCGACCGGTGCATTTCATCCACTGTGCGCGCAATGCAGGGGTGCATGCGTTCCGTGACTGGGTCGATGGGCTGGCCGAGCGTCACCCGCAGCTCAAGCGCTTTTATTGCTATGCCGAGGATGATGGTTCGCGCGATGCGAACGCGGTGGGGCTGTTGAGCCAGGAGCTTTTGGGTGAATGGATGCCGGGTGAGCGTGACGTGGATGCGTACTTCCTCGGGCCCAAGGGTTTCATGGCGGTGATCAAGCGTTACCTCAAAGAGCTGGGTGTGCCCCAGCAGCAGAGCCGCTATGAGTTCTTCGGGCCGGCGGCAGCTCTGGAGTGATCTACTGACTGTTCTGACCCTATTGCCGCCAGGCCGGCTCCCACAGGTACGCTGCCGTACCTGTGGTTTCTGGGCTGCTTTACATATAAAGGAAAGATGAACCGCGCCAGCCATCTTTCATCGTTAATCGTCCTTTAATCACTGTATCCTTCACTCCCGGGTGTCGAGGGGCTCGCCCCTGCGCGGCGCCCGGGCAGCCGCTTTTTTACCGGCCGGCGTTGAACCGATGTCACACCAGCCGGTCTCAAGCCCACTCCGGATAGCCCTCGCAGTGCTGTCTTGCCGCTTCCTCGACACGCTAACGGTCAGACCTGCGTGTAGACTTGCGCCAGGCAGGTGGACCACGCTGCCCCTATCCATCGAAGGAACCGGCAATGAACGAACAAACATCGCGCCTGAATCGGGAACGGCGCTTTCTGGTGCTGCTGGGGGTGATCTGTCTCGCCCTGATCGGTGGCGCTTTGTACATGCAGGTGGTGCTCGGCGAAGCCCCCTGCCCACTGTGCATCCTGCAACGCTATGCCCTGCTGTTCATCGCCGTGTTTGCCTTCATCGCCGCCGCGATGCCCGGGCGGCGCAGCCTGACGTTGTTCGAAGGGCTGGTGGTGCTGAGCGCAATTGGCGGAATCGTTGCGGCCGGCAACCATGTGTATATACTCGCCAACCCCATGGTCAGTTGCGGTATCGATACCTTGCAGCCGATCGTCGACGACCTGCCGCTGGCCAAGCTCTGGCCGCTCGCATTCCAGGTCGACGGTTTCTGCAGCACGCCATACCCGCCGATCCTCGGTTTGTCCCTGGCGCAATGGGCACTGATGGCGTTCGTGCTGACGGCCATCCTGGTTCCGCTGGGCATCTACCGCAATCGGCGCCAGCCTTAGACATAAGTCCCGAATTTGCTGTGGTCTTTTGCACCCACAGAGAAGAGGGAAAAGTCGCCTCCCGCTTGATCCAGATCAACCACAAAGCCTTGCGCAATGCGGGTTTGAGGCCTATCAAGCGGGGTGCGACAAACTGTCGCGAAGTTGAATTTTTGACCAGTATTGTTACGTATTCTGTAAAAGACTGTTGCTCAATAAGTCATAGTCAAGGGTTGGCGACCTCACTACAATCGCCCCCAATTTCCGTTCGGCACTGCTTGCGAGTCGCAGGATTGAAGGAAGCCCCAGCGCTTTCTTTTGCTGACTTCGTCAAGTTTCGCCCAGCGGCGATACCGGGCGGATACCCCTCCGCGTTTTCCCGCACCAAATGGACTTGGTCTGAAGTACAGGCCTGTTGCCTACGAAACCATAAGCACCGCTAACACGCTTGAGCCAAGGTCCTGCAGTCGGACCCCAGGCAGGAGCGTATTCGGGCGCGAAATGCCTCACTTGGCAGGACGAAGTGTTGGCTACCAAAACACAAATTGCATTGAAGCAAGCTGATCTAGAGGTCGTGAGATGAGTAAAAAGCGTTACCCCAGACTGTTTGGCATATTGCCCTTTTTAGGCATGCTTTTACTCAGCGGGTGCAACTGGACCCTGCTCGACCCGAAAGGTCAGGTCGGCATTGAGCAAAAGAACCTCATCCTCATCGCTACCGGCCTGATGTTGCTGGTGGTGATCCCGGTCATCATCATGACCGTGGCCTTCGCCTGGAAGTACCGTGCTTCCAACAAGGCTGCCACCTACACCCCGGACTGGTCGCACTCGACCAAGATCGAGGCTGCGGTGTGGATCATCCCGATCCTGATCATCATTGCCCTGGGTTATGTCACCTACAAGTCCACCCACAAGCTGGACCCATACCGTCCGCTGGATTCGGACGTGAAGCCGATCCAGATCGACGTGGTCGCACTGGACTGGAAGTGGCTGTTCATCTACCCGGAGCAGGGCATCGCGACGGTCAACAAGATCAACTTCCCGGCTAACACCCCGGTCAACTTCCGCGTCACCTCCGACGCCGTGATGAACTCGTTCTTCATCCCGGGCCTGGGCGGCCAGATCTACGCCATGGCCGGCATGACCACCAAGTTGCACCTGATCGCCAACGAAAACGGCGTGTTTGACGGTATCAGCGCCAATTACAGCGGTGCTGGCTTCACCGGCATGAAATTCAAGGCTACTGCCACTTCCCAGGAAGACTTCGACAAGTGGGTCGCCGAAGTGAAGCAGTCGCCTCTGAAACTGGGCAAGGCCGAGTACGAAGCACTGGCCAAACCTAGCGAATACAACCCAGTCGCGCTGTACAGCGAGGCGCCAGCGGAGCTGTTCCAGACCATCGTCGACAAGTACGAAGGCATGAACCGCGGCAAGCCGGTCCACGAAGAAGCAGGCAGCAAAGATCTGGCCACCACCACGGGTGTGGAATCGAGTACGCAACCAGCTGCCGGTGCAGAGGAGTAAGAGATGTTCGGTAAATTAAGCCTGGAGGCGATACCCTATCACGAGCCGATAGTCATGGTGACGCTTGCCATGATCGCGCTCGGCGGTATCGCTGTCGTCGGCCTTATCACCTATTTCCGCAAGTGGACCTACTTGTGGACCGAGTGGCTGACCACGGTCGACCACAAGAAAATCGGGGTGATGTACATCATCGTCGCGATGATCATGCTGCTGCGCGGCTTTGCCGACGCCATCATGATGCGTACCCAGCTGGCTGCTGCTACCGGCGGCTCCGAAGGCTATCTGCCGCCTGAACACTATGACCAGATCTTCACCGCTCACGGTGTGATCATGATCATCTTCATGGCGATGCCGTTCTTCACCGGCCTGATGAACCTGGCGGTTCCTCTGCAGATCGGTGCACGTGACGTTGCCTTCCCGTTCCTGAACTCCCTGAGCTTCTACCTGCTGCTGGCAGGCGTGCTGCTGGTCAACATCTCGCTGGGCGTTGGTGAATTCGCCAAGACCGGCTGGGTTGCCTATCCGCCGCTCGCGGGCATTCAGTACAGCCCTGGGGTGGGTGTCGACTACTACATCTGGGCGCTACAGCTATCCGGATTGGGTACGACGCTAACCGGTGTGAACTTCCTCGTCACCGTGATGAAGATGCGCGCACCTGGCATGAAACTGATGGACATGCCGATCTTCACCTGGACCTGCACCTGGGCCAACGTGCTGATCGTCGCTTCCTTCCCGATCCTGACCGCTGCACTCGCACTGCTGACTGTTGACCGTTATCTGGACTTCCACATTTTCACCAACGAGCTTGGTGGGAACCCGATGATGTACGTCAACCTGTTCTGGGCGTGGGGTCACCCTGAGGTTTACATCCTGATCCTGCCGGCCTTCGGCGTGTTCTCGGAAGTGACTTCGACCTTCTCCGGCAAGCGTCTGTTCGGCCACCACTCGATGATCTACGCATCGGGCGCGATCGCCATCCTGGGCTTTGCCGTATGGCTGCACCACTTCTTCACCATGGGTGCCGGCGCCAGCGTCAACACCTTCTTCGGCCTGGCGACGATGCTGATCTCCATTCCGACGGGTGTGAAGCTGTTCAACTGGCTGTTCACCATGTACCAGGGCCGTGTGCGCTTCACCGCACCGATGATGTGGACCCTGGGCTTCATGATCACCTTCTCCATTGGTGGCATGACCGGCGTTCTGCTGGCTGTTCCAGGTGCTGACTTCGTGCTGCACAACAGCCTGTTCGTTATCGCTCACTTCCACAACGTGATCATCGGTGGTGCGGTATTCGGCTACATTGCCGGCTTCGCCTTCTGGTTCCCGAAAGCCTTCGGCTTCACCCTGAACGAGAAGTGGGGCAAAGCTGCCTTCTGGTTCTGGATCTCGGGCTTCTACGTTGCGTTCATGCCGCTGTATGCCCTGGGCTTCATGGGCATGACCCGTCGTCTGAACCACTCCGACAACCCGCTGTGGGAACCCTACCTGTACGTTGCCGTCGTCGGCGCCGTGCTGATCCTGTTCGGTATCGCTTGCCAGCTGATCCAGATCTACGTTTCGGTCCGCGACCGCAACCAGAACCTGGACGTGACCGGCGACCCATGGGGCGGCCGTACCCTGGAATGGTCGACTTCGTCGCCACCTCCGTTCTACAACTTCGCCCACATGCCTGAGAAAGTTGGCCTGGACTGCTGGCACGAAGCCAAGGAAGCCGGTGTTGCCTACAAGGCACCGAGCAAGTATGAGCCGATCCACATGCCGAGCAACACTGCTACCGGCTTGTTCATGGGCCTGTTCCTGACCGTCTTCGGCTTCGCCTTCATCTGGCACATCTGGTGGCTGGTGGGCGCGAGCCTGGTTGCGACCATCGCTGTCTTCGTTCGCCACGCTGCGCGTGACGACCAGGGCTACATGGTTCCGGCCGAAGAAGTGGCGCGCATCGAAGGCGAGCGCATGAAAGCGCTGGCCAAAGCAGGTGCTCTGCCTGCCGGCGCACGTGTCGAATCGTTTGAGCGGGTGTAATCAATGTCCAGTCAAGTAATCCACGGCGCTGCTCATGGTCACGACCATGGGCACGACGATCACCACCACGACTCGGGCCAGATGACCGTACTCGGTTTCTGGCTGTACCTGATGACCGACTGCATCCTGTTTGCGTCGCTCTTCGCCACCTACGCGGTGCTGTCCGGCAGTTTTGCCGGCGGCCCGTCGGGTCATGACATCTTCCAGCTCGATTTTGTAGCTGTAGAAACGCTGTTCCTGCTGCTGTCCTCGATCACCTTCGGCTTCGCCATGCTGAAGATGTTCGACGGCAAGAAAGCAGGCGTGCTGGGCTGGTTGGCAGTGACCTTCCTGTTCGGCGCTGCGTTCATCGCGATGGAAATCTACGAGTTCCATCACCTGATCGCTGAGGGCTACGGCCCGCAGCGCAGTGGCTTCCTGTCGGGCTTCTTCGCCCTGGTAGGCACCCACGGCCTGCACGTGACCGCCGGCCTGATCTGGATGGCAATCATGATGTACCAGATCAACAAGCACGGCATCACGCCGACCGCCAAGACCCGCATGAGCTGCCTGAGCCTGTTCTGGCACTTCCTGGACGTGGTCTGGATCTGCGTATTCACCGTCGTTTACCTGCTGGGGGTTCTGTAATGGCTAACGCACACGACACTCATCACGAAGGTAACCACGGCAGCGTGAAGTCCTACATGATCGGCTTTGTACTGTCGATCATCCTGACCGCGATCCCGTTCGGCCTGGTGATGTACCCGAGCCTGCCGAAGAACCTGACCGTCCTGATCGTGGTGGCCATGGCCGTCATCCAGGTGGTAGTGCACCTCGTGTACTTCCTGCACATGGACCGCTCGAAAGAGCAGCGTTCCAACGTGTCGACGTTCCTGTTCACCACCATGGTGATTGCACTGCTGGTCGGCCTGTCGCTGTGGATCATGTTCAGCATCCACTACGAAATGATGGCCAAGTGAGGTAAGACTGCATGTCCGTTAAGCACTTTATCCAAATCACCAAACCGGGGATCATTTTCGGTAACGTGCTTTCCGTGGCAGGCGGTTTCTTCCTTGCCTCGAAGGGCCATGTAGACTTCGCCCTGTTCCTGGCGGTGGTAATAGGTACGTCCCTGGTGGTTGCGTCCGGTTGCGTGTTCAACAACTGCATCGACCGCGACATCGATATCAAGATGGAACGTACCAAGAACCGCGTCATGGTCCAGGGCGGCATGTCGCTGACCCTCGCGCTGGTCTACGCCACCCTCCTCGGGGTGGCGGGCTTCAGCCTGCTGTATGTCCAGGCCAACCCGCTGGCGGCGTTCTGTGCGCTGATCGGGTTCATCGTCTACGTCGGTTTCTACAGCCTCTGGCTGAAGCGCAAATCGGTGCACGGCACCTTGGTTGGCAGCCTGTCCGGTGCCATGCCTCCGGTGATCGGCTACTGCGCCGTGAGCAACAGCTTCGACCTGGCGGCAGTGACCCTGCTGGTGATGTTCAGCCTGTGGCAGATGCCGCACAGCTTCGCGATCGCAATCTTCCGCTTCAAGGATTACAGCGCTGCCAACATTCCGGTCCTGCCGGTGGCACGTGGCATCCTCGCGGCGAAGAAGCAGATCGTGCTGTACGTGCTGGCCTTCGTGCTCGCTACCCTGATGCTCACCCTCGGCGGTTACGCCGGCCTCGGCTACCTGGCCGTGGCAGCTGCCATGGGCCTGTACTGGCTGTACATGGCCTGGGGTGGTTACAAGGCCGAGGACGACAGCAAGTGGGCCCGCAAGGTATTCGGCTTCTCCATCCTCACCGTTACCGCCCTGAGCGTGATGATGGGTGTGGACAGCCAGACCGCTGCGGACGTGCTGATGACCTACGCACGCTGATACAGTCGCCTGTTACACGAAAACCCCGGCCATGTGCCGGGGTTTTTTTTCGATTCCGGCCCTATCATGGGCTTGAAACATTAAAAATCTGGTTTTCAAAAAATACATCTGAAAAGTTCTAACAAAACAGGATTATGTCCTTTACAGTCATGCTGTTTCGGCATTATCTTCTGATTCAGGCCGCCACATCGGCCAGCGTCGCTCGGACGGTTCCGGGCGCTTACGTACTCAGAGGAAACCATGGCCGACCAAGGTTCGCCGCGCCGTTTTGCGCGCATCGATCGTCTCCCCCCCTACGTCTTCAACATCACTGCCGAGCTCAAGATGGCTGCCCGCCGCCGTGGCGAGGACATCATCGACCTGAGCATGGGCAACCCCGATGGCGCTACCCCGCCGCACATCGTCGAGAAGCTGGTGCAGGTTGCCCAGCGTGAAGACACCCACGGCTATTCCACCTCTCGCGGCATCCCGCGCCTGCGCCGGGCCATTTCCAACTGGTACAAGCAGCGCTACGAGGTCGACATCGACCCGGAAAGCGAAGCCATCGTCACCATTGGCTCGAAGGAAGGCCTGGCCCACTTGATGCTGGCCACGCTCGACCAGGGCGACACTGTGCTGGTGCCCAACCCGAGCTACCCGATCCACATCTACGGCGCAGTGATCGCCGGTGCCCAGGTGCGTTCGGTGCCGCTGGTGCCCGGTGTGGACTTCTTCAACGAGCTCGAGCGCGCGATCCGCGAGTCCATCCCCAAGCCTAAGATGATGATCCTCGGCTTCCCGTCCAACCCCACTGCCCAATGCGTGGAGCTGGACTTCTTCGAGCGGGTGGTGGCCTTGGCAAAGCAGTATGACGTGCTGGTGGTGCACGACCTGGCCTACGCCGATATCGTCTACGACGGCTGGAAGGCGCCGTCGATCATGCAGGTGCCGGGTGCCAAGGACATTGCCGTGGAGTTTTTCACGCTGTCCAAGAGCTACAACATGGCCGGCTGGCGGATCGGTTTCATGGTCGGCAACCCTGAGCTGGTCAGCGCCCTGGCGCGAATCAAGAGCTACCACGACTACGGCACGTTCACCCCCTTGCAGGTCGCGGCGATCGCGGCGCTCGAAGGTGACCAGCAGTGTGTGCGCGACATCGCCGAGCAGTACCGCCAGCGCCGCAACCTGTTGGTCAAAGGCCTGCACGAGCTGGGCTGGATGGTCGAGAACCCCAAGGCGTCGATGTATGTCTGGGCCAAGATACCCGAGCAGTACGCCCACCTGGGGTCGTTGGAATTTGCCAAGAAGCTGCTGGCTGAAGCCAAGGTGTGTGTCTCGCCGGGCATCGGTTTTGGCGATTACGGTGATGACCACGTGCGCTTCGCCCTGATCGAAAACCAGGACCGGATTCGCCAGGCGATACGGGGCATCCGGCAGATGTTCCGGGCTGATGGCCTGAGCCGCAAATAGTGCAGTTTCAGGGGCCGCCATGCGGCCCCTGATGTTTGCCGGATCGACGGCAAACTATTTTTCGTTGCCCCTCTTCTCAGCCGACCTGGCTTCGATTACAAATGGCGCCGCGGGCCAGCCCCGATAACAATAACCTTCCCCCTCCGTGCCATCATGTCCGAATACAACCCTTGCCTTGACTGCGGCGCCTGCTGCGGGTACTTCCGTGTGTCCTTCTTCTGGGGCGAATGCCAGTCAGCCGGTGGCGTTGTGCCCGATGACCTGGTGGTGCAGATCAACCCAACCCGGGTAGCCATGATCGGCACCGATGCCAAGCCGTGCCGCTGCGTCAGCCTCAAGGGCGAGATCGGCACCGAGGTGGCGTGCACCATTTACGCCAACCGTTCCAGCCCTTGCCGTGAGTTCGAAGCGTCGTGGGAGGGGGGCGTACACAACCCCAGTTGCGACGATGCACGTGCTGCTTATGGTTTGCCGCCGCTGACGCCACCGGGGGCCAACGAGCCGCATTGGCCGGATGATGGGGCCGAGGTGGCCTGACCACCGGCGACACGGTCATCGTAGGAGCGGCCTTGTGTCGCGAAAGGGGGCGAAGCGCCCTCAGGATTTTAGCGTCGCGACAGGTATCGCTGGGGCCGCTTTGCGGCCCTTTCGCGACACAAGGCCGCTCCTACAACAATCGCATCGCCAGTCATGTGTAAGAAGTTTCTGAACCTGAAACCAAATGCTTCAGAAAGACGGGCTTGGCGAATTATCCTACGATGCGTGTCGGATGCCGCCTGATAGGCGGGGAAGGACTACAGCGATAACTTCACGGTTCGCCCATATGGCGAGCGAGTGTGAGAACTCGTTGTTGGTAGTCGGCCGTTTTTATGGCAGCTGTGCGCGTGCAGGCTTAGGCCTGACCGTGGTGACTCCAACACGGGCTTCTCACCTCGCGCACGGCTGCCACCCCAATCTGTGAGAAGGACCAGGGTGGTTGCTCCTAGAAATGTCATTGGAGTTCACCATGAAAAAAATCGTACCCGATCCCCCCGACAGCTTCCCCATTCCCTACATCTCGATAATCGCCGACCTTTCCCTTGAAGACGCCAAGGCCCATGCCGCCGCCCTCATGGACAGCCTTTCGCGCACCATCGAGCTCTACCTCAGCACCGTGGGCGAAGACCAACGCAAGGTGGTGCTGGATAACATGGGCATCCACACCGAGCTCCTGCGGGCCCTTTTCGGCCATATGAGCACGTTGGAGAGGGCGCATGAGTGATGACCTGAAAGCGCGAACCACGGTTGGCCAAGAGACGTTTCTCGATCTGTATGCCATCCAGCCGGGAGTGCCGCTCGATCACGCGTTTGACGAACTTTCCGTTCTGCTTGGGTGCATTCGGCACTTGAGTGAGGAAGCCGAGATGGAGGGCAACCTCGTTGCCGGCAGCGCCGCGCGCATTCTAAGTGCCATGGCCAAGGCGCTGATCAATGACATGGAAATGGGCTTGAACCGCGGGGCCTGAAGCGTGTTCGCCCAGCGCACTTGAGATCGAGCGCCGCCCGCGCGGCGCTCAGTCTTCAATACCCCCTGAAACACCAGGCATGCCCCAGCCCTCCCACATGACGTTAAACTGTCATTTCCCCAGCAATGGACAGGAGATGCGGCGTGACCCCACCCCGAAGTTTCCCCACCGACCTCTGCCTCGACAGCCCGCGCCTGCAGTTGCGCCCGATGCGCCACGCCGATGCCCAGCAATGGCTGACGATCATGGCCGACCCCGAGGTCATGCGCTATTGGCACCATGCCCCCTGGCAAGACCTGGCCGAGGCACAAAGCGCACTGGCTGCCGACCGCGAGGCCTATGCCAATGGTGACCAGCTCAAGCTGGGCATGTACCGCCGTGACACTGGCGAACTGATCGGCATGGTCCAGCTGTTCAACATCGATGACACCTCCCGCCGTGGCGAGATCGGCTATTGCCTGGCCAGCGCAGTGCAGGGCAGGGGCTACATGGACGAGGCACTGACCTGCTTCATCGACTACCTCGCCCATACCCTGCACATGCGCCGCCTGGAGGCCGAGATCGACCCGCGCAACAATGGCTCGGCACGTACGCTGGAGCGCCAGGGCTTCGTCCTTGAAGGCACGTTGCGCGCACGCTGGTGCGTGGCGGGTGAGTTGTCCGACTCGGGCATCTACGGCTTGTTGCTCGAGCCACCCGTTGCATGACGGCTTTTTACCTCACCTTCAGCCTTGCCCTGTATTTGCTCGGCCTGTGTTTCGATGGCGCGCTGATGACCGCCGGCAGGCACATGCCGGCCTTGCAGATGTTGCTGTACGGGCCATGGGGCGTTCCGTTCGGGCTGTTTCAGTGGTTTGCCAACCCGCTGCTGGCAATCGCAGTCCTTGCCCACCGGCGTTTCCGCCGCCTGGCGCTGCTAGCCGGGTTGGCTGCGTTGTACCTGGCGGCCAGCAGCTTTGGCATCGAACGGCTGCCGGATAACATCAGCTACGCGTTTCAGGACCGTACGGGCTTTGGTGCCGGTTTTTACCTTTGGCTGGCGTCTATCGTGGTGTTCTGCGCAGGGCAGGCATGGCATGTCTGGAAGGCGCGCAGTGCACAGGACATGCCGGGCTGGCGCTGGCTCGACGTGGCGCTGATCGCAGCACTGGCGCTGGCGTTGTATGCCGCCACGCAAATGCCGTCGCTGCGCTTTGTGCCCGGCAAGGTACTGATGCCTCCTGAGCAGCCGCAGGCGTTTTGATATGGACCAGGAGATGGCGATGAGCAAGCAGTATCTGATGGGGTTGGCCTTGGCATGTTGCATGCCTGTGGCAATGGCCGAGGACAACTCGCCGAGCTATACCCAGTGCATGGACAAGGCTTCCAGTACGCTGGCCATGAGCAGTTGCATCCAGGCCGAAACCCAGCTGCAGGATGCGCGGTTGAACCGGGTTTACAAGCAACTGATGGGCAAGCTCGAAGCGGAGCCGAAGAAGAGCTTGCGCGATGTTCAGCGCCAGTGGATCGCTTACCGTGATGGCAACTGCAAGTTCCACGTGCAAGCCAGCGGCGGGACGATGGCCCAACTCGAAGGCGGGATGTGTGGGCTGGACATGACCCGCGAGCGGGCGGCAGAGCTGGAACGGGTGCTCAGCCCTGGGCAGTGATGTTGCCTGTGCGGGCGCCATCGCTGGCAAGCCAGCTCCCACAGGTACAGCGCAGAACTCAAGAACTGCGCGGCCCCTGTAGGAGCTGGCTTGCCGGCGATGGGCCGCAAGCGGCCCCTAGCGCTTGCGAGCCTTGAGGTACTCGCGCACCTGCACAGCATCCCCTGCAAACTCCACCCGGTCCGCCTTGGCATCACGCTGGTAGGCATACATCGGGTCGTAGTATTCCTTCAGCAAACCCTCGATCCACCCCCGGTGCAGATCGATGCCACCGCTGCGCTGCTGCTCATCCAGCGCCAGGCGCATGATCTCGGACAGGCGCTGGTAGCGCTCGCCACCCAGGCGCTTGTGAATGTTGCTCATACTCTGCAGCAGGCGCTCAGTGAACAGCCGGCGCCCGAGTTCTTCGCCATGTAGCGCGACGAACTCGGCGCACAGGTTGACCACGTAGTCACGCAGAATGCGTTCGACACGGTTTTCGAAGCTGTCTTCCAGCCACACCAGCGGGTATTGCTGCATGCCCTGGTACAGCTCCAGCGGCACGGTGCAGCTGCCGACAATACGGCCCTCGTCCTCCAGCACGAACTGCTCGATACCACGTGCGCGTTTCTTCAGCACGTCGATGGCCAGCTTGTTCTCGAAGTCGATCTGCGCCGGCTGTGCGGTGGCGCGTTTGCCGAAGCTCGAACCGCGGTGGTTGGCATGGCCTTCAAGGTCGATCACATTGTTCAGCTGGTGCAGCACATCGGTCTTGCCGGTGCCGGTGAGGCCGCCGACCAAAACGAAATCGCATTGCTCCACGGCCTGCTGGGTTGTATCGAGCAGGAAAGTGCGCAGGGCTTTATAGCCACCCTTGATACGCGGGTAGGCGATGCCCGCTTCGTCGCGCAGCCACTGCTGGACGATCAGCGAGCGCAGGCCGCCGCGGGCGCAGTACAGGTATCCATCAGGGTGGGCCTTGGCAAAGCTGGCCCAGGCATGCAGGCGCTCGCGCTTGATAGTGCCGCTGACCAGTTGGTGGCCAAGGGTGATGGCTGCGCCCTGGCCCTGCTGCTTGTAGCAGGTACCGACCTTTTGTCGCTCCTGGTCGGTCATCAGCGGCAGGTTGACGACGCCAGGGAAGGCGCCCTTGGCAAATTCGACGGGCGCACGCATGTCCATCATCGGCACGTCGTCGAGGAACAGCTGGCGAAAGTCGGTGCAGTCGTGGCGCATCAGTTCACCTCGACTGCGTGGCTCTGTCGCTCGGCCAGCAGGCCGATCGGCGCAAGGTCCAGGCCAAGGTCGGCGGCAACGGCAAGGAACGCCTGCTCACCTTCGGGGGTGACCGCCACCAGCAGGCCGCCGCTGGTCTGCGGGTCGCACAGCAGGTGCTTCTGATCGTCGGTCAGCGCGCCGATCTTGTGCCCGTAGCTGTCGAAGTTGCGCAGGGTACCGCCGGGGATGCAGCCCTCGGCCATGTAGTGCTCGATGCTCGGCAGCCGCGGGACGGCCGCGTAGTCCAGGTGCGCGGTCAGCCCGCTGCCCTCGGCCAGCTCGACCAGGTGGCCGAGCAGGCCGAAACCGGTCACGTCGGTCATCGCCTTGACCCCGTCGAGCTTGCCAAAGCGGCTGCCGGGGGTGTTGAGGGTGCACATCCAGTCACGGGCCAAGCCTTGGTCCTGCTCACGCAGCTTGGCCTTTTTCTCGGCGGTGGTGAGGATGCCGATGCCCAATGGCTTGGTCAGGTACAGGCGGCAACCCACTGTCGCGGTGTCATTGCGCTTGAGGTGGCGCTTGCTGACCACGCCGGTGACGGCCAGGCCGAAGATCGGCTCGGGGGCATCGATCGAGTGCCCGCCGGCCAGTGGGATGCCGGCTTCGGCGCACACGGCGCGGCCACCGCGGATCACTTCCCGGGCCACTTCTGGTGGCAGTACGTTGACCGGCCAGCCGAGGATGGCGATGGCCATCAGCGGGTCGCCGCCCATGGCGTAGATGTCGCTGATGGCGTTGGTGGCGGCGATGCGGCCGAAGTCGTAGGGGTCATCGACGATGGGCATGAAGAAGTCGGTGGTGGACACCACGCCGCGCTCATCGTCCAGGGCGTACACGGCGGCGTCATCGCGCGAGGCGTTGCCGACCCACAGGTTCGGGTCCAGGGCCTGGGCGCCACTTTCGGCCAGGATCACATCCAGCACCTTGGGGGAGATCTTGCAGCCACAGCCAGCACCATGGCTGTACTGGGTCAGGCGAATCGGCTCGCTCATTACGCACCTCATTTTTCGTGATGCGCGATTGTAGCAAAGCTGGCCTTTGCGTCTGTGCCACTTATAATCCATCACCGTCTGCCTATCGCCGACACTTTCCCCGCTATTGAACCGGAGAATCCCATGCTCAAACGCCCTCTGGCGCTCGCCGCCGGCCTCGTGCTGTCCTGCTGTGCCGTTGTCGCCCAGGCCGCTGATACCTTGCGGGTCAGTGCCATCCCCGACGAAGCGCCGACCGAACTGCTGCGCAAATTCGAGCCGCTGGGCAAATACCTGTCCCAGCAACTGGGCATGCAGGTGAAGTTCGTGCCGGTGGCCGACTACCCGGCAGTGGTTGAATCGCTGGCCAGCGACCGCCTGGATCTGGCCTGGCTGGGTGGTTTCACCTTCGTTCAGGTACACCTCAAAGACCCGACCGCCACACCGTTAGTGCAGCGTGAGCAGGACGCCCAGTTCACCTCCAAGTTCATCACCGCCAACCCGGATGTAAAGAGCCTGGCCGACCTCAAGGGCAAGTCCTTCGCCTTCGGTTCGATTTCGTCCACCTCTGGCAGCCTGATGCCGCGCTACTTCATGCTCAAGGAAGACAACATCAAGCCTGAGGGCTACTTCAGCCGCGTGGCCTATTCCGGCGCCCACGACGCAACGGTGGCCTGGGTCCAGGCCGGCAAGGTCGATGGTGGCGTGCTCAACGCCAGCGTCTGGCAGAAGCTGGTCGACGCCGGCAAGGTCGATACCAGCAAGGTCAAGGTGTTTGCCACCACCCCGACCTACTATGACTACAACTGGACCGTGCGCGGCAACATGGACCCGGCGCTCAAAGACAAGATCAAGCAAGCCTTCCTCGCCCTGGACCCTTCGAACCCGGAACACAAGAAGATCCTCGACCTGCAGGCCGCCAGCCGTTTCATCGAAACCAAGCCTGAGAACTATCAGGGCACCGAGCAGGCGGCACGTGAGGCCGGCCTGCTCAAGTGACTATCACGCTGCTCGACGCGGGCCTGCGCCACGGCCAGGTTCGCGCGCTCGACTCCGTCTCTTTGCGTATCACCCAAGGTGAGCGGGTCGCGATCATCGGCCCTTCGGGGGCTGGCAAATCCAGCCTCCTGCACCTGATGGCCACTGCCGTACAGCCCAGCGCAGGGCGCCTGGACGTGTTGGGTGAGCAGCCTTGGGCGTTGTCGGCAAAGGCTCGCCAGCGTCTGCGCGCCAGGGTCGGCCTGGTACATCAGGCACCGCCCCTGCCGCCTCGCCAGCGGGTGGTGACTGCTGTACTGGCCGGCCGTCTGGGCCAGTGGGGTACGCTGCGTTCGTTGCTCAACCTGGTGTACCCCACCGATGTGCAGGGCGCACGCCAGGTGCTGGCCGAGCTGGGCCTGGCGGAAAAGCTGTTCGTCCAGTGCGGGCAGCTTTCCGGCGGCCAGTTGCAGCGCGTCGGCATCGCCCGCGCGTTGTATCAGCGGCCCGAGGTACTGCTGACCGATGAACCAGTGTCAGCAATGGACCCTGTGCTGGCCGAACACAGCCTGGCCCTGCTCAACCGCCATGCCCAAGCCTACGGCGTGACGCTGGTAGCCAGCCTGCATGCAGTGGACCTGGCCTTGGCACACTTCCCGCGGGTTATCGGCATTCGTGAGGGCCGGGTGGCGTTCGACTGCTCTGCCGAGGCTGTGACCGAGCAGATGCTCGATGCGCTCTATGCCAACGAGCAGCTGGGGTCGCCGCTGCCCCAGGCCCCGACCCTGGCTGTGCAGATTCCGCGATGCTGAAGGCCAGCGCCCGCGATCCGGCGTTTGTGCCGCGCCTGTTGGTCGCCCTGGTTGCGCTGGCCCTGCTGTGGCCAGGGGCGCAGTTGAGCGAGCTGAACCCGGGCGTGCTGCTGCAAGCGGAAAACCGCCAGCAGATTGCCAGCTTCACCAGTGCCTTCTGGCCGCCGGCGCATGATGGCGAATTTCTCGAACTGCTGTACGAGGCGACCCTGCAGACATTGGCTGTAGCCACTGCCGGGATGGTACTGGCGCTGCTGCTGGCGGTCCCGGCGAGCCTGCTGGCCAGCCGTGCCTTGTCGTTGCGCGCGGCCTCTCGTGGTGGCCGTTCCGGCGCCTGGTCCCGCCTGCTAAGGATGCCGGTGCGCGGGCTGTTGATTTTCCTGCGCAGTGTGCCCGAGATCGTCTGGGCGTTGCTGTTCGTGCGTGCGGTAGGGCTGGGGCCGACGGCGGGGGTGCTGGCCATCGCCATCACCTACAGCGGCATGCTCGGCAAGGTCTATGCCGAAATTTTCGAATCGGTCGACCAGCGCCCGGCGCATGCCCTGCTGCAAGCGGGCAGTGGCCGGCTAACGGCGTTCTTCTACGGCATCCTGCCCAGTGCCGGGACGGAGCTTGTGTCGTACACCGTCTACCGCTGGGAGTGCGCGGTGCGCGCCTCGGTGGTGATGGGTTTCGTTGGTGCCGGGGGCTTGGGGCAGCAGATCGACCTGTCGATGCGCATGTTCGCAGGCGGTGAGGTGGCAAGCATGCTGCTCGCCTTCTTTGGCCTGGTGCTGCTGGCGGACCTGCTCAGCCGCTTCCTGCGGGGACGCTTGGCATGAACCGGGTGATCAATCTGCTGGTGATGGCTGCCCTGGTTGCTGCGGTAATCGCCTCGTTCAGCTATCTGGACCTCGACCTGCAGGCGCTGGTGGGTAACGGCGGGCTGGGGCAGATGGCCGAGTATGCCGGGCGTTTTCTGCATCCGGACGTTACCGCCGAACACCTGCAAGCGGTGGGGCGCGGTGCCTTGGAAACCCTGGCCATGTCCGGGTGGGGTACGCTGCTGGCAATGGTGCTGGGCCTGCTGTTGGCATTACCCGCAGCGGGGCGTTTCGGTTGGCCGCTGCAGGCTGCGGCGCGCCTGCTGCTCAATGCCCTGCGTGCCATTCCCGAGCTGGTATGGGCCGCGTTGATGGTGCTGGCGGCAGGGCTTGGCCCCAACGCCGGGACGCTCGCGTTGGCACTGCATACGGCAGGTGTGCTTGGCCGGTTGTACGCCGAGGCGCTGGAAAATACCCCGGCCGAGCCAGCGGCGGCGATCCGCCTGCAAGGTGGCGGGCAACTGGCGGCGTTCTGCTTCGGCACCTTGCCCAACCTGTGGCCGCAGTTGCTGGCCTACAGCTTGTACCGCTGGGAAAACAACATCCGGATGGCCAGTGTGCTTGGGCTCGTTGGCGCAGGGGGGCTGGGGCAGATGCTCTATACCACCCTGAGCCTGTTCCAGGAGGCCCAGGCCAGCACGGTGATCTTGGCCATGCTGGTGCTGGTACTGTTGGTGGACGTGTTCAGTGATGTCATGCGCCAGCGCTATGTGCGGGCCTGAATGCATCAGCCCCTAACTCCCCGCACTGCGCTTCACGCTGCATCGACTCCAGGTTGCGCTCGATGGTCTCGCAAATGGTGTCCATCTGGATCTGGTGTTCACTGAAGCGGAACGGGCTCTGCAGGTCGGTGCCGATCCGCTCGATGGCTAGCAGCATGAACCCGACCACGGTAGACGCCAGTGGCGTGAACCAGCCCAGCGATTCGACCAGGCCCACGGGCACGATCAGGCAGAACAACGAGATGAACAGCCGCGGAAAGTACACGTAAGGGTAGGGCAGTGGTGTATTGGCGATACGTTCCATGCCGCCTTGGGCGTTGGACAGGTCCACCAGCGTCGACTCCAGCCGCGCCAGGCGAATGCTGTCCAGCCGCCCGGCCTTGTATTCGCGGGCGAGCAGGGCTGCCGAACCGCTGAGGATATCGTTGGCGAAATTGTTCGAACGGTTGCGCCGCTCGAACTCCCCGGGCGGGATGAACGCCATCAGTTCGTCGGGGCAGGCTTGGCCTTTGAGGTGCGCCGCCAGGCAATTCACATAGGCGATATGCCGGCGCAACAAGGTGGCCTTGACCGGGTTCAAGCCGTCATCCGGGTCGTCGATCAGCGTCAGCGTCTGCCGAGCGAAGCTGCGTGAACTGTTCACCAGCGCGCCCCACAAGGTGCGCGCCTCCCACCAGCGGTTGTAGGCGCTGCTGTTACGAAAACTCACCAGCACCACCAGCGCCGAACCCAGCAATGTCAGCGGGATCAGCGGCAGGGTGAACTTGCTGTTGAGGAACAGCATGAAATCGATGGTGACCAGCACGTCCCAGATCAGCAGCCAGAACAGCGACCAGCCGATGTAGCCGAAGGTCTTCACCACCAGGCGATACTTGCGGGCGATGATTTCTTTCACGCGGGGAACCTCGACAGGGGGGATGCAGGATCGGACGTCGAGGGTCGGATAAGGTTCGGTGGTGGGTGTTGCAAGAAGTTTTGATGCCGCCAACGCGACCCTTTGCTATCCGGCACCTGCCATGGCAGGTCCCTTTGCATGAGTCGTGCTGGCCTCAGCATATGCCAGGCTCAACGCTGTGCTTGAGCCCAGGTTCAACTCAAGGCTTGGCGGTGACCACGACATACCCCTTGATCGCGGCAGGCGCGGCCTTGGGCTTCGTTTTATTGGCCAGATACTGGAACCTGCGCCATTCCTTGTCGATTTCGCTGAACGACATGAACACGCTGACACGCTCTTTGTGGGCAAGGTCCGGGCGGTTGCGCGCATCGATTTCATTCTTGGCGATGAAGGCGACATTGATCCCGACGACCTTGCCGTCATCGGCGAACACCGGGCCACCGGACATGCCTTTGACCATCGGGCCATCGTGCACCGAATAGAACACGCTGCCTGGCGTGCCTTGCAGGCGTACCAGCGAAGCCAGGGTGTGGCCTTTGCCCTGCACCGGCATCATCAGGCTGTTGAAGCCGACCGCTGTCACAGACTCGCCCGGCACATACTGGCGCCAGAGCGGCACCCGGGCAGCTTTGTGCTTGAAGAACACCACATCACCCAGCCCTTCATGGACCACGTTGCGCAGGAATGGGGTGTGCTTGGCGGTTACCGCGTAGTCTTCGTTCCACTGGATGGCGGTGGCCATCAACAGCATCGGCAGCGGTGCACCGGATGTGACCACGAAAGCCTGATCGTAGACGGGGTCTGACACGTAGGACGTTGGCACTCCATTGCACCCACTGAGCAGCATCATTGCTGCCAGGCAGGGCACAGTTGATTTCATGATTTGCACGGGTATTAGAAATGGGAGCGCGACTATGGCTAAGTGCTATTACGCTATCAATACTTTCTGTGTATATCCGACGAATGACATCTTAGGTGGGGGTGACGGTGCTGGCCAATAGAATCCAGGCATGGCTGGAGGTGCCGTGGTCATTGGGGTGGCGTCAAAATCGGCGGGCTGAAAAGGGCTTGCATTGATGGGTGAACTGGCCTCAGCTCATTGAGCTGCATTGAGCTGCATTGAGCTGCATTGAGCTGCATTGAGCTGCATTGAGCTGCATTGAGCTGGATTGAGCTGGATTGAGCTATATTGAGCTGCATTGAGCTATATCCGGAGACGCCATGACATTGCCAAACAAGATTCTGAGAGTGCTTCAGAACGATCAGAGCCTAAGATCGCGCGAGATCGCCGAGCGTCTCGATGCGAGTTGGTCTACAGTCAAGCGTCACCTCGATGCGTTGTTGGAGGCAGGTCAGGTTCAGCGGGAGAAGGACGGACGCATCACGCGTTATCGCCTGGTCACAGCAGTTGCCCAATTACCAGATAGTGCGCCTGCGCAGCCTTTTTCTGCTGAGCTGCCTTGGTCGCCTGCGAGTCTCGCCCTGCGCAAGTCTTTGACTCGTCCATTGGCAATGCGCGAAGTCGTCACCTATCACCGCGATCTTGTAGAGAGCTACCAGCCGAACCAGACTGCCTGGCTGTCACCCAGCTTGACGGTTGTACTCGAGGCTGAAGGGCGGATGAGGGGGCAGCAGCCAGCCGGCACCTACGCGCGCAAAGTACTCGAACCTTTGTTGATTGACCTGTCATGGTCCTCGTCACGCTTGGAAGGCAACCGCTATACGCTGCTCGACACCCAGAGGCTGTTCGAAAGTGGTGTGACGCAGGGGGATCTGGATGCGGTCATGTTGCTCAATCACAAGGCGGCCATCGAATTCATGGTCGATGCAGTGCCGGAATACGGGCTCAACTCAGCCGTGATCCGCAACTTGCATGGCTTGCTGATGCAGGATCTGCTGGCGGACAGCAATGCCCTGGGCAGTATTCGCCAGACAGTAGTGAACATCAGCGGTACGACCTATTTCCCAACCCAGGTGCCCTCACTGCTGGAAGAGATGTTCGAGTTGATACTCGACAAGGCGCGTCAGATCAAGAATCCCATCGAGGCGGCATTCTTCTTGTGGATAAACCTGGCCTACCTGCAACCGTTCGAAGATGGCAACAAACGCACAAGTCGATTGGCGGCGAACATACCGCTGATGCTCTACAACTGCTCGCCTTTGTCGTTCCTTGACGTAAACCCGCAGGACTATGCTCTGGCGATGATGGGGGTGTACGAGCAGCGTGACATGGCGATGGCGGCGGATCTGTTTGTCTGGGTCTATCGCAGGTCGATCAGCAAGTATGGCGTGATGCTTGAAGCAATGGGGGTTCCGGACCCTGTTCGCCTGCAGTATCGAGAGGTGTTGAACGAGGCGATTGGTGCCATCGTACGTGACAGGCTGACAGCCGGTTCAGTGGTAGCGGGGCTGCCTCTTTCAGAGGACGAGAAAAGGCAGTTTCAGCCTTTGTTGCAGGCTGAACTGGATATCCTGGCGCTGCACAACTGCGCCAGGTATCGGCTGACCATGAGGCAAGTAACTGAGTGGATCAAGGCAGGGCGACCCTCATGATTTCACCTGCCTGGTTATTGAACCCTCGCCCCGTTTTTGCAAGATGGTAGGGAGAGCCCTCTGGTCAAACGGCAGGCATAAAAAAACCGACCATAAGGTCGGTTTTTTCCGGATCTTGGTGCCCCGAGGGAGACTCGAACTCCCACTCCTTTCGAAAACGGATTTTGAATCCGCCGCGTCTACCAATTCCGCCATCAGGGCGTGTGGCGCGCAGTATAGAGAGGTGCTTCAGGTCGGTCAATCGGCTTTCATGGTCAATTTTCACGCATTGGGCTAAACTTCCCGGCCCTGCCGAACCCGAACATCATCATGCGCGTCGCCGATTTTTCCTTCGAACTCCCCGATTCCCTGATCGCCCGCCACCCTCTGGCCGAGCGCCATGGCAGCCGACTGCTGGTCCTCGATGGGCCGAGCGGGGCGCTGGTGCACAAGCAATTCACCGATCTGCTCGACTACCTGCGCCCCGGCGACCTGATGGTGTTCAACAACACCCGGGTGATCCCGGCGCGGTTGTTTGGCCAGAAAGCCTCCGGCGGCAAGCTGGAAGTGCTGGTCGAGCGTGTGCTCGACAGCCACCGCGTGCTCGCCCATGTGCGTGCCAGCAAGGCGCCCAAAGAAGGCGCGGTGATCCTCATCGACGGCGGTGGCGAGGCCGAAATGGTTGCGCGCCACGACACGCTGTTCGAACTGCGCTTCACCGAAGAGGTACTGCCACTGCTCGAGCGTGTCGGGCACATGCCGCTGCCGCCCTACATCGACCGCCCGGACGAGGGTGCCGACCGTGAGCGTTACCAGACGGTTTACGCCGAACGCGCAGGTGCCGTAGCCGCGCCAACCGCGGGCCTGCACTTCGACCAGGCGCTGCTGGACAAGATCGCCGCCAAGGGCGTTGAGCGCGCCTTCGTCACCCTGCATGTGGGGGCTGGCACCTTCCAGCCGGTGCGGGTCGACAAGATCGAAGACCACCACATGCATAAAGAGTGGCTCGAAGTGAGCCAGGATGTGGTCGATGCCATCGAGGCCTGCCGGGCCCGGGGTGGCCGTGTGGTCGCGGTTGGCACCACCAGCGTGCGCTCGCTGGAAAGCGCTGCGCGCGATGGCGTGCTCAAGGCCTTCAGCGGCGATACCGACATCTTCATCTACCCAGGCCGGCCGTTCCATGTGGTCGATGCCCTGGTCACCAACTTCCACCTGCCGGAGTCCACGCTGCTGATGCTGGTCTCGGCATTCGCCGGTTACCCCGAGACCATGGCTGCCTACGCGGCGGCGGTCGAGCAGGGGTACCGCTTCTTCAGTTACGGTGATGCCATGTTCATCACCCGCAATCCGGCGCCACGCGGCCCAGAGGATCAAGCATGAGTCGCACCTGTCGAATGTCCTTCGAACTGCTGGCCACCGACGGCAAGGCCCGTCGTGGCCGCCTGACCTTCCCCCGTGGCACGGTCGAAACCCCGGCGTTCATGCCGGTGGGTACCTATGGCACGGTCAAGGGCATGCTGCCGCGTGACATCGAGGCCATTGGTGCCGAGATCATCCTTGGCAACACCTTCCACCTGTGGCTGCGCCCAGGCACCGAGGTGATCAAGAAGCACAACGGCCTGCACGATTTCATGCAGTGGAAAGGCCCGATCCTGACTGATTCGGGTGGTTTCCAGGTGTTCAGCCTGGGTGCCATGCGCAAGATCAAGGAGGAGGGCGTGACCTTCGCCTCCCCGGTCGATGGCTCCAAGGTGTTCATGGGCCCGGAAGAGTCCATGCAGGTGCAGCGTGACCTGGGTTCGGACATCGTGATGATCTTCGACGAGTGCACACCGTACCCGGCAGAGCACGATGTGGCGCGCACCTCCATGGAGCTGTCGCTGCGTTGGGCGCAACGCTCGAAGAACGCCCACGGGGACAACACCGCGGCGCTGTTCGGCATCGTCCAGGGCGGCATGTACCAGGACCTGCGCATGCGCTCGCTGGAAGCGCTGGTCAATATCGACTTCGATGGCCTGGCCATCGGTGGCCTGTCGGTGGGCGAGCCCAAGCACGAAATGATCAAGGTGCTGGATTACCTGCCGGCCCAGATGCCTGCTGACAAACCTCGTTACCTTATGGGGGTAGGCAAACCCGAAGATCTCGTTGAGGGTGTGCGCCGCGGCGTCGACATGTTCGACTGCGTGATGCCGACGCGTAACGCGCGCAACGGCCATCTGTTCGTCGATACAGGGGTGATCAAGATCCGCAACGCGTTCCATCGCCACGATGATTCGCCGCTGGATCCGACCTGTGATTGCTACACCTGCACGAACTTCTCCCGCGCTTATCTCCATCACCTGGACAAGTGCGGCGAAATGTTGAGCAGCATGCTGAATACCATCCACAACTTGCGCCATTACCAGCGCTTGATGGCCGGTTTACGCGAGGCTATTCAACAGGGTAAATTGGCCGCCTTCGTCGACGCCTTCTATGCCAAGCGCGGGCTGCCTGTGCCGCCTTTGGACTGATTGTTTGCACCATCCTAATTAAAACTTAAGCAACTGGAGTGCCTAATGAGCTTCTTGATCCCCGCCGCCTATGCGGACGCTGCTGCACCCGCCGCTGGCCCAGCCGGCACCGGCTTCGAGTGGATTTTCCTGGTCGGTTTCCTGGTCATCTTCTACCTGATGATCTGGCGCCCGCAGGCCAAGCGTGCCAAAGAGCAGAAGAACCTGCTGAGCAACTTGCAAAAAGGTGATGAAGTTGTCACCAACGGCGGCATCGCTGGCAAGATCGTCAAGGTTTCCGATGATTTCGTGGTTCTGGAAGTGTCCGACACTGTCGAGCTGAAGTTCCAGAAGGGCGCCATTGCCGCGACCCTGCCAAAAGGTACGCTCAAGGCTATCTGAGTTACCGGTTTTTTTTCCAGTCGGGGCGCGCAACGCGCCCCGCGTCTTGAACGGGCGGCGTGATGCTGAACAAATACCCTCTGTGGAAATACGCACTGATCGTGTTGGTACTGGCGATCGGTTTTATTTATTCCGCTCCCAACCTCTACCCGGATGACCCGGCGGTGCAGATCAGCGGTGCCAGCTCGGCGCTGCAGGTGAACCAGTCCGACCTCGACCGCGTCAGCAAGGCGCTGACCGAAGCCGGTATCACCGTCAAGGGTGCAAGCCTGGGTGAGAAGGGCAGCGCGCTGGTGCGCCTGACCAATCAGGAAGACCAACTGCCAGCCAAGGATGTAGTGCGCAAGGCACTGGGCGATGATTATGTCGTGGCCCTGAACCTGGCCCAGACCACTCCGCAATGGCTGCGTAACCTGGGTGCAAGCCCGATGAAGCTGGGCCTGGACCTGTCCGGTGGTGTGCACTTCCTGCTGGAAGTGGACATGGACAAGGCCATGAGCGCCCGCCTGAAAGTCTACGAAGGCGAGGTCAAGACCTTGCTGCGCAAAGAGCGCGTCCGCTACCGCAGCCTGCCTCAGCAGGATGGCGGCATCATGCTGGGCTTCGCTGACGATGCCACCCGCGAACAGGCACGTGCCCTGATCCGCAAGAATTTCAGTGATTTCGACCTGACCACCAGCGAGCGTAATGAAACCGCCGTGCTGCGTCTGGCGCTGACTCAGGCGAAAGTCGCCGAGATCCGCGAATACTCGATCAAGCAGAACCTCACCACCGTGCGCAACCGCGTCAACGAGCTGGGCGTCGCCGAGCCGCTGGTTCAGCGCCAGGGCGCCAACCGCATCGTGGTCGAGCTGCCAGGCGTGCAGGACACTGCCGAAGCCAAGCGTATCCTCGGCAAGACGGCCAACCTGGAGTTCCGCTTCGGTGCCGAGCCGGGCGCGTCCAGGGCTACTACCGAGGTCTTCGAGTTCCGTGAGGGCGGCCGCTCCGCCCAGGTCGAGCGTGGCCTGATCATCACCGGTGACCAGGTCACCGACGCCCAGGCCAGCTTCGACGAGCATGGTCGTCCGCAGGTGAACATCCGCCTCGACGGCCACGGTGGCGAGCTGATGAGCCGCGCGACCCGCAGCAACGTCGGGCGCAGCATGGCGGTGATCTTCATCGAGCAGAAGCCGGTCACCCGCTACGTCAAGCAGACGGTCAACGGCGTCGAGAAAGACGTGCCGGTGCAGAGCTTCCTGGAAGAGAAGAAGATCATCAGCCTGGCGACCATCCAGTCGCCGCTGGGCAGCCAGTTCCGCATCACCGGCCTTGACGGCCAGGGTGAATCGTCCGAACTGGCCCTGCTGCTGCGTGCCGGTGGCCTGGCCGCGCCGATGTACTTCGCTGAGGAACGTACCATCGGCCCAAGCCTGGGCGCCGACAACATCACCAAGGGTATCGATGCGTCGCTGTGGGGCATGCTGTTCGTCTCGCTGTTCATCATCGCCATCTACCGCGCGTTCGGTGTGCTGGCCACCATTGCCCTGGCGGGCAACATGGTCTTGCTGCTGGCATTGATGTCGCTGCTGGGTGCCACCCTCACTTTGCCGGGTATCGCCGGTATCGTGCTGACCATGGGTATGGCGGTCGACGCCAACGTACTGATCTTCTCGCGTATCCGTGAAGAGATCGCTGCCGGCATGTCGGTGCAGCGCGCGATTCATGAAGGCTTCAACCGCGCGTATTCGGCGATCGTCGATGCCAACCTGACCACACTGCTGGTCGGCGGCATCCTCTTCGCGATGGGTACCGGGCCGGTCAAGGGCTTTGCCGTCACCATGTCCCTCGGGATTTTCACCTCGATGTTCACCGCCATCATGATGACCCGTGCGCTGGTCAACCTGACCTGTGGCGGGCGTGACATCAAGAAGCTGTGGGTTTGAGGGAGCGACGATGAAAACCATCAATTTCATGGGCGTGCGCAATGTTGCGTTCGCCGTAACCGTGCTCCTTACCGTGCTGGCACTGTTCAGCTGGTGGCAGAAGGGCCTGAACTTCGGCCTGGACTTCACCGGCGGTACGCTGATCGAGCTGACCTACGAGCGCCCGGCCGACCTCAAGGCGGTGCGTGCCGAGCTGGTCGAATCCGGCTTCAACGAAGCCGTGGTGCAGAGCTTCGGCGCTACCACCGACCTGTTGGTGCGCATGCCTGGTGATGACCCGATGCTGGGTAACAAGGTTGCCGAAGCCCTGCAGAAGATTGGCGGTGACAACCCGGCGACGGTCAAGCGCGTCGAGTTCGTCGGCCCGCAGGTGGGTGAAGAGCTGCGCGACCAGGGTGGCCTCGGCATGCTCCTGGCGCTGGGCGGCATCCTCATCTACCTGGCCTTCCGCTTCCAGTGGAAGTTCGCTGTGGGCGCGATCATCTCGCTGATCCACGACGTGGTGGTGACGCTGGGTATCCTGTCGTTCTTCCAGATCACCTTCGACCTGACGGTGCTGGCGGCGGTGCTGGCGATCATCGGTTACTCGCTCAACGACACCATCGTGGTGTTCGACCGGGTGCGTGAGAACTTCCGCGTGATGCGCAAGGCCTCGCTGATCGAGAACATCAACATCTCGACCACGCAGACCCTGCTGCGCACCGTAGCCACTTCCGTTTCGACCCTGCTGGCAATCGGCGCACTGCTGCTCTTCGGCGGTGACAACCTGTTCGGCTTCTCCCTGGCCCTGTTCATCGGTGTCATGGCGGGTACCTACTCCTCGATCTACATCGCCAACGTGGTGCTGATCTGGCTGAACCTGAACAGCGAAGACCTGATTCCACCGGCCAAGACCGACGGTGTGGATGATCGTCCTTAAGGCATAGCCCTAGCCGTTCGGCGATCGAAAAGGCGCGAGTGTTGAACTCGCGCCTTTTTTTTTGCTCCAAGGCTGGGAGCAGGCGGGTTTACCCCGCGGGTATGAATCAGGAGGTTCAAGTGAATAAATCAATGCTGGTGGGTGCGGTACTGGGTGCTGTCGGTGTTACTGCCGGAGGTGCTGTGGCGACCTACAGCTTGGTGAACAAAGGCCCCGAATACGCCCAGGTCACCGACGTGCAGCCGATCAAGCAGCAGGTGAAAACCCCTCGCGAAGTGTGCAAAGACGTGGCCGTGACGCGTCAGGCGCCGGTCAAGGACCAGCATCAGATTGCCGGTACCGTTGTTGGCGCTTTGGCGGGCGGCTTGCTGGGTAACCAGATCGGTGGTGGCACTGGCAAGAAGATCGCCACCGTGGCCGGTGCGGTCGGTGGTGGTTATGCCGGCAACAAGGTGCAGGAGGGCATGCAGGAGCGTGATACCTATACCACTACACAGACCCGTTGCAACACGGTCAACGATGTCAGTGAGAAGGTCGTTGGTTACAACGTGACCTACTCGATCGGTGACCAGGTCGGCAAGGTGAAGATGGATCGCGAGCCGGGCTCGACCATCCCGCTGGACAAGAATGGCAAGCTGATCCTGAGTGAAGCCGGGCAGCAATAATCTTGCAGGCACAAAAAAAGCACCTCGCCGGTGCTTTTTTTGTGCCTGCAATCTGCGCTTAGCGCTTCATGTGCTCTGGCAGGTGCGGCTGGATAGCGGTCAGCACGGCCTTGAAGCACTTGATGTTGCCGGCAACGATGTGGCCCTTGTCGAGGAAGTCGTGGCCACCGTTGAAGTCGCTCACCAGGCCGCCTGCTTCCTGGATCAGCAGCACACCGGCTGCCATGTCCCACTCGGACAGGCCCGACTCCCAGAAGGCGTCGAAGCGGCCGGCGGCCACGTAGGCCAGGTCCAGGCTGGCGGAGCCGGCGCGGCGGATGCCGGCAGTCTGGCCAGTCAGGGCGCGGAACATGCCCAGGTAGTTGTCCAGGTCAGCCATCTGGCTGTCACGGAACGGGAAGCCGGTGCCCAGCAGGGCGCCGTCCAGGCTGGTGCGCGAGCTGACGCGCAGGCGACGGCCATTGAGCTGGGCGCCACGGCCACGGCTGGCGGTGAACTCTTCCTGGCGTACCGGGTCGAGAACGACGGCGTGTTCAATGCGGCCACGGTATTTGCAGGCAATGCTGACGGCGAAGTGCGGGATGCCGCGCAGGAAGTTGGTGGTACCGTCCAGTGGGTCGATGATCCACAGGTAGTCCTTGCCTTCTTCGCCGGTGCCCGCGTGCATGCCAGTCTCTTCACCCTGAATGGAGTGGTTCGGGTAGGCCTTGCGCAGTGCGTCGACGATCTTCTGCTCGGCGGCGCGATCAACCTCGGAAACGTAGTCCTTAGCCTCTTTCTCGTCCACCTTGATGCTATCCAGGCGTTCGATGGAGCGGAAAATCAGTTCACTGGCGCTGCGAGCGGCGCGCAGGGCGATATTCAGCATAGGCTGCATGGGCGGGTCACCTGGAGATGTTAAAGAAGAAAGCCGAACATTCTAGCAGAAAAGTTTGGCGGCAGAAGTGTCACATTTGCTTTCATGGCGTTACGCTGGTCGGTTCTGTAAGATCGAACCCCCAAAACCCGCATCTGTGAGCACAACACCTTGCTGCAAAATATTCGTGTTGTTCTGGTCAATACCAGCCACCCCGGCAACATCGGCGGCGCTGCGCGAGCCATGAAAAACATGGGCTTGTCGCGCCTGGTGCTGGTGCAGCCAAAAGAGTTCCCCGCCGCAGACGCCAGTGCGCGTGCTTCCGGTGCCGACGATGTGCTGGCCGGTGCCCAGGTGGTCGACAGCCTCGAGCAGGCGCTGGTCGGCTGCAGCCTGGTCATGGGCACCAGTGCCCGTGAGCGCAGTATTCCCTGGCCGTTGATCGACCCCCGTGAATGCGGGGCCAAGGCCGTGGAGCATGCCGTCGGCGGTGAGGAGATCGCCTTGGTGTTCGGGCGTGAGCACGCCGGCCTGACCAACGAAGAACTGCAGCGATGTCACTTTCACGTGCACATTCCCTCGAACCCCGACTTCAGCTCGTTGAACCTGGCCGCTGCGGTCCAGGTGCTCGCCTATGAGGTGCGCATGGCCTGGCTGGCGGTTGAAGGCACGGCGCAGAGAGTCGAAAAGGTCGACGCCAGCGAGCTGGCGACCATGGACGAAATGGAGCTGTTCTATGAACACCTGGAAAAAACCCTGGTGGACATCGGCTTCCTTGACCCCGAAAAGCCCAAGCACCTGATGGCGCGCCTGCGCCGGCTGTATGGGCGCAGCTCGGTGGAACGTCCGGAAATGAGCATTTTGCGCGGTATCCTCACCGAGACCCAGAAGGTCGCACGGGGCGAGCCGCATAAAAGGAAGGGCTGACAGATGTTCGAACGTCTGCGTGAAGATATCCAGAGCGTTTTCCATCGGGACCCGGCGGCACGCAATGCCTTCGAGGTGCTGACCTGCTACCCGGGCATGCATGCCATCTGGCTGCATCGCCTGGGCAATGCCTTGTGGAAGCGCGATTTCAAATGGCTGGCTCGCCTGGTGTCGAATTTTGGCCGCTGGATGACTGGTATCGAGATCCATCCCGGTGCGACCATCGGCAGGCGCTTCTTCATCGATCACGGCATGGGTATCGTGATCGGCGAAACCGCCGAGATCGGCGACGACGTCACTCTTTACCAAGGCGTGACCCTGGGTGGCACCAGCTGGAACAAGGGCAAGCGTCACCCGACCCTGGAAAACGGCGTAGTGGTGGGGGCAGGGGCCAAAGTGCTCGGCCCGTTCACCGTCGGTGCCGGGGCCAAGATCGGCTCCAATGCAGTGGTGACCAAGGCGGTGCCGGCAGGTGCCACGGCGGTCGGCATTCCGGGGCGGATCATCGTCAAGAGCGAAGACAGCGAAGTCGAGGCCAGGCGCAAGGCCATGGCCGAAAAGATCGGCTTCGATGCCTACGGCGTCAGTGGCGACATGCCTGACCCGGTGGCGCGTGCCATCGGCCAGATGCTCGACCACCTGCAGGCTGTCGACGAGCGGCTGGAAGGCATGTGTGGCGCATTGACCAAAATGGGCAGTGACTACTGCGCCAAAGAGCTGCCGGCCCTGCCCGAAGATGACTTCAGCGAGATCTCGGCAGTTGCCCCGCGCGACGCTCGGTCGCATTGATCGCGCCGCAGGGAGGTCATACTGGCATGTGGGGCGTGTGCTCACGCCCCTTTGCTGCTACAATCGCGCCCGCCTCCCAGATGCAAACCCGACTAAAGCAGTAGGTCTAATAGTTGACTTAAATGCTCGGGAATAGCATACTCGCTCACATCCTGTAACTCCCGTGGTAACCATTAGCCATGCGACTGACTACCAAAGGCCGATACGCCGTGACAGCCATGCTTGACCTGGCCTTGCACGCGCAGCATGGGCCTGTGTCTTTGGCCGACATTTCCGAGCGCCAGGGCATTTCCCTCTCTTATCTGGAGCAGCTGTTCGCCAAGCTGCGCCGCAGCAGCCTGGTATCCAGCGTGCGCGGCCCAGGCGGTGGTTACCAGCTGTCCCGTGGCATGGAAACCATCCAGGTGGCCCAAGTCATCGACGCGGTCAACGAGTCGGTCGATGCCACCCGTTGCCAGGGCCTTGGGGATTGCCATGCCGGTGACACCTGCCTGACCCACCACCTGTGGTGCGACCTCAGCCAACAGATCCACGAATTCCTCAACGGCATCAGCCTGGCCGACCTCGTCATGCGCCGTGAGGTGCAGGAAGTCGCCCAACGCCAGGACCTGCGTCGTGTCGCAGGCCGTTCTGCCCAGCTGGACAAGATTGAGACGTCCGCCGTCGACTGACCTTTATTAACAGTGCGACGAGCGACGCCACCGCCTGATAGGAGATACTCAATGAAGTTGCCGATCTACCTCGATTACTCCGCGACCACGCCGGTCGATCCCCGTGTCGCCCAGAAGATGGCCGACTGCCTGCTGGTCGACGGTAACTTCGGTAACCCGGCTTCGCGCTCCCACGTGTTTGGCTGGAAAGCCGAGGAAGCGGTCGAAAACGGCCGTCGCCAGGTTGCCGAGCTGATCAACGCCGACCCGCGCGAGATCGTCTGGACCAGCGGTGCTACCGAGTCCGACAACCTCGCCATCAAAGGCGTGGCGCACTTCTATCAGTCCAAAGGCAAGCACATCATCACCTCCAAGATCGAGCACAAGGCGGTCCTGGATACCGCTCGCCAGCTCGAGCGTGAAGGTTTCGAAGTCACCTACCTCGAGCCAGGCGAAGACGGCATCGTCACCCCGGCCCAGGTCGAGGCGGTGCTGCGTGACGACACCATTCTGGTCTCGCTGATGCACGTCAACAACGAAGTCGGCTCGATCAACGACATCGCCGCCATCGGTGAACTGACCCGTTCGCGCGGCGTGTTGTTCCACGTTGACGCCGCCCAGTCGGCCGGCAAGGTGGAAATCGACCTGCAAAAGCTGAAAGTCGACCTGATGTCGTTCTCCGCGCACAAGGCCTACGGCCCGAAAGGCATTGGCGCGCTGTACGTCAGCCGCAAGCCTCGCGTGCGTCTGGAAGCGATCATCCATGGCGGTGGCCATGAGCGCGGCATGCGTTCGGGCACCCTGCCGACCCACCAGATCGTCGGCATGGGCGAAGCATTCGCCATTGCCAAGCAGGAAATGGCCGCTGAAAACCAGCGCATCAAGGCCCTGAGCGACCGCTTCTTCAAGCAGGTCTCGGACCTCGAAGAGCTGTATGTCAACGGTAGCCAGACTGCCCGCGTACCGCACAACCTGAACCTGAGCTTCAACTATGTCGAAGGCGAGTCGCTGCTGATGTCGCTCAAGGACATCGCGGTATCGTCCGGTTCGGCCTGCACCTCCGCTTCGCTCGAGCCGTCGTATGTACTGCGCGCTCTGGGCCGTAACGACGAGCTGGCGCACAGCTCGATCCGCTTCTCCTTCGGCCGCTTCACCACCGAAGAAGAAGTCGACTACGCCGCGCAGAAAGTCTGCGAGGCTGTAAACAAACTGCGTGAGCTGTCGCCGCTGTGGGACATGTACAAAGACGGCGTTGACATCTCCAAGATCGAGTGGGCCGCCCACTAAGCAGTCGCCGGCAAGAGCGGCTCCCTGATGAGGAAGGAATTGCACCATGGCATACAGTGAAAAGGTCATCGACCACTACGAAAACCCACGTAACGTCGGCAAGATGAATGCCGAGGACCCGGATGTCGGTACCGGCATGGTCGGCGCCCCAGCGTGCGGTGACGTGATGCGTCTGCAGATCAAGGTCAACGAGCAAGGCATCATCGAAGATGCCAAGTTCAAGACTTACGGCTGCGGTTCGGCCATCGCTTCCAGCTCCCTCGCCACCGAGTGGATGAAGGGCAAGACCCTGGACGAAGCTGAAACCATCAAGAACACTCAGCTGGCGGAAGAACTGGCGTTGCCGCCGGTCAAGATCCACTGCTCGGTACTCGCCGAGGATGCCATCAAGGCAGCCGTTCGCGATTACAAGCAGAAGAAAGGCTTGATCTAAGTCGCCTGTTGCGAAGTAACCGACGTTGAGGAAAAAGTACCGATGGCTATCAGCATGACAGAAGCCGCCGCCAACCACGTGCGGCGTTCCCTCGAAGGGCGCGGCAAGGGCGAGGGCATCCGCCTGGGCGTGCGCACCACCGGTTGCTCGGGCCTGGCCTACGTGCTGGAGTTCGTCGATGAACTGGCGGACGAGGACACCGTGTTCGAGAACCATGGCGTCAAGGTGATCATCGATCCCAAGAGCCTGGTTTACCTTGACGGCACCGAGCTGGATTTCGTCAAGGAAGGGTTGAACGAAGGCTTCAAGTTCAACAACCCCAACGTACGCGGTGAGTGTGGCTGCGGCGAAAGCTTCAACGTCTGAGGCTGGCTGTGGGTACTCCTTGTCATTTCGCTCTGTTCGACCTCCAGCCGTGCTTCCGGTTGGACCTCGACAAGCTGGCCACTCGCTATCGCGAGCTGGCCCGCGAGGTTCATCCTGACCGCTTCGCCGACGCTTCCGAGCGTGAGCAGCGGGTAGCGCTGGAAAAATCCGCCGCCCTCAACGACGCCTACCAGACCCTGCGCAGTGCCCCGCGCCGTGCCCGCTATTTGCTGGCCATCGGTGGCCACGAGGTGCCTCAGGAAGTCACGGTCCACGACCCTGACTTCCTGCTGCAGCAAATGCAGTGGCGCGAGGAACTCGAAGAGCTGCAGGACGAAGCCGACCTCGACGGTGTCGCCGTGTTCAAGAAGCGCCTGAGGGCTGCTCAGGAACAGCTCAACGAGGATTTTGCCGCCTGCTGGGATGTGCCTGCCGAGCGCGACAAGGCCGAGCGCCTGATGCGCCGCATGCAGTTCCTCGACAAGCTCGCCCAGGAAGTGCGCCAACTAGAAGAGCGCCTCGACGATTAACCCGGCGTTGCCCGTGATGACGCCTAAGGTATTCAGATAAGCATGGCCCTACTGCAGATCGCCGAACCCGGTCAAACCCCCCAGCCGCACCAGCGTCGCCTGGCGGTGGGCATTGACTTGGGTACTACCAATTCTCTGGTCGCTGCCCTGCGCAGCGGTCGCAGTGAACCCCTGCCCGATGCGCAGGGCAACGTCATTCTGCCCTCCGCAGTGCGCTATCTGGCGGGCCACAATGAGGTCGGCCTGGCAGCGCGTGAAGCTGCCGCCAGCGACCCGCTGAACACCGTGCTGTCGGTCAAGCGCCTGATGGGGCGTGGCCTGGCCGACGTCAAGCAACTGGGTGAACAGCTGCCGTATCGCTTCATTGGCGGCGAGTCGCACATGCCGTTCATCGATACTGTCCAGGGGCCGAAGAGCCCTGTGGAAGTGTCCGCCGATATCCTCAAGGTGCTGCGCGAGCGCGCCGAGGCCACCTTGGGTGGCGAGCTGGTGGGCGCGGTGATCACCGTGCCGGCCTATTTCGACGATGCCCAGCGTCAGGCGACCAAGGACGCAGCCAAACTGGCTGGCCTGAACGTACTGCGCCTGCTCAATGAGCCGACCGCTGCTGCCGTGGCCTATGGCCTGGACCAGAATGCCGAAGGCCTGGTGGCCATCTATGACCTGGGCGGCGGTACGTTCGATATTTCCATCCTGCGCCTGACTGCAGGTGTGTTCGAAGTGCTCGCCACCGGTGGTGACACCGCCCTGGGGGGCGATGACTTCGATCACGCCATTGCAAGCTGGATCATCGAGCAGGCCGGCCTGTCCGCCGACCTCGACCCTGCTACCCAGCGCCAGCTGCTCCAGGCCGCCTGCGCCGCCAAGGAGGCCCTGACCGACACCGACGTGGTCAGTGTCCGCCATGGCGCCTGGCAGGGCGAGCTCAGCCGCGCCGCTTTCGAGGCCATGATCGAGCCGCTGATTGCCCGTAGCCTCAAGGCCTGCCGCCGCGCCGTGCGCGACAGTGGCGTCGAGCTGGATGAAGTGGGTGCGGTGGTCATGGTGGGTGGTTCGACCCGCGTACCGCGTGTGCGTGAAGCAGTAGGTACGCTGTTCGGCCGTACCCCGCTGACCTCGATCGACCCCGACCAGGTGGTAGCCATCGGCGCCGCCATCCAAGCTGACACCCTGGCCGGCAACCGCCGCGAAGGCGGTGAGCTGCTGCTGCTCGACGTCATTCCGCTGTCCCTTGGTCTTGAGACCATGGGGGGGTTGATGGAAAAGGTGATCCCGCGCAACACCACCATTCCGGTGGCCCGCGCGCAGGAATTCACCACATATAAAGATGGCCAGTCGGCCATGATGATTCACGTTCTGCAGGGTGAGCGCGAGCTGATCAGCGACTGCCGTTCGCTGGCGCGTTTCGAGCTGCGTGGTATTCCGGCCATGGTTGCCGGTGCTGCGAAAATCCGCGTGACCTTCCAGGTCGATGCCGACGGTTTGCTCAGCGTCGCGGCCCGTGAGCTGGGTTCCGGCGTAGAAGCCAGTATCCAGGTCAAGCCGTCCTACGGCCTGACCGACGGTGAGATCGCACGCATGCTCAAGGACTCCTTCGAGCACGCAGGCTCCGACAAGCAGGCGCGTCAGCTTCGTGAACACCAGGTCGACGGCGAGCGCCTGCTTGAAGCTGTCCAGGGAGCCCTGGATGCTGATGGCGAGCGACTGCTCAGCAGTGAAGAGCGCGAAGCCATTGAGTTCCAGATGCAAGAACTACGTGATTTGCTGACCGGCACCGATGGCCCTGCCATCGAGCAACAGACCAAGCGTCTGTCGCAGGTGACCGATGCATTTGCCGCCCGTCGCCTTGATTCGACGGTCAAAGCCGCACTGGCCGGGCGCAACCTGAATGAGATCGAGGAGTAACCGATGCCGCTGGTGACATTCCTGCCGCATGAGAAGTTCTGCCCAGAGGGGCTGAGCGTGGAGGTCGAGCCCGGGACCAATATCCTGGAGCTGGCCCACGACCATCACATCGAGATGGAAAGCGCCTGCGGTGGCGTAAAGGCCTGCACCACCTGCCACTGCATCGTGCGCAAGGGTTTCGACTCGCTTGAAGAAGCGGACGAACTCGAAGAGGACATGCTGGACAAGGCCTGGGGCCTGGAGGCGCAATCGCGTCTCGGCTGCCAGGTGGTCGTCGGTGATCAGGACCTGACCATCGAGATCCCCAAATACTCGCTCAACCACGCTGCCGAAGCGCCCCACTGAGGATTTTTCAATGAGTCTGAAATGGGTTGATGTACTTGAGATCGCTATCCAGCTTGCAGAAAGCAAGCCGGAAGTCGATCCTCGTTATGTGAATTTCGTCGATCTGCATCGCTGGGTGCTGGCCTTGCCAGAATTCAGCGACGATCCGTCACGCGGCGGTGAGAAAGTGCTCGAGGCCATCCAGGCGGCCTGGATAGACGAAGCCGACTAAGCGTGGCGCTGCAGGTTAGGCAATCCCCTGGAACCCGCGTATAATTCGCGGGTTTAATTTTTCGCAACACTCATATTCTGGAGTTTTCCATGGCTGTTCAACGTACTTTCTCGATCATCAAGCCTGACGCAGTTGCCAAAAACGTCATCGGCAAGATCACCACTCGCTTCGAAGACGCCGGCCTGAAAATCGTTGCTTCGAAAATCAAGCAACTGTCCAAAGCCGAAGCCGAAGGTTTCTACGCTGAGCACAGCGAGCGCGGCTTCTTCGGTGACCTGGTTGCCTTCATGACTTCCGGTCCGGTTGTCGTTCAGGTTCTGGAAGGCGAAAACGCCATCGCTCTGAACCGTGAGCTGATGGGCGCCACCAACCCTAAAGAAGCTGCTGCCGGCACCATCCGTGCTGACTTCGCCGAGTCGATCGACGCCAACGCCGTTCACGGTTCGGACTCCGAAGCTGCTGCTGCTCGCGAAATCGCTTACTTCTTCGCTGCTACCGAGGTAACCACTCGCTAAGCGAAAGCTTACGGGTGAGGGTGAATCCATGACGACATCTACTGGCAAAATCAACCTGTTGGGCCTGACCCAGCCGGAAATGGAACAATTCTTCGACTCTATCGGGGAGAAGCGCTTCCGTGCCGGCCAGGTGATGAAATGGATTCACCATTTTGGCGTCGATGATTTCGCCGCCATGACGAACGTCGGCAAGGCCTTGCGCGAAAAGCTCGAGGCTGTTGCCGAAATTCGTCCTCCGGAAGTGGTCAGTGAAGACATTTCCGCAGACGGCACCCGCAAATGGGTGATCCGCGTTGCCTCCGGCAGCTGCGTCGAGACCGTCTACATCCCAACCGACGATCGCGGCACTCTCTGCGTTTCGTCGCAAGCCGGCTGCGCCCTGGACTGCAGTTTCTGCTCCACCGGCAAGCAAGGCTTCAACAGCAACCTCACCGCCGCCGAAGTGATCGGCCAGGTGTGGCTTGCCAACAAATCCTTCGGGACCGTCCCGGCCAAGATCGACCGCGCGATTACCAACGTGGTCATGATGGGCATGGGCGAGCCTCTGCTGAATTTCGACAATGTCATCGCTGCCATGAAGATCATGATGGATGATCTGGGCTATGGCATTTCCAAGCGTCGCGTCACCTTGTCCACCTCCGGCGTGGTACCGATGATCGACGAACTGGCCAAGCACATCGACGTGTCCCTGGCCCTGTCGCTGCATGCGCCGAACGACGAGCTGCGCAACCAGCTGGTGCCGATCAACAAGAAGTACCCGCTGAAGATGTTGCTGGAGTCGTGCATGGGCTACATGGCCACCTTGGGTGGCAAGCGCGTGCTGACGGTCGAGTACACCCTGCTCAAGGACGTCAACGACCAGCCCGAGCATGCCGCGCAGATGATCGAACTGCTGCGCGATGTACCGTGCAAGATCAACCTGATCCCGTTCAACCCGTTCCCGCATTCCGGTTACGAGCGCCCTAGCAACAACGCTATTCGCCGCTTCCAGGACTTGCTGCACCACGGTGGCTTCAACGTCACCACCCGTACCACCCGTGGCGATGACATCGATGCCGCCTGTGGCCAGCTGGTCGGCCAGGTCAATGACCGTACCCGCCGCAGCGAGCGCTACATCGCCGTACGTCAGCTGTCTGCCGACGCCGAGCTGCAAGACAGCGCCGTGCGCCACTGAGTCCGGGCCCGCCATGAGCCTGCGCGCCGCGCTGTCGATCCTTGCGCTTTCGCTGCTGGCCGGCTGCGTGTCGGGTGGTGCGAATGACCCACTGGCAACTCGACAGGGGCGAGTGGAGGCGGGGCGTGCCTATGTGCAGCTTGGGCTTGGCTATTTGCAACAAGGTTTGACCGAACAGGCCAAGGCTCCGTTGGGCAAGGCACTGGTGCTCGATGCCAAGGATGGCGATGCTCACGCAGCCTTGGCCCTGGTGTTTCAGGCCGAAGGTGAAGCTGCGCTGGCTGAGGAACACTTCAAGAAAGCGTTGTCGGCAAGCCCCGGCGACACGCGAATTCGCAACAATTACGGCAGTTTCCTATATGCTCAGCAGCGTTTTGCCGAAGCCGAGCAGATGTTTCGCCTGGCCAGCGCCGATACCCTGTATCCTGAACGTTCGCGCGTCTACGAGAACCTTGGCCTGACAGCCCTGAAACTCGGCAACCGTGACCAGGCGCAGGCGTATCTGAGCAAGGCCCTGCAACTCAACCAGCGGCAACCCAGGGCGTTGCTGGAAATGGCTGAGTTGTCCTACGAAAACAGGCATTATGTGCCGGCACGGGGTTTCTACGATCGTTTCAGCCAGTTGAGCGATCACAATGCCCGTAGCCTCCTGCTGGGTAGCCGTCTTGCCCGGGTGTTCGACGAGCAAGGCACACAGGCCGAACTGGGCCAGCAATTACAACGACTTTATCCCGGTACGCCGGAATATCAGCAATACCTGTCGGAGCAACGATGAAAGCCGCGCATCCCGAAGTAGCAGCAGCGACTGGCCAGAACCCCGGTGAATTGTTGCGCCAGGCCCGCGAAAGACGGGAGTGGTCGCAAGCCGAGGTGGCCCGCAAGCTCAACCTCACCGTAAGTTCGCTGAACCACGTGGAAACCGGTGCCTTCGACAAGCTGCCAGGGCATACCTTCGCCCGTGGCTACATCCGTGCCTATGCCAAGCTGATGGACATGGACCAGGCGCCGCTGGTCGAGGCCTTCGACCAGTACACCGGCACCCATGCCAAGGGCAGCGACGTACATTCACTGGGCCGCATCGAAGAGCCGGTGCGCCTTTCGCACAACATCCTGCGCGGTGTCAGCCTGTTGCTGCTGGTTGCGGTGGTCGGTGGCAGCTTCCTGTGGTGGCAGGACCAGGGCAGCCTGCGCGGCAAGGACCTGGCCAATATCGCCCTGGAGCATGTCGAGGTCGAAAGCGCCGACGGTACCACCCAGATCCACCCGCTGGATGAGCCTGAAGACCAGGCTGTTACCTTAGGCCAGCAGGGCGAAAGCGCGCCGCTGCCGCTGGAGCAGGCACCTGCCGAGCCGGTTGCCGAGGCCAGCAGCGAGGCCGCCCCGGCTGCAGCAGCAGCCGCGCCGGTCCAGCAGGCGCCTGCACAGGCTGAAGCGCCTGCGCCGACAACGGCAGCACCAGCCGCGCCAGCCACGCCAGCCGCCCCCGTAGCCCAGGCCGCCCCTGTGGCGCCTGCCGCCAGCGTGCCGGCCATTGCCACCGAGCCTGCCGCCGTGCCGGCCGGCAGCGCCAAGGTTGCAATCCAGTTCACCGCCGATTGCTGGACCCAGGTGTCCGATGGCAACGGCAAGGTGCTGTTCAGCGCCATCAAGCGCAAGGGCGACAACCTCGAGCTGACCGGCAAGCCGCCGTTCGCGGTGCGCCTGGGCTTTGCCCGCGGCGCCCAGGTCAGCTACAACGGCCAGGCCGTCGATGTTGCCCCGTTCACCAGTGGCGAAACCGCTCGCCTGAAGTTGGGACAGTAAGTCATGCACGGCGAATCTCCGATCAAACGTCGCGAATCCCGCAAAATCTGGGTCGGCAATGTGCCGGTGGGTGGTGATGCCCCCATCGCGGTGCAGAGCATGACCAACACCGACACCAATGATGTCGCCGCCACCGTTGGCCAGATCCAGCGCCTGGTCGATGCGGGGGTCGACATCGTCCGTGTTTCGGTACCGGACATGGACGCCGCCGAGGCGTTCGGCAAAATCAAGCAACTGGTCAGCGTACCGCTGGTCGCCGACATCCACTTCGACTACAAGATCGCGTTGCGCGTGGCCGAACTGGGCGTCGACTGCCTGCGTATCAACCCGGGCAACATCGGCCGTGAGGACCGTGTTCGTGCTGTGGTCGATGCCGCTCGTGACCGTGGCATCCCGATCCGTATCGGTGTCAACGCAGGCTCCCTGGAAAAGGACCTGCAGAAGAAATATGGCGAGCCGACCCCGGCGGCGCTGGTCGAATCTGCACTGCGCCATGTCGAGCACCTGGACCGCCTGGATTTCCAGGACTTCAAGGTCAGCGTCAAGGCCTCCGACGTGTTCATGGCCGTCGAAGCCTATCGCTTGCTGGCCAAGCAGATCATCCAGCCGCTGCACCTGGGCATCACCGAGGCCGGTGGGCTGCGCTCCGGCACGGTGAAATCCGCCGTCGGCCTCGGTATGCTGCTGGCCGAAGGCATCGGCGATACCATCCGCATTTCGCTGGCGGCCGACCCGGTCGAGGAAGTGAAGGTCGGCTACGACATCCTCAAGTCGCTGCACCTGCGTTCGCGTGGCATCAACTTCATCGCCTGCCCGAGCTGCTCGCGGCAGAACTTCGATGTGGTCAAGACCATGAACGAACTGGAAGGGCGCCTGGAAGACCTGCTGGTACCGCTGGACGTGGCGGTGATCGGTTGTGTGGTCAACGGCCCTGGCGAAGCGAAGGAAGCCCACGTTGGCCTGACCGGCGGCACGCCGAACCTGATCTACATCGACGGCAAGCCGGCGCAGAAACTGACCAATGACAACCTGGTCGATGAGCTGGAAAAGCTCATCCGCCAGAAAGCGGCCGAAAAGGTCGAGGCCGACGCGGCGCTGATCGCCCGCGGCTGACACACAGATTCGTAAGGACTTTTCGTGAGCAAATCGCTGCAAGCCATCCGTGGCATGAACGACATCCTGCCAGAGCAGTCGCCGCTGTGGCGCTACTTCGAAGGCACCGTCGCCGGGCTGCTGGACACCTATGGGTACAGCCAGATCCGCACGCCGATCGTCGAGTTCACCGAGCTGTTCAAGCGCTCCATCGGTGAAGTCACCGACATCGTCGAAAAAGAGATGTACACCTTCGAGGACCGCAACGGCGATTCGCTGACCCTGCGCCCTGAAGGCACCGCTGCCTGCGTACGTGCAGTGCTCGAGCACGGCATCACTGGCAACGGCCAGGTGCAGAAGCTGTGGTACATCGGCCAGATGTTCCGCCACGAGCGCCCGCAGAAGGGCCGCTACCGTCAGTTCCACCAGATTGGCGTCGAGGTGTTCAACCTGGACGGCCCGGACATCGATGCCGAGCTGATCATGCTGACCTGGCGTCTGTGGGGCCTGCTGGGCATCCAGGATGCGGTCAAGCTCGAGCTGAACAGCCTGGGCACCAGCGAGGCCCGCGCCCGCTACCGCGACGCGCTGGTCGAGTTCCTCTCGGCGCGCCTGGAACAACTCGACGAAGACAGCCAGCGCCGCCTCAAGAGCAATCCGCTGCGCATCCTCGACAGCAAGGACCCGAACACCCAGGCGGTGCTGGTCGGCGCGCCGAAGCTGGAAGACTACCTCGACGAAGACTCCCGCGTGCACTTCGAGGGCCTCAAGGCCCGTCTGGATGCCGCCGGCATTCCGTTTGTGATCAACACCAAGCTGGTGCGTGGCCTGGACTACTACAGCAAGACCGTGTTCGAGTGGGTCACCGACAAGCTCGGCGCCCAGGGCACCGTCTGTGCAGGCGGCCGCTACGATGGCCTGGTCGAGCAGATGGGTGGCAAACCGACCACCGGCGTTGGTTTCGCCATGGGTATCGAGCGCCTGATCCTGCTGCTGGAGACCCTGGGCAAGGTACCGGCGTCCATCAACCGTCAGATCGATGTCTACCTCTGCGCCTTCGGCGAGCAGGCGGAGCTGGCTGGCCTGCGCTTGTCCGAGAGCCTGCGCGACCGGCTGCCGGGCCTGCGCCTGGCGGTCAACGCCGGTGGCGGCAGCTTCAAGAGCCAGTTCAAGAAAGCCGACAAGAGCGGCGCGTTGTTCGCCCTGATCCTGGGTGACGATGAGCTGGCCAAGCAAGAGATTGGCCTCAAGCCCCTGCGTGGTCAGGGCGAACAACAGAACATTGCCTGGGATGCTCTGGCTGAGCACCTGGAAACCGCGATCGCTCAGGCGTAACGCGGTTCAACAAGCGAATAGGCGAAAAGGAGTATTGGGGTGTCGAGTACCGATGATGATGACCTGGCAGGGGTCAAGGACTGGTGGAACCGTAACGGCAAGCCACTGCTGACCGGTGCGCTGCTGGCTGGCGTAGTGGTGTTGGGCTGGAACACGTGGCACAAGTACCAGGACAACCAGTCGCAAGGCGCATCGCAGCTGTATCAGGCCCTGCTTGAAACCAGCCTGACGCCAAGCGGGCAGCCGGACGCGACCAAGGTCGCGGAGCTTTCCGGCAAGCTCAAGAGCGAGTTCGGTGGTACCGCCTACGCCCAGTACGGCAGCCTGTTCGTGGCCAAGGTCGCGGTTGAGAGCGGCAAGCTCGACGACGCCGCTGCCGAGCTCAAGAATGTGCTCGACAAGCCTGCTGACGACACCTTGGGCGAAATTTCGCGCCAGCGCCTGGCACGCGTGCTCGCGGCCCAGGACAAGGCTGAAGATGCGCTCAAGCTGCTCGACGGCGACGCCGACAAGGCGTTTTTGGCCAGCCGTGAAGAATTGAAGGGCGACCTGCTGGTGCAGTTGGGTCGTGCCGACGATGCCCACAGCGCTTATGAAAAAGCCAAGGCCGCGCTGTCCGATGAGGCGGCGGTCGGTGGCTTGCAACTGAAGCTGGATGACTTGGCCAAAGGGGACGCGTGACGTGATCGGTTGGAAACAAGCAGCAGTGCTGACCCTGGCCGTACTGGCCGCAGGTTGCAGCAGCAACAGCAAGAAGGAACTGCCTCCGGCCGAGCTGACCAAGTTCACCGAAGAAGTGGTACTGAAAAAGCAGTGGAGCCGCTCGATCGGTGACGGCCAGGGCGAGACTTACAATACCCTGGTGCCAGCCATCGAGAACGACCGCATCTACGCCAGCGACGTCAATGGCGAAGTCTTCGCCCTCGACCGCATTACCGGCGACGTAGTGTGGAAGCAGGATCTGGAGCTGCCGGTTTCCGGCGCCGTCGGCGTTGGCTATGGCCTGGTCATGCTCGGCACCCTCAAGGGTGAAGTGATTGCCCTGGACTCCAGCACCGGTGAAGAGCGCTGGCGCTCGCGCGTAACCAGCGAAGTCCTGGCGCCGCCTGCCAACAACGGTGACGTTGTGGTGGTGCAGACTCAGGACGACCGTCTGATCGGCCTCGATGCCGCTACCGGCGACCGCCGCTGGATCTACGAGAGCACCCCGGCTGTACTGACCCTGCGGGGCACCGGTGCGCCGATCGTCACCAACCGTCTGGCTGTAGCCGGCCTGTCCACCGGCAAAGTGGTCGCGGTCGACATCAACAACGGCGTGCCGGTGTGGGAGAGCCGTGTGGCGATCCCGCAGGGCCGTTCCGAGCTGGACCGTGTGGTCGACATCGACGGCGGCCTGCTGCTGTCCGGTGGTACGCTGTACGTCAGCACCTACCAGGGCCGCGTAGCGGGCCTGGACCTGGAAAGCGGCCGTGTGCTGTGGCAGCGTGATGCCTCGAGCTACGTGGGTGTCGCCCAAGGTTTCGGCAACGTCTATGTCAGCGAAGCTTCGGGCAGTGTCGAGGGTGTCGACGAGCGCTCTTCCAGCGCGCTGTGGACCAACGACTCGATGGCGCGCCGCCAATTGTCGGCACCGGAAGTGTTCTCCAGCTACGTGGCTGTAGGTGACTTCGAAGGTTACCTGCACCTGCTCAGCCAGGTCGACGGCCGTTTCGTCGGCCGTGAGCGTATCGACAGCGATGGCCTGCGCGCCCGGCCCCTGGTGGTCGGCGACACCATCTATGTCTTTGGCAACAGCGGCAAGCTCGAGGCACTGACCATCCGCTGAAGCTATGCTCAAGGCCACGACAGGTCTTGAGTTGCGGCGTAGGACACGCCGCCCGAACTCCGGCCGCTGCCTTGCAGCGGCCTTTGCATTTTCAAGAATTCAAGAGTGGAGAGCCGCATGGTTCCCGTAATCGCCCTGGTGGGACGGCCGAACGTCGGCAAATCCACCATGTTCAACCGCCTGACCAAAACCCGCGATGCCATCGTGGGTGACCTGTCGGGTCTGACCCGTGACCGCCAGTATGGTGATGCCAGCTGGCAGGGTCGCTCCTTCATCCTGATCGACACCGGTGGTATCACCGGTGACGAAGTGGGCATGGATGAGAAGATGGCCGAGCAGTCGCTGATGGCCATCGAAGAAGCCGACTATGTGCTGTTCCTGGTCGACGCCCGCGCGGGCATGACTGCCGCCGACCAGATGATCGCCGAGCACCTGCGCAAGCGGAACAAGTCGGCCATCCTGGTGGCCAACAAGATCGACAACATCGACGCCGACGTCGCCCGCGCCGAGTTTTCGCCGCTGGGCATGGGCAATGCCATTCCGGTGGCCGGCTCGCAGGGCCGCGGCATCAATCAGTTGATGGAGTCGGTGCTGGGCCACATTCCTCGCGATGCTGAAGAAGAAGCCCTCGACCAGGAGGTTGCCGAAGGCGAGGAAGCGGTACGCATCCCCGGCCCGAGCGAAAAGGATGGCATCAAGATCGCCATCATCGGCCGCCCCAACGTGGGCAAGTCGACCCTGGTCAACCGCATGCTCGGCGAAGAGCGCGTGGTCGTCTACGACCAGCCGGGTACCACCCGTGACAGTATCTACATCCCGTTCGAGCGCGATAACGAGAAGTACACCTTCATCGACACCGCTGGCGTGCGCAAGCGCGGCAAGATCCACGAGGAAGTCGAAAAGTTCTCGGTGGTGAAGACGCTGCAGGCGATCAAGGACGCCAACGTGGTGATCTTCGTCATGGACGCCCGCGAGGGTGTGGTCGACCACGACCTCAACCTGCTGGGCTTTGCCCTGGAAGCGGGCCGCGCCATCGTCATCGCCCTGAACAAGTGGGACGGCATGGAGTCGGGTGAGCGCGACTACGTCAAGACCGAGCTGGAGCGCCGGCTGTTCTTCGTCGACTTTGCTGACATCCACTTCATCTCGGCGCTGCACGGCACCGGCGTGGGCCACTTGTACAAGTCGGTGCAGGCCGCGTTCAAATCGGCGGTCACCCGCTGGCCAACCAGCCGTCTGACGCAGATCCTCGAAGATGCCGTCAGTGAGCACCAGCCACCGCTGGTCAACGGCCGCCGCATCAAGCTGCGCTATGCCCACCTCGGCGGTGCCAACCCGCCGCTGATCGTGATCCACGGCAATCAGACCGAGAAGATTCCCAAGTCGTACTCGCGTTACCTGGAAAACACTTACCGCCGGGTGCTCAAACTGGTCGGTACGCCGATCCGCATCGAGTACAAAGGCGGTGAGAACCCGTACGAGGGCAAGAAGAACACCCTCACCGACCGCCAGGTCAACAAGAAGCGCCGCTTGATGTCGCACCACAAGAAGGCCGAGAAGAAGCGTCGCGACAAGCGCTGACAAGCGGCAAACTTCAAGTCGCAAGCTGCAAGAATGAGCGGACGCTGATACATGTCGCTTTTTCTTGTGGCTTGGAGCTTGTAGCTTATAGCTCTCCGTCCCGCAGGAAAGAGGGCTTCATGATCCGCAGCAAACTGCCGAACGTCGGCACGACCATCTTCACCACCATGTCCCAGCTCGCCGTGCAGACGGGCGCGCTCAACCTTTCCCAGGGCTTCCCAGACTTCAATGGCCCGCAGGCTTTGCTCGATGCGGTTGGCCGCCATGTGTCCGCCGGGCATAACCAGTATGCGCCGATGACCGGTTTGCCGGCCCTGCGCCAGCAGGTGGCGGCCAAGGTCGAGCGCCTGTATGGGACCAAGGTCGATGCCGATCAGGAAGTGACCATCACCCCGGGCGCCACCGAGGCGATCTTCTGTGCCATCCAGGCGGTGATCCACGCGGGTGACGAGGTGATCGTCTTCGACCCCTGTTACGACAGCTATGAGCCCTCCGTGGCGCTTGCCGGCGGACGCTGCGTGCACGTACAGCTCAGTGATGGCGACTTCGGTATCGACTGGCAGAGGTTCAGCGATGCCCTGAGCCCGCGCACACGCATGGTCATCCTCAATTCGCCGCATAACCCCAGTGGTGCGCTGATCACGGCTGAAGACCTGGACCAGTTGGCGCGCCTGATCGCTGATCGCGATATCTACCTGGTCAGCGACGAAGTGTATGAACACCTGGTCTACGATGGCGTACGTCATGCCAGCGTTCTGGCCCATGCAGAGCTGTACCGCCGCGCGTTCGTGGTCAGTTCGTTCGGCAAGACCTACCACGTGACCGGCTGGAAGACCGGCTACGTGGTCGCGCCACCTGCCTTGAGCGCGGAGCTGCGCAAAGTGCATCAGTACGTCAATTTTTGCGGGGTTACACCGCTGCAGTGTGCACTCGCGGACTTCATGGCCGAACACCCTCAGCATGTCGACGAACTGCCAGGTTTCTATCAAGCCAAGCGCGACCTGTTCTGCGACCTGCTCAAAGGTTCGCGTTTCAGCTTTACCCGCACGGCCGGCACCTATTTCCAACTGGTGGACTATTCGCAGATCCGGCCAGACCTGAACGACGTCGAAATGGCCCTTTGGCTCACCCGTGAACACGGCGTGGCGACCATTCCGGTGTCGGTGTTCTACCAGCAACCCATCCCCGAGCAACGCCTGGTACGCCTGTGCTTTGCCAAACGTGAGGAGACGCTGCGTCAGGCAGCGGAAAAACTATGCGCGATCTGAGTGCACTGCCCAACCTGAAAATCGCCCTGGTGCAAACGGCCCTGGCCTGGCACGACCGCGAGGCCAATTACGCGCATTTCGAGGTGTTGCTCGACCAGGCTGGAGATGCCGACCTGGTGATCCTCCCCGAGATGTTCACCACTGGTTTTTCGATGGAATCGGAAAGCTTGGCCGAGCCCGAGAACGGCCCGACCTACAAATGGCTCAAGGCTCAGGCCAAGCGCATCAACGCAGTGGTTACCGGTAGCGTGATCATCCAGGCCGCCGATGGCAGCCACCGCAACCGCTTGCTGTGGGCGCGCCCGGACGGCGAGATCCTGCACTACGACAAGCGCCACCTGTTCCGCATGGCCGGTGAGCATAAGCACTACACCCCGGGTGAGCGTCAGGTGCAGTTCGAGATCAAGGGCTGGCGGGTACGCCCGCTGATCTGCTATGACCTGCGTTTTCCGGTGTGGAGCCGCGATGCCCAGGATACCGACCTGCTGTTGTACACCGCGAACTGGCCGGCGGCGCGCCGCCAGCACTGGAACCGGCTGCTGCCGGCGCGGGGTATCGAGAACCTGTGCTTCGTGGCGGCGGTGAACCGGGTGGGCACCGATGGCAAGGGTTTCGCGTATTCCGGCGACAGCCAGGTGCTGGACTTCCAGGGTGAAAGCTTGCTCAGTGCGGGTGAGGCGGATGGTGTGTTCACGGTCGTGCTGAGGGCGGCGGAGCTTGCCAACTACCGTACCCGCTTCCCGGCCAACCTGGATGCCGATACCTTCGAGCTGCACTGAGCCAGCACCGCCCGCCGGTAGGAGCGGCCTTGTGTCGCGAAAGGGTCGCAGAGCGGCCCCAGCAATTGTTGCATCAATGCCGAAACATCGAGGGCCGCTTCGCGGCCCGTTCGCGACACAAGGCCGCTCCTACAGCGGCCAGCTGTGTCAGTTCAATCCCTGATCAGTAAACATCCCGCCGATAACGCCCGTCTTCGATCAACTGCTCGACCATTTCTTCACCGAGCATGCCCTTGAGCGCCGCATCAACACCAGCCGCCATCCCGTGCAGGCTGCCGCAGACATACACATAAGCGCCATCGGCAACCCAGCGCTTGAACTCTTCAGCCTGCTGCAGCAATACATCCTGCACATACACCTTCTCGGCCTGATCGCGCGAGAACGCCAGGTCCAGGCGTGCCAGGTCGCCGCTCTCCAGCCAGGTTTGCAGCTCATCGCCACACAGCAGGTCATGCGCGCGGTTACGCTCGCCGAACAGCAGCCAGTTGCGCTGCTCGCCGGCATTGATCCGCGCCCGCAGCAGGCAGCGCAGGCCCGCAAGGCCAGTGCCGTTGCCGATCAGGATCATCGGCGCGGCGCTTTCGGGCAGATGGAAGCCACTGTTGCGCCGCAGGCGCAGGCCAAGGGTGCCATCGACTGGCAGGTACTCGGTCAGCCAGCCAGAGCCCAGGCCAAGGTTGCCGTCGGGGTGACGCTCTTGGCGCACTATCAGCTCCAGCACACCATCGCTGGCGATCGAGGCGATGGAGTATTCGCGGCTGCCGATCGGTGCCAGCGCATCGATCAGCGCTTGTGGCTGCAAGCCGATCAGGTGGTCCCGACGGGTTGGTAGCTGGCGGCCTGCCAGGGCTTGGCCGAGGGTCTCGCTCAGGCCGTGAAGCTGCACAGTGGCGTTGGCGTCGAGGGCCATGCCGCTGAGGAATGCATCCACGCGTGGCTGGCCATTGAGCGGCAGAACTTCTACCAGATCACCGGCCTCCCAGCTGGCGGGCTCTTCAGGGCGCAGGCCGATCAGGTAGACCGGTTGGCCTTGACTGCCTGGATTGAGCAGATCGCGGCTGACCAGGTTCCAGTTGCCGAAACTTGGCGGTTGCCAGGCAGCGACGGGTTGGGCGCCAGTCAGCTGCGCCAGTTCCTGCTGCCATTGCTGCAGGGCCGCCGGGTCGGCGTTGTCCACTTCCACCGGGCTGAACGCCGTGCTGGCACCGCGCTCGCCGAGCCATGCCTGCAGGCGCCGGGCAAAGCCGCAGAAGTGCGGGTACTGGCGATCACCGAGCGCCAGCACGGCATAGCTGAGCCCGTTCAGGGCCCAAGGCTGGCCAAGCACCTTGAGCTCGAAGGCGCGGGCGCTGTCAGGCGCTTCGCCGTCACCGAACGTGCTGACCACGAACAGCGCGCGGCGCGTCTGGCGCAGGTCCTCTTCGCCAAGGTCGGCAAGTGCACGTACTTGCACCGGCAAGCCTGCGGCCTGCAATTGTCCGGCGCTCTGCCAGGCCAGTTGCTCGGCGAAACCGCTCTGGCTGGCGAAGCCGATCAGCCAGCTGTCGCCGCTGGCGCTGGCGCTGGCGTTGGCGACGTGGCCGCGGGCGGCACGCACCTGGCGCTTCTTGCGGCGGCGGTCGAGGTACAAAAGCCAGCCGGTGACGAAGAACAGCGGCATGGTCAGGCTGGCGAGGGTGACGATGATCCGCCCCGGCAGGCCGAAGTATTCACCCACGTGCAAGGCATAAACACTTTGCAGCAGCTGGGCCTTGAAGGACTTGTCGGTATAGCGGTCGTGGTTTTTCACCTGGCCGGTGGCCGGGTCCAGGGTCAGGGTATTGAAGGCGCGTGGGTGCGCGGCGCTGTCGAGCAGGTAGAACAGGCTGGCGGGCTGGCCGCCAGCAGGTGGCAGGCGCAGGTTGTACATGGCAAGCCCTGGCCCGGCAGCGTCCTTGAGGTTGGCCCAGATGGCGTCGTAGTCGACCACCAGCGGCGGTGCGTTCTTGTCCACCTTCTGCGGCCCATGGCGGCCACGGCCTTCGCCGCGCTTGTGCTGCTGTCCTGCGCCAGGCGCGTCGGCAAGTAACTTGTTCAGGCCTTCGCGGTACCACTCGTAGGACCAGAACAGGCCGGTCAGCGCGAACAGAAGGTAGAACAGCAGGCACCAGGTGCCGGCTACGGCATGCAGGTCCCAGTTGAAGGCGCGGCCTTTTTTGGCCCAGTCGAAGGTCAGCCAGGTGCGCCAGTTCAGGGCTTTGCGCGGCCAGCGCAGGTACAGGCCGGAGAGGCAGAAGAACACCAGCATCAGGGTGCAGGCGCCCGTGATCTGCCGGCCGGTGTCACCCATGGCCAGGAACCGGTGCAGGGTGAGCATCAGTTTGAAGAAGTCTTGCCCGGCGGCCTGGCCCTTGAGCTCACCGGTATAGGGGTCGGCATAGCGCAACTCACCGCGGCGCTCGCCCGGCGGCGGTGTGAAGAAGACCCGTGCGGCGTTGCCTTCGCGTACATCGACCCACAGCATCGACACTTTGTCGCCTTGGGCGGCCTCGACCCTGCGCACCAGTTCAGCCGGAGGCAGCACGCCCTCGGCGCGCACCTCGACCTTCAACACGTCAGCGTTGAAGGCGCGCAGCAATTCTTCCTGGAACGAATAGAGCGCACCGGTAATACCCATCAAGGCCAGCACCAGGCCGGCGGTGATGCCAAAGAACCAGTGCAATTGGAACAGCGTCTTCTTCACCACATCGTTCACCTTGTGTTGCTGCCGCGCCCTGCGCGGGGTGCATTATGCCTTGATACGCAAAAGCCCCGCTCATTGGAATGAACGGGGCTCCGGGTTGCTGCTTTAGAAGTGGACGCTGGTGGTCAGCAATGCAGTCCTGCCCGCCGCCTGGTTGGCGAAGTGGGTGGAGAACGCTTTGTCGTAGTACACCTCGTTGGTCAGGTTCTGCACGTTAAGTTGCAGGTCGACGTTCTTGGTCAGCTTGTAGGCGGCCATGGCGTCGTAACGTACATAGCTGTCGACCATGGTGGTGTTGGCTACGTTGCCGTAGACGTCATCCACATAGAAGGCGCCGCCGCCGACCGTCAGCTTCGGGGTGATCGAGTATGTGGTCCACAGGCTGGCGCTGTTGTTAGGCGTGTTTGGCAATTGGTTGCCATCGTTGGCCTTGCCCAGCGGGCCGCCGTCGATCTGGCGGGCCTGCAGGTAGGTGTAGCCGGCGAACACTTGCCACTTGTCGGTGAGCTTGCCGCTGGCCGAGAGCTCGATGCCCTGCACGCGGGTTTCGCCGACGTTTTCGTAGGTGGTGGTGTTCACCTGTACACGGGCGTTTTCCTTCTCGGTACGGAACAGCGCAGCGGCCAGCGACAGGCGCTCGTCGAGCAGGTCCCACTTGGTGCCGATTTCGTAGTTGGTGGTTTCTTCCGGCTCCATGTCGCTGGCCAGGAGGTTGCCACCACGGTCGGTGGTGCCCGATAGCGGGTTGCCTTCGGTACCTTCGCCGAGCATCGCCCCGGGCGGGGTGGCTGAAGTGGCATAGGACACGTAGATGCTACCGTTCTCGGCCGGTTTCCAGACCAGGCCCAACTGGCCGGTGAAGAACTCGCTGGTGTCGCGGCCTTTGGTCGGGACGCCGTTCTTGTTCACCACTGTCGCGCCGGAGGCATCGTAAGTGCGGAACTTGGTATCGAAGTGGTCGTAACGCAGGCCCATGTTCAACAGCCACTCAGGCGTCAGCTCCAGGGTGTCGAAGGCGTAGATTGCGCGGGTCTTGCTGCTGGTCTTGGTGCCGGCGTAGTTGCGCGAGATCGTGCCATCCCAGGCATCGTCGGGGTTCGGGTCGCTCAGCGAAGTACAGCTGCCACCATTGCCCGGGCCGGTGCAGGTGAGCTTGCTGTTTGGCGACACCGTGTAGCTTTGGCGGTCCGAGTCTTCCTTGCTGAACTCGACCCCGGTGGAGAAGTTGTTCTTGAAACCGCCCACGAAGAACTCACCGAACAGGTCGGTCTGGTTGGTGGTGGTGGCAGTGTTGCCTACACGGGTATTGGCACGACGCCATACGCCGTTGTTGTTGACGTTGCCCGCGCTGTCGTCTGGCTGGGTCAGGATGTAGTCCTGCATGCTGTTGCCATGACGCAGGGTGTTCTTGATGGTCAACGATTCGCTCAGGTCATGTTCCACGGCGATAGTAGCGATGTCCACACGGGTCTTGCGGAAGTCGCGACCGGTCAGGCCGTAGAAGTTGTCGCTGTCGCCGCCGTCGATCGGCTTGCTGGGGTGCGCCGAGGTGCGTGCGCTGTTGCCACCGGTAGGGATGCTGTACGGGATGCCCGAATCCGGCAGGTCGTCGCTTTCCAGGTGGTAGTAGTCGAGGTTGACGCGGGTTGGCGTGCCCAGGCCGAAGGCCAAGGATGGGGCGATACCCCAGCGGTCATAGTTGACCTTGTCCCGGCCGGCAACGTTGCTCTCGTGGGTCATCAGGTTGAGGCGGCCGGCAGCGGTGTCGCTGAACTGGTAGTTGCCGTCAAAGGTGTAGCGCTGGGTCTGGTCGCTGCCCCAGGTCCAGGCACCGTCCAGCGAGTTGCCCAGGTGTGCACGCTTGCTCACCAGGTTGATGGTGCCGCCTGCCGCGCCGCGGCCACCGATGGCCGAGTTGGGGCCTTTGGCCACTTCCACCGATTCGATGGCGAAGATTTCACGGGTCTGCGCACCGGTATCGCGTACACCATCCAGGTAGGTGTCACCCTGGGCGTCAAAACCACGAATGAACGGACGGTCGCCTTGCGGGTTGCCGCCTTCGCCTGCACCAAAGGTGATGCCTGGCACAGTGCGCAGGGCATCCTGCAGGCTCAGGGCGTTGGTGTCCTTGATGACTTGCTGGGGGATTACGGTAACCGAGCGTGGGGTGTCCACCAACGGCGCGGTGTACTTCTGCGAGGAGGCCTTTTCGACCTTGTAATCGGTGCTGGCCTGTTCAGCCTTGCCATTGACGCTGGTGGCATCGAGGGTGATGGCGCTGTTGGTAGCCGGATCGGCGGCGTACGCGGACGAAGCGCTCAGGGCGACGCCGATGGCGGACACGATCAGACGTGGAGAACTCACTGCAGATGGCACGTATTGACGCATTGTTATGGACCTTCCCCAAGGTGTGAAGGCCGCGGATCATAATGCAAGTGATTGCAGGTCACAATTGAGATTCGTTACCATTCACGTCGAACTTACAATCTTTACAAATTCTCTTTACGGTTTAATCAAGCTGAAACGTCTCGGGTGAAGAAAGGGCTTGTACGGCGTAAAAGGGAATCAATATCATTGCCACCTTTACACTCCTTAACGGTGCCGCCGCCATGCTGCTTCATATCCCCGGCCTGTTCGACGCCAATGAGCTTGCCCGCATTCGTGAGGCCCTGGCGCAGGCCGATTGGGCCGACGGCAAGGTCACGGCCGGCTATCAGTCGGCCAAGGCCAAGCACAACTTGCAGCTGCCAGAAGGCCACGCGCTGGCGAAGGAAATCGGCAGCGCGCTGATCGACCGCCTGTGGAAAACCCCACGGTTCATGTCGGCGGCCCTGCCGCACAAAGTCTTCCCGCCACTGATCAACTGCTACCGCGAGGGTGGCAGCTTCGGCTTCCACATCGACAATGCCTTGCGCCAGCCAAAAGGCAGCCCGGAGCGGGTGCGCACCGACCTGTCCTCGACGCTTTTCCTGAGCGCCCCGGACAGCTATGACGGCGGCGAACTGGTGATCCAGGACACTTATGGCGAGCAGCAGGTCAAGCTGGCTGCCGGTGACCTGGTGCTGTACCCGGGCACCAGCCTGCACAAGGTCAACCCGGTGACGCGCGGCGTGCGTTATGCGGCGTTCTTCTGGACCCAGAGCCTGGTACGGGAGGACAGCCAGCGGGCGTTGCTGTTCGAGATGGACAATGCCATCCAGCAACTCACCGCCGATGTGCCCGAGCACCCGTCGTTGCTGCAATTGACCGGCACCTACCATAACCTGCTGCGCCGCTGGGCAGAGGTCTGAGCCGTGTCCTATCAGTTGCGCCGTGAAGAAGTGGTGGATGTCGCAGGCCTCAAGGCCATGCTCGAAGACAGTCCGGGCAAGGCCGCCCAGGCGATTCTCGCGGCGGCAGGGCAGGGCGTGATCGAAGCTCAGTTGCTGCTCGGGCAGATCCTGCTCGACGGCCGCGGCATCGAAGCGGATGCCGAAGTGGCCCGGCGCTGGTTCGGCATTGCTGCCCAGGGTGGCAGCGCCATGGCGCACAACATGCTCGGGCGTTGCCTGGAGCATGGTTGGGGCGGCGAGGTGAATGTGGCGCAGGCTGCGGTTCACTATGCCCGCGCAGCCGATGCCGGGTTGGATTGGGGCCTGTATAACCTGGGCAACCTGCTGGCTACCGGGCGTGGGGTACCGGCCAATCAGGCGCAGGCATTGATGTGCTACGAGAAGGCTGCGCGGCTGGGGCATGCCAAGTCGATGAACCTGTATGGGCGTTACCTGGAGCAGGGTATCGCTACGGCGCCCAGCCCGGCGCGGGCAGTGCGCTGGTACAGGCGTGCCGCCGAAGCGGGGGATTTTCGTGGGATGTTCAGCCTGGCGCTGGTGCTGGTAGAGCGTGGGCAGATGGCCGAGGCAGGGCAGTGGCTGGAGCAGGCGCGGGTTGAGGGGAACATGAATTTTCTGCGCAGTGCTTTGGCGACCTTGCAGGGGGCGGGGCCAGGGTTGATGGCCTTTGCGGCGCGGTATGCCGCAGAGATAGAACAGCGCGAAGCGTGATGGGGTCAACCTGAATGAAAACGGGGCCTTTCGGCCCCGTTCTGCATTACAGGTAGTAGGCCTTCAGCGGCGGGAAGCCGTTGAATTCCACCGCGCTGTAGCTGGTGGTGTAGGCACCGGTCGACAGCCAGTAGAGGCGGTCACCGATCGCCAGGTTCAGCGGCAGGCCGTACTTGTAGTGCTCGTACATGATGTCGGCGCTGTCGCAGGTCGGGCCGGCGATGACCACTTCTTCCATCTCGCCTTTCTTTTCGGTCCAGATCGGGAACTTGATGGACTCGTCCATGGTTTCGATCAGGCCGGAGAATTTGCCCACGTCGGTGTACACCCAGCGCTCGACGGCGGTGCGCGACTTGCGCGCAACCAGCACTACTTCGCTGACCAGGATACCGGCGTTGGCGATCAGCGAACGGCCTGGCTCGAGGATGATTTCCGGCAGGTCGTCACCGAAGTCTTCCTTGAGGAAGCGGATGATCTCTTCAGCGTAGGTTTCCAGGCTGTTGGTGCGGGTGATGTAGTTGGCCGGGAAGCCGCCACCCATGTTGATCAGCTTCAGCTCGATGCCGTCTTCTTCCTTCAGGCGCTCGAAGATCACCTTGACCTTGGCGATGGCGGCGTCCCACACGCTGATGTCGCGCTGCTGCGAACCCACGTGGAAGGAAATGCCGTATGGCACCAGGCCCAGATCGCGGGCCAGGATCAGCAGGTCCATGGCCATGTCGGTCTGGCAGCCGAACTTGCGCGACAGTGGCCAGTCGGCGGTGGTGGAGCCTTCGGTGAGGATGCGTACGTAGACCTTGGAGCCCGGCGCGGCCTTGGCGATGTTGCGCAGGTCGGCTTCCGAGTCGGTGGCGTACAGGCGCACACCTTTTTCAAAGAAGTAACGGATGTCCTTGGACTTCTTGATGGTGTTGCCGTAGCTGATACGGTCGGCGCTGACGCCACGGTCCATCACCTTGTCCAGTTCGTAGATCGAGGCGATGTCGAAGCTCGAACCTTTCTCTTTGAGCAGGTCGATGATCTCGACCGCCGGGTTGGCCTTGACCGCGTAGTAGACCTTGGCGAACTCGAAACCGGCGCGCAGGTCGTCGTAGGCCTGGCTGATCATCTGGGTATCGATGAGTACGAACGGGGTTTCCTGCTTGTCGGCGAACGCCTTCATTTTCTGGAAGGTGTCACGCGCGAAATAGTCTTCGACCTGGATCGACATGCTCAGGGACTCCATGGGCAAACTGAAAAGATAAGTGGCTGCAAACTGAACGTCCTCCGTATCCCCACTTTGGTTCGCCTACTCAGTACTTGAGCCGGATGGATCGTTTCCAGCATGGACGTTCGGCGCGCACTTTAGGGCGTGAAGAACGCAAGATCAACAGGTAATCCGGGCGTGTCGACCCAAGATCGACGCGTTGCCACTTGAATAACCGACTCGTGTGACCGGTAGATGTTCCCCGCGCGTTGGCAGGCGTAAAAAATTGTGGAATAGACCGTTTCGGGCCCGTTCCGGGCAAGCCCGCCCCCACAGGGATAGTGCGGTTTCTATAGCGGCGCCCTTACCCGCGAGAAAGGCGAAGGTGTTCATATTTATGGCCACGTTCATGGGCAGTGCAGTGCCTGAAATCACTCATAAATTTTTTGTTACCGACTGGCGGATTTGCTGTGCTTTATGAGAAATATTACTATTCGCGCCATTATCTGCCCCCTTGCTGACGACCCCGACCGTGTCCGGACACAAAGGCTTCCTCGACCATTACCAAGAGCTGATCGGCACCTGGACGCGCAAGCTGCGCAGTCGTCAGCAGGCCGAGGACCTCACCCATGACGCCTTCATACGGGTTCTGGAAAACCCGCGCGAGCAGGTCGAGCAGCCACGCGCCTACCTTCACCAGACCGCCCGCAACATTGCGGTGGACGGTTTTCGCCGCGAAGACCGGCGCCAGGCGCTCGAGCAGGAAGCCTTCGATGAAGGGGCCGGCGGCACGGGCGACCCCGAGGCGTATGTCCATGCCCTGGAACTGGCCGCCAGCGTCGAGCGGGCGCTGGCCGAGCTGCCGCTCAATTGCCGACGGGTGTTCATCTGGCAGAAGCTCGAGGGGCTGACCCAGGCCGAGATCGCCGAGCGCATGGGTGTGACCAAGAACATGGTCGAAAAGTATATGATCCGCACGCTCCGGCATTTGCGTGAGCACCTGGATGTGTCGGCAAGATGAGTCAGGAGACCTTGTCCATGAAACAGCACGGTACCGAGACCGTCCGCCAGCAGGCGGCCGAGTGGTTCGCACGCGTGCAGGATGCACCGGGCGATGCCGTGCTGCTGGCACAGCTGCATGCCTGGCTGGAGGCTGATCCGCACCACAGCGAGGAGTATGAGCATCTCGTCAGCCTGTGGCGGGCCGCCGACTTCATACCGCGCCAGCGCCTCGAAGCGCTGTGCCAACCTGAGCCAGCGCAGCAGTTGCCTCGGCGGCGTTTCCTGCGCCAGGCACTGGCAGCCGGCGTGGCGGTAGTTGCCCTGGGGCTGGGCTTCAGTGGCTGGCAGTACCAGCGCCTCAATCACCAGGCGCAATTGCAGACCGCCTTTGCCGAGCGCCGTCAGGTATTACTCCCGGACGGATCACAGCTGGAACTCAACGGCGCTACGCAGTTGCAGGTCGACTACAGCCCGGGGCGACGGCAAATTCGGCTTGATGCCGGCGAAGCGATGTTCATTGTCGCCCACGACAGCAACCGGCCGTTCGTGGTCGATACCGCACAGGGCAGTGTGACCGTGACCGGTACCCGCTTCGATGTGCGGTTGGACCCTGGCGCCACCCGTGTTGCAGTGGAGCAGGGCTCGGTACGCGTGCAGGGCAAGGATGCTTCGCTGGCGCAACTGACGGCGGGCCTGGGCATACATATAGATGCACAAGGCAAGCTTGCTTCGCCCTATGCGGTCGACGCCGCGGCGCTGACGGCGTGGCGCCAGGGCAAACTGGTCTTCGACAACGCCACCTTGGCTGAAGTGGTGGCCGAAGCCTCGCGCTATCGCACCGAGCCATTGCGCGTTGCCCCCGGCAAGGTGGCGCAGATGCGCCTGTCCAGCACCTTCAGCATCGATGATACCGATGCACTGCTGCGCGCCTTGCCGAGCATCCTGCCGGTGGCGATCAAAACCCGTGAAGACGGCTCTCGCGAAATAATCGCGAAATAAATTCAGGTTTTTTTCGGCTCGTTCGTCTTCCTCGCCAGCTGCAACTGCCAAGCATTTCCATTTGCATGCAGTTGGCGTTTATCCCGAACTTCAGGATGTCTTGACGACGTGAACAACAACAAACCTTTGCCACGCTTGCGCGTTATGGCGCTGGCCCTGGCGGTCAGTGCCGTGGCCGTCAACAGCCATGCCGAACAGGCCGACACCGCCATCCAGATCCAGGCTCAACCTTTGGCTTCGGCGCTCAGCCAATTGGGCCAGCAAACCCACCTGCAGCTGTTCTACAGCCCTGAGCTTGTGGCCGGCAAGCAGGCCCCGGCGGTGTCCGGCAAGCTGGCGCCGGTGCAGGCCCTGCAACAGTTGTTGCAGGGCAGCGGGCTGACCTTCGAAATGTCCCAGGATACCGTGGTGGTAAAGCCGCTGCCGACCACCCTCGACCTGGGCAGCGGTAGCCTGGAACTGGCGCCCACCGATATCAACGTGGTTGGTGACTGGCTGGGTGATGCCGATCAGGCCGTTGTGCAGAACCACCCCGGTGCGCGCACCGTGGTGCGCCGTGAGGCCATGGTGGAAAAGGGCACGATGAACGTGCGCGACGCACTGCGTGGCATCCCGGGCGTGCAAGTGCAGGACTCCAACGGCACAGGTGGCAGCGACCTGTCGCTCAACGTAGGTGTACGCGGCCTGACGTCGCGCCTGTCGCCTCGCTCTACCGTGCTGATCGATGGCATCCCGGCCGCTTTCGCCCCTTATGGGCAGCCGCAGCTGTCCATGGCGCCGATCTCCTCGGGCAACCTCGACAGCATCGATGTGGTGCGCGGTGCCGGTTCGGTGCGCTATGGCCCGCAGAACGTTGGTGGGGTGATCAACTTCGTCACCCGGGCGATCCCGCAGCAGGCTTCGGCGGAGCTTTCCACCACCCTGGAGACCTCGCAGCACGGCGGTTGGAAGCACACCGAGTCGGCCTTCGTCGGCGGCACTGCCGACAACGGCATGGGTGTGGCGCTGCTGTACACCGGGGTGAACGGCAACGGCTACCGGCAGAGCAACAATGGCAACGACATCGACGACGTCATCCTCAAGACCCACTGGGCACCGACCGACGTTGACGAGTTCTGGCTCAACTTCCATTACTACGATGGCCGTGCCGACATGCCCGGTGGTTTGACCCAGGCCCAGTACGACAGCAATCCGTACCAGTCACTGCGTGATTACGATTACTTCGCTGGGCGCCGCAAGGACGTGTCGTTCAAATGGCAGCGCCAACTCGACGAGGCCACCCAGTTCGAAGTGCTGACGTATTACACCGACAGCTTCCGCGGCAGCACCATCGCCTCGCGTGACATGAAGACCCTGTCGTCCTACCCGCGCAATTACCACACCTTCGCCATCGAGCCGCGCGTTTCGCGGATCTTCTTCGCCGGCCCCACCACCCAGGAAGTCAGTGTTGGTTACCGCTACCTCAAAGAAGCCATGCGCGAACAGTCGACCCGCCTGGCGCTGATCGACAACGTTCCGACGCCTACCCCGACGTCCGACGGCCATGTATTCCAGGACCGCAGCGGCGGCACCGAGGCCAGCGCCTACTACATCGATGACAAGATCGACGTCGGCAACTGGACCATCACCCCGGGTGTGCGCTTCGAGCACATCAACACTGACTGGCGCGACCGCCCGGTGCTGGGCGCCAACAACCGCCCGGTGGCCGAGAAGAAGCGCAGCATCACCAGCAATGAACCGCTGCCTGCGCTGAGCGTCATGTATCACATCTCCGATGCCTGGAAGGTGTTTGCCAACTACGAAACGTCGTTCGGCAGCCTGCAGTACTTCCAGCTGGGCCAAGGCGGTACCGGTAACAGCACGGCTAACGGCCTGGAGCCGGAAAAGGCCAAGACCTACGAGGTGGGTACGCGCTATGACAACGGCGCTTTCGCCGGGGAGCTGACGGCCTTCTACATCGACTTCGACGACGAGCTGCAATACATCAGCAATGATGTGGGCTGGACCAACCTGGGCGCCACCAAGCACCAGGGTATCGAGGCGTCGATACGCTATGACCTGGCCGGGTTGGACCGGCGTCTGGAAGGGCTGTCGGTGAATGGTGGCTACACCTACACCCGCGCGACTTATGAAGGGGAGATTCCCGGCTTCAAGGGGCGCGATCTACCGTTCTACTCACGCCAAGTGGCCACCGCCGGCCTGCGCTACGCGGTCAACCACTGGACCTGGAACCTGGACGCCTACGCCCAATCCAAGCAGCGCGCGCCCGGCACGGGGATCAATGCCGACGGGAGCTTCAATGGCGACTACATCACTGAGCCGAGCGCTGACGGGCAGTATGGCGACATTCCGGGGTATGTGACCTGGCATGCGCGTGGTGGCTATGAGTTCGGACCGAAGATGGCCAACCTGAAGCTGGCAGCGGGGGTGAAGAACCTCTTCGACAAGCAGTACTTCACCCGCTCCAGCGACAACAATGCCGGCATTTATGTGGGCGAGCCGCGGACCTTCTATGTGCAGGCCAGCGTGGGGTTCTGATAGCAGCAGTGCCCCAATCGCCGGCTTGCCGGCGATTGGAGCGCGAAGCGCTCCCTTTGATCAGGAAACCACCGCCTCAGCCGGTGAGACGATGCTGGTCTTGGCCCCGCGCGATCTCCCCGAGCTCAGGTAAGCCGCGATCGACTCCTGCGTCACCTCGCCCAGGAACACCTGTTCGGCATCGAGCACCGGCAACCAGGCGCGGTTGAACTCGTACATCCGCGACAGCAGGATGCGCAGATGCTCATCGTGGGAAGCCGTTGCATTGAACTGGCGCAGGAAGTCCGCGCACGTGCCTTGCTGGCGGTGCATGTCGCGCCGGCGTACATACCCCAGCGCCTTGTTCTGCGCATCGGTGACCACCACATAGCGGCGGTCGTGCTCGTCCAGCAGCTCCAGCGCATCGCTCACGGGCGTTTCTGGGCTTACCGACGGGGCGTTGTCCGCCGCATCTTCGGCGCGCACCAGCAACAGGCGTTTCAAGGTGCTGTCCTGGCCCACGAAGTTGCTTACGAAGTCATCCACCGGGTGCGCCAGCAAGGTGTCCGGGTGGTCCAGCTGCAGCAACTTGCCGGCGCGGAAAATGGCAATCTTGTCGGCCAGCTTGATCGCTTCGTCAATGTCGTGGCTGACCATGATCACGGTCTTGTTCAGCGCCCGCTGCATTTCGAAAAACTCGTTCTGGATCATCTCGCGGTTGATCGGGTCGACTGCGCCGAACGGCTCGTCCATCAACAGCACCGGCGCGTCTGCAGCCAGCGCACGGATCACCCCGATGCGCTGTTGCTGGCCACCGGACAGTTCACGCGGGTAGCGTTGCAGGTACTGCTTGGGCTCGAGCTTGATCATGTGCATCAGCTCACGGGCGCGGTCGTGGCACTTTTGCTTGTCCCAGCCGAGCAGGCGCGGGACCACGGTGATGTTCTCCTCGATGGTCATGTTGGGGAACAGGCCGATCTGCTGGATCACATAGCCGATATGGCGGCGCAAGGTCACTTCGTCCAGGCCGCTGGTGTCTTCGCCATTGATGAACACCTGGCCGGAGGTTGGCGTGATCAGGCGGTTGATCATCTTCAGCGTGGTGCTCTTGCCACAGCCCGAGGGGCCGAGGAATACGCAGATTTCGCCTTCGTTGACGGTCAGGCTGACCGAATCGACGGCTTTGACGTCCTTGCCGTTGACGTTGAAGGTTTTGCTGAGGTTCTTGAGTTCGATCATGAGCGCAGTCCTTCTGGAGTCAGGGCACGTTGCAGGGTTTGCAGGAGCAGGTCGGCGATGATTGCCAGCAGGCTGACCAATACGGCGCCGACCAGCAGCATCGACATGTCGCTGCGGCTGATGGAGGTGAGGATGAGTACGCCCAGGCCACCGGCACCGATGGTCGCGGCGATGGTCATCACGCCGATGTTCATCACCACGGCAGTGCGCACGCCGGCGAGGATGACGGGGACGGCAATGGGCAGCTCGACCATGCGCAGGCGCTGGCCGAAGGTCATGCCGATACCGCGCGCGGCTTCACGGATGCCAGGCTCGACGTTGGTCAGGGCGAGGTAGGTGTTGCGCAGGATGGGCAGCAGTGAATAAAGAAACACCGCAGTGATCGCAGGCAATGGCCCCAGGCCCTGGCCGAACTTGGAGTAGAACGGCAGCAGCAGGCCGAACAGGGCAATCGACGGGATGGTCAGCAGCACTGTGGCGCTGGCCTGCAATGGCCCGGCCACCACCGGTAAGCGGGTCATCAGGATGCCCAGCGGCACGCCGACCAGGATTGCCAGGCCAACGGCAATGCCGACCAGCATGATGTGCTGCCAGGTCAGTTGCAGCACCAGGGCCCAGTCGAGGTGGGCGAAGGTATCGAGCAGGCTCATGGCTGCACCTCCTTGAGTGGGTGCTCTCGCAGGAATGCTGCGGCCACGGCAGTCGGGCTCTGGTGATCGACGTCGACCTTGGCATTGAGCTGGCGCATGGTCTCGTCATCGAGCTGCTCGGCCAGTGGCTTGAGCAGGGCGGCCAGTTGCGGGTTGGCGTCGAGCACGGCCTTGCGCACCACTGGGGCCGCGGTGTAGTCGGGGAAGTAGTGCTTGTCGTCTTCCAGCAGCTTGAGGTTGAACGCACTCAGGCGGCCGTCAGTGGTGTACACCAGGCCGGCGAACACCTGGTTGTTGTGCATGGCGGTGTAGACCAGGCCGGCGTCCATCTGCCTGATGTTGGCTCGGCCGACTTGCAGGTCGTACATCTCCTTCAGGCCTACCAGGCCGTCCGGGCGGTTGGCGAACTCGGTGTCCAGGGCTACCAGGTGGTTGCGCTGGCGCTCGTCGCGCAGCACTTGGTTGAGGTCACTGATCGTGTTGATCTGTGGGTAGGCCTCGGCGACCTGTTTGGGCAGGCCCAGGGCGTAGGTGTTGCTGAACTTGGTCGGGGTGAGCCAGATCAGGTCCTTCTTGGCATCCAGCGCCTTGACCTTGGCGTAGGTGGCTTCGGCACTGGGCATGCGCTCTTCGATGTGGTTGTACGACACCAGCGACACGCCGGTGTACTCCCACATCAAGTCCAACTGGCCGGTCTCCTGGGCCTGGCGGGCGAGACTGCTGCCAAGGCCGGAGGTGACGCGCACATCGAAGCCATTGGCGCGCAGGTATTGGGCGGTGATTTCAGCGAGTACGGTCTGTTCGGTGAACACCCGTGCGCCGATGCGCACCAGGGGTTTTTCCGCCGCTTGGGCAAAGCCTGCGAACAGCAGGGCCGCGCCCAGCAGCAAGGCGATTCTCTTCTTCATACGTTGCCTCTTTTTTATTGGGCCAGGCCACGTTCCAGCCAGCGCTTGCTGGAGAAACTCACCGCGGCATCCAGCGCCAGTGCCAGCAACGCCGTGCAGGCCGCGCCAAGCAGCAGCTGTGGCTGGTTGTTCAGGGCAATGCCGGGGAAAATCAGGCTGCCCAGGCTGTTGGCACCGATCAGGAACGCCAGGGGCGCAGTGCCCACGTTCAGCGCCAGGGCCACGCGCACACCGCCGACGATGATCGGCACGGCATTGGGCAGTTCCACCTGCCACAGTTGCTGGCGCGGGGTCATGCCGATGCCGGTGGCGGCTTCTTTGAGCGAGGCGGGGACGTTTTTCAGCCCTTCGTAGGTGTTGCGCACGATAGGCAGAAGGGAGGCGAGGAACAGCGCGAAGATCGCGGGCCCGGCGCCGATGCCCAGGATACTGAGGGCGATGGCCAGAACGGCCAGAGGGGGAATGGTGTTGCCAACGTTGAAGAACTGCATGAAGCGCTCGGCTTTGTCGACCCGGTGCGGTCGACTCAACGCAATGCCGGCGGGGATGCCCACGGCCAACGCCGCCGCCATCGAAGCCAGCACCAGTACCAGGTGCGCTTGCAGGTAGAACCCAAGATCGTCGCGGTAACGCGCGATCGTGTCGATGCCGATCCAGTGGACCAGCAGGGCCAGGATGACGAGCACGGCGGCCCATCCCAACAGCCCTTTTCCGTAGCGTGTAGCCACAGCGGACTCCTTGTGTTGTCGGCGAGCACACTCTTTTTATGGCCGGCCATGGCTGGCGGCGAGTGGTGTGTTCGCGATTAGCAGCGTGACGCTTGCGCAAGGCAGCAATCAGGCCATGAGCCGAACCCCGTCGGGCCCGAAAATGCTGATCAAACCAGTCCCCAAGCGAAGCGGGTTGCAGGGGAGTGGACGTCTCCGAGGGCGTAAAGGTTCCCATCTGGGGCGGCATTTGGCCAGTGTTAATCACTGGGGCGAGTGTTTTTTCGTACTTAAAAACAGCGTGAATCCTACATAAAGGCGTTGGTTTACCTGCTATCTGTCTACCTGTGCTGATGGACAGAATTTCCCTTCTCGATTATCAATATTTGCTTGAGGGAATATTCCTCTGAGGGTATTTTATTGGCGTGGACGATCAGATTCTGTGAGAAGTTCATCAGCGAATTCTATACGCTGGATGACCGCGTTCAGGAACGCATGCTGGGTCACCTTCGCCTGCTGCAATCATCCGGGCCGGCGCTTGGGCGTCCTCATGTCGATACCTTGAATGGATCCCGATATCCGAACATGAAGGAATTGAGATTCACTGAGCGTAATGCGGTTTGGCGGGTTGCATTTGCTTTCGACCCTGATCGTCAGGCAGTCATCCTGGTGGCCGGTGACAAGTGCGGGGTCAGGGAGCACAGGTTTTATCAGGTGTTGATCAAGCAAGCAGACACTCGCTTTGAAAACCACTTGTCCAGAGGAGAGAAAGATGTCCAAGACGCTTGATGATGTTATCAACGAATTGTCCCCTGAGCGCAGGGAGCGGGTGGAGCAGCTGGGTCGTCAATTGATTCGCGAAGAAATGACGCTTCAGGCATTGCGTAAGCAGCTTGAACTCACGCAAGAAGGTTTGGCAGAGCGCTTGGACATGCGTCAGGGCAACATCTCCAAGGTGGAGAAGCGCAGTGACATGTTGATTTCGACCCTGCGCAGCTATGTGGAAGCCTTGGGCGGCACTCTGGAACTCGTTGTGAATATACCTGGCCGCCCTCCTGTGACGCTTGACGGTTTTTGTGAAAGCCAGGCGAAACGCGCCTGACTGACCATCGTTTACCAACGGAGGGGATCAAATTTTGGTCCCCGCCCAACTTCAGGTATGATATCGCCCCTTTTTGAATCCCCCAGTCAGGCGATTTCCCATGACCAACCAGGCCGCCGAAGTCGCGAAGCGCCGCACTTTCGCAATCATTTCCCACCCCGACGCCGGTAAGACCACCATCACCGAGAAACTCCTGCTGATGGGCAAGGCCATTGCCGTCGCCGGTACCGTGAAGTCGCGCAAGTCCGACCGCCACGCCACCTCCGACTGGATGGAAATGGAGAAGCAGCGCGGTATTTCCATCACCACCTCGGTGATGCAGTTCCCGTACCGCGAGCACATGATCAACCTGCTCGACACCCCCGGCCACGAAGACTTCTCGGAAGATACCTATCGCACCCTGACTGCAGTGGACTCGGCGCTGATGGTGCTCGACGGCGGTAAAGGTGTAGAGCCGCGGACCATCGCCCTGATGGACGTCTGCCGCCTGCGCGACACGCCCATCGTCAGCTTCATCAACAAACTCGACCGTGATATCCGCGACCCGATCGAACTGCTCGACGAGATCGAAGCGGTACTGAAGATCAAGGCCGCGCCGATCACCTGGCCGATCGGTTGCTATCGCGACTTCAAGGGTGTGTACCACCTCGCCGGCGACTACATCATTGTCTACACCCCGGGCCACGGTCATGAGCGTACCGAGGCGAAGATCATCGAGAAACTCGACTCTGATGAAGCCCGTGCCCACCTGGGTGACGAGTATGAGCGCTTCCTCGAGCAGCTCGAGTTGGTGCAGGGCGCCTGCCATGAGTTCGATCAGGACGAGTTCATCAATGGCCAGCTGACGCCGGTGTTCTTCGGTACCGCACTGGGCAACTTCGGTGTCGACCATGTACTTGACGCCGTTGTCGACTGGGCGCCGCGCCCGTTGGCCCGTGTAGCCCACGAGCGTACCGTGGAGCCGGTTGAAGAGAAGTTCACCGGCTTCGTGTTCAAGATCCAGGCGAACATGGACCCGAAACACCGCGACCGTATCGCCTTCATGCGCATTTGCTCGGGCAAGTACGAGAAAGGCATGAAGATGCGCCACGTGCGTACCGGCAAGGACCTGCGCATCGGTGACGCGCTGACCTTCTTCTCGTCCGAGCGCGAGCAGCTCGAAGAAGCCTACGCTGGCGACATCATCGGCTTGCACAACCATGGCACCATCCAGATCGGCGACACCTTCACCGAAGGCGAGGCGCTGGGCTTCACCGGCATCCCGCACTTCGCCCCGGAACTGTTCCGCCGCGTGCGCCTGAAGGACCCGCTCAAGTCCAAGCAGCTGCGCCAGGGCCTGCAGCAGCTGGCCGAAGAGGGCGCGACCCAGGTGTTCTTCCCAGAACGCAGCAACGACATCATCCTTGGTGCGGTCGGTGTGCTGCAGTTCGACGTGGTCGCCAGCCGCCTGAAGGAAGAGTACAAGGTCGAGTGCGCCTACGAGCCGATCACCGTGTGGTCGGCACGCTGGATCAGTTGCGACGACAAGAAGAAGCTCGAAGACTTCCAGGTCAAGGCCATGGAAAACCTGGCCATCGACGGTGGCGGTCACCTGACCTACCTGGCCCCGACCCGGGTCAACCTGTCGCTGATGGAAGAGCGCTGGCCGGACGTCAAGTTCCGCGCTACTCGCGAGCATCACTGATCCTGGGAGGGCTATGCCCTCCTTTTCGCGACACAAGGCCGCTCCTACAGCTGTAGGAGCGGCCTTGTGTCGCGAAAGGGCCGCAAAGCGGCCCCATTTCAGTTCCCCGCCTTGATACTGGTCCAGATACGCGTACGAATGCGGTCGATCTTGGCCGGCATCGCCTCCAGCGCATACAGCTTGCCCATCATCTCTTCGCTCGGATAAATCATGGTGTTGCCCTTGAGTGCCGGGTCCACCAGAGCGTCGGCCTTGAGGTTGCCGTTGGCGTACTGCACATGGTTACTGATATTGGCCATCACCTGTGGCTGCAACAGGTAATTCATGTAGGCATAACCCGCCTTCTCATCCGGTGCATCGGCCGGCATGGCAACCATGTCGAACCACATCGGTGCGCCTTCCTTGGGGATCGAATAGCCGACCTTCACCCCGTTCTTCGCTTCATCGGCGCGGTTTTTCGCCTGCAGCACGTCACCCGAGAACCCTACCACCACGCAGATATCGCCATTGGCCAGGTCACCTGTGTACTTTGAAGAATGGAAGTAGCTGATGTACGGGCGCACCTTCATCAGCAGTTCCTTGGCCTTTTCGTAGTCCTTCGGGTCTTTGCTGTGGTGCGGCAAGCCCAGGTAGTGCAGGGCGATGGGTAACAGTTCAGGGCCGTTGTCGAGCACGGCGACCCCACAGCTCTTGAGCTTGCTCATGTATTCGGGCTTGAAGATCAGGTCCCACGAATCCACCGGGGCGTTGTCACCGAGCACGGCCTTTACCTTGTCGATGTTGTAGCCGATGCCGGTACTGCCCCACAGGTACGGGAAACCGTACTGGTTGCCGGGGTCGTTGACCTCCAGCGCCTTGAGCAGCACCGGGTTGAGGTTGTTCCAGCCGGGTAGCTGCGACTTGTCCAGCTTCTTCAGGGCCTTGCCCTGAATCTGTCGGGCCATGAAGTGGTTGGAGGGAAACACCACGTCGTAGCCTGAGTTGCCGGTCATCAGCTTGCCGTCGAGGGTCTCGTTGCTGTCGTACACGTCGTAGGTAGGGTTGATGCCGGTGGCCTGCTGGAAGTTCTTCAACGTGTCGGGGGCCACGTAGCTGGACCAGTTGTAGATCTTTACCGAGTCGGCGGCGTTGGCCACGCTGGCGGCCAGCATCAGGGGAGCGAGAAGGAGGGTGCGCATGTCGTGTTTACCTTGCTTTGTCTGTTGTTTTCGAAGGCAGGCGATCAGCGGATCAGAAGATCAGTACGTAGGTCTTGCGCACGGTTTCCTGGATATCCCAGATGCCCATGCTGTTGGCCGGTAGCATCAGTGCGTCTCCGGCTTCTATGTGAAGGGGCTGGCCACCGTCGGGTGTGAAGGTGCAGCGGCCCTTGATGAAGTGGCAGAACTCCTGCTGCGCGATCTGCCGCCGCCAGCGCCCGGGCGTGCATTCCCAGATGCCGGTTTCGACGCCATCGCTGCGCTCCACGCAGGTGACCGAGGTCACTGCCACGGGTTCGCCAAGCGGCACCGCGACCGGGTTGGAGCTTTCCAGCACGGCGCTTTCGGTGTGTTTGAACTGGGTGATGCTCATTACCGTTGGATCCTGTGTGGGTGAAAGGGAAGTCAGTGCATGAAGCCTTCCATGAAGTCCGCCAGCGAGCTGGCCAGGCGCCGCCGCCATGGCACGGTGGCGGGGTTGGCGAGGGTTCGGTCCTCGTGCACGAAGCTCTGGATGATCGCGTTGTAGCCCAGCCAGCGGCAGGGCTCGGGCGGCCAGCTGGCCAGGCTCGACAGCGGACGGTTGTCGAGCACCCAGGGTTGCGCGGTCAGTTCGTTGTGCTGGTTGAGGATCAGCGCGGCCAAGGTGCGCCCACCGAGGTTGGTGGCGCCGACACCTTCGCCGCCATAACCGCCGGACAGGGCAATACCGCGCTGGCGGTCACACAGCATGTGCGGGCGGAAGCGCCGGGCCATGCCCAAGTTGCCACCCCACGAATGGGTGATGCGCACATGCTTGAGTTGTGGGAACAGCTCGCTGAACAGGTAGCGGCGCAGTTCGACTTCGGCCTCTGTCAGGGTGAAGTCTTCGCGCAGCCTGCCGCCGAAGCGGTAGCCGCCGCGGGCGCCGAACACCAGGCGGTTGTCGGCGGTGCGCTGGCCATAGGTGACCTGGCGGCTGCTCTCGCTGAAGGCCTGGCCTTGTGACAGGCCGATCTGCTCCCAGGTCGATTCGGGCAGGGGCTCGGTGGCCACCAGCAGGCTCTGCACCGGCAGTTGATGCTTGCCCAGCGGTGGCAGGCTGGCGGCGTAGCCCTCCACAGCAGGGACCATCCACTGGCAGCGGATGCGCGCCAGGGGGGCCCGTACTTCACCGGGCTGCCAGTCGACGGCGGGGGTATTTTCGTAGATCGGCACGCCCAGCGCTTCAACCGCCCGGGCCAGGCCACGCACCAGCTTGGCGGGTTGGATGGTCGCTGTATGCGGGCTGTAGATCGCGCCGTAGGCGTTGCTCACGCGAAGCTGGGCGTCCAGTTGCTCAGGGCGCAGCCAGCGGTAGTCATCCTCGGTCATGCCCTGGCGGTAGAGGTCATCGAGGTAGGCACGCAGGCTGCGCTCCTGTTCCGGGTAGCGCGCGGCGCAATACAGCACGCCGCCTTTGCGGTAGTCGCAATCGATGCCTTCGCGTTGCAGCACGCGGTGGACTTCGTCGGGGATGCCATGCAGCAGGTCGATGCTGGCGCGGCGTTGTTGCGGCGACAGGGTGGCGAGCAGGCGGTCTTCACCGAGCATGTTGCCCATCAGCCAGCCGCCATTGCGCCCAGAGGCGCCAAAGCCGGCAATGTTGGCCTCGATCACGGCGATGTTCAGCTGTGGCGCCTGGCGCTTGAGGTAGTAGGCGGTCCAAAGCCCGGTGTAGCCAGCGCCGATGATGCACACATCGACGTCGAGGTCTTCGCGCAGGGCCGGGCGGGCGCACAGCGGCTCTTCAAGCTGGTCCATCCACAGGCTGAGCGTGCGCAAAGGTTGCATCGGGTTCGGCTCCACATCCGTCAAGGTCTGTGGGCGATCCTAGTGGCGTTCAGCGCTGGCTGTCTTACGTGCGTGCACGCAGGGAAATTTGCTTCAGATAGGCCTTGGGCGTAAGCCCGGTGTGTTCGCGGAAGCACTTGTAGAATGCCGACAGGGAGTTGAAGCCCGCGCTGAACGCCAGGTCGTCGATCGGCGCCCCGACCCTGTCGTCATCCAGGCTGGCCATCAGGTGCTGCAGGCGGGCCTGGTTGACGTAGCGGTAGAAGCTTTGCCCCAGCACCTGGTTGAGCAGGTAGGAGATCTGGTTGCGGCTGTAGCCACTGGCATCGGCCACCTGTTGCAGGTCCAGTTCCGGGTCAAGGTAGGGGCGCTGGCGCTGGAAGTAGTGCTCCAGGTCCTGGGCCATGGTCGACAGCTGTCGCGGCGAAAGGCCCAGGCGGCTGACGGCTGGGCGCGGGCCGCTGCTGGCAAGCCCCTGGCTGTTCTGGCGGACCAGGGTGGCGTACTCATTGACCCGCCAGATCAGCCCGTCCTTGACCGTGATCGCTTCGCTGGACTGAAACGCCACCAGGCCTTCGCCGCCCTGCACCGTGACCTGGTACTGGATGAATGCCGTGCTGCCGTCAACGCGGATACGGTCGCCATGGACGATGTCCTCCCCCGCCTGGTGCGGCAGGCAAGCGCGGACATAGTCACGCAGCGCGTCGTAACCGAGCACGCGGTTCTGGAAAAAATCGTGGTATTGCACGTCCGGGTGATAGAGCGCAATCACCCCGTCGAGGTCGCGGTGCTTCCAGCACAGGTGGTAGCGCAGCACGGTTTCGGCGGTGATCGGCGTTTGTTCAGGGCCGTCGGCGAGGATGGTCGGGGTCATGGGTTGATAGTGCCGGGGAGGGCGGAAGCAGGCAAGTCTGTGGGCCCTGGGATGCGTGGGTCGGATCTTGGGGGGCGTTGCATAAACCCTGAGTGGTGAGCCTCGATTCGGGTGTTTTGCACGGTCCTAGGACGCACGCTTGAGCTAAGCCATTGATTTGGCAGCATGTCATTTTTTGACACAACTGGCACAGCCTCTGCACCGATTACAGGGCAATGGACCTGTTATCAACAATAAAGGCGAAAACCTCATGATTCCCTCTGCCGACTACCCGCATGTCGATTCCCAGAGCCGCTCAGGCGTGTCCTGGGCGGCCATCTTCGCCGGGGCAGCTGCCGCTGCGTCCCTTTCACTGATCCTGATGGTACTGGGTGCGGGGCTCGGCTTTGCCGCCACCTCGCCTTGGGCCGATGAAGGTGCCAGCGCCAAGGCACTGGGCATCTCGACCATCATCTGGCTATTGCTGACCCAGATTCTTGCTTCCGGGCTGGGTGGCTATATTGCCGGGCGCCTGCGGGTGAAGTGGGCGAACCTGCACGGTGACGAGGTGTACTTCCGCGACACGGCGCATGGTTTTCTCGCCTGGGCGGTCGCCACCCTGGTAGCGGCGATGCTGATCGTGAGTACCGCCGGGGGGCTGGCCAGTGCTGGTGTGCAGGCCGGCGCGAATGCCGTGGGGGCCGCAGCCAGCATGGCGCCCAAGCCTGACGCCAATGGCTATTTCGTCGACAGCCTGTTCCGCAGTGATGGCCCGGCGCCTGTGAGTGACGACGCCGCCAATGGCGTGGCCGCACGGATTATCGCCAGGTCCATTGCGCAGGGGACGCTCGCCGAAGATGACCGCGCTTACCTGGCGCAACTGGTGGCCCAGCGTACCCGCCTGAGCCAGCCTGAAGCCGAAGCACGCGTAGACCAGGTGTTCGCCCAGGTCGAGCAAGCCAAGGTCGAGGCAAAAAAAGCAGCCGACACCGCAGCCAAAGTGGCGGCATGGACCGCGCTGTGGACCTTCGTTGCGCTGTTGTGTGGGGCATTCTTCGCCAGCCTGGCAGCCCTGTACGGTGGTCGCCAGCGTGATCGCGTGATGTGGCTGGAAGGGGAAGGGGTTGATTACACCGCGCGTCGTACTGTTCAACGTTGAGTAAGGAGAAACATCATGCGCTCATTACTGCTGTGGATGCTTGGGGTGCCGATTCCGGTGATCATTCTGATCGCGATATTCATGCATTGAGTGGTTGGGGCCGCTGTGCGGCCCATCGCCGGCAAGCCGGCTCCTACAGGTACATCACCGTTCTCAGGAGCAGTGAACTACCTGTGGGGGCCGGCTTGCCGGCGATTGAGGCTATGCCGACCTAAAGAAACTGCTCGGCATAGTGACAGGCGACTTGCCTGGTCCCGACCTGGCGAAACGCCGGCACTTCAACACCACACCGTTCCGTCGCATACGGGCAGCGTTTGTGAAATGCGCACCCATCCGGCGGGTCGAGCGGGTTGGGCAGCTCGCCGGCGATGCGGATCTTCGGTTTCAACGGGTCCGGGTGGATCGCCGGTGTCGCTGAAAGCAGCGCCTGGGTGTACGGGTGCAGCGGCTTCTCGTAGATATCTTCCTTCGGCCCCATTTCCGCCGGCCGGCCCAGGTACATCACCAGCACCTGATCCGCCACGTGGCGTACCACTGCCAGGTTGTGGGAGATGAACACGTAGGCCGTGTTGAATTCCTTCTGCAGGTCCATGAACAGGTTCAGCACCTGTGCCTGGATCGACACATCCAGCGCCGAGGTCGGTTCGTCGGCCACCAGCACTTTGGGTTGCAGCATCATCGCCCGGGCCAGGGCGATGCGCTGGCGCTGGCCGCCCGAGAACATGTGCGGGTAGCGCTGGTAATGCTCAGGCCGCAACCCCACCTGCTCCATCATCTTCTGCACTTTTTCGCGCCGCTCGGCCTTGCTCAACGAGGTGTTGATCAGCAGCGGTTCGGCCAACTGATCGCCGATCTTCTGCCGTGGGTTGAGCGAGGCATAGGGGCTCTGGAACACCATCTGGACGTCGCGGCGCAATTGTTTGCGCTCGCTTTTGCTGGCGCCTTTGACCTCGGTGCCGTCGATCTGCAACGAGCCGGAAGAGGGCTCTTCGATCAACGTCAGTGCGCGCGCCAGCGTGGACTTGCCGCAACCCGACTCACCCACCACGGCCAGGGTCTTGCCAGCTTCCAGCTCGAATGACACGCCATTGAGTGCGCGCACCAAGGCATGGCCCTTGAACAGCCCGCGGGACACTTCGTAATGCCGGGTCAGCTCCCGTGCGGTTAGAACGACGCTCATCACGCCACCTCCTGGTTCAGCGGGTAGAAGCAACGCACCAGGCTATGGGCCTGAGGATCAAGGGGCGGGCGTTGGCGCCGGCAGTTGTCCTGCACGTACGGGCAGCGTGGCGACAGCAGGCAGCCGTCCGGGCGGTCGTACCGGCCAGGGACGATGCCCGGCAGCGTGGCCAGGCGTTCGGCGCCGATGCTGTGTTCGGGGATGGCCGCCAGCAGTGCTTCGCTGTAGGGGTGCGCGGGCACGTCGAACAGCTCAGGCACCTGGCCCACTTCCACGGCTTGGCCGGCATACATCACACAGACGCGTTTGGCGGTTTCGGCGACCACGGCCAGGTCGTGGGTAATCAGGATGAGCGCCATGTTGCGCTCTTTCTGCAGGTTGACCAGCAGTTCCATGATCTGCGCCTGGATGGTCACGTCCAGCGCGGTGGTCGGCTCGTCGGCGATCAGCAGCTTGGGCTCCCCGGCAATCGCCATGGCGATTGCCACGCGCTGGCTCATGCCACCGGACAGCTGGTGCGGGTAGGCGTCCAGGCGGCTTTCGGCAGCCGGGATCTCGACCTTTTTCAGCAGCTCCAGGGCACGCTGGCGCGCGGCTTTGCCTTTGAGGCCCAGGTGCTGGCGCAGCACTTCTTCGATCTGGTAGCCCACGGTGTAGCTGGGGTTGAGCGCGGTCATCGGGTCCTGGAAGACCATGGCGATGTCCTTGCCCACCACCTTGCGCCGCTGGCGGGAGCTGAGTTTGAGCATGTTGGTGCCGTCGAAGGTGAGCGTATCGGCGGTGATGCGCCCGGGGGCCTCGATCAGGCCCATCAGGGCCATCATGGTGACCGATTTGCCCGAGCCGGACTCACCGACAATGGCCAGTATTTCACCGGCGTCCACCGCCAGGTCCAGGCCGTCCACCACTGGGACTGCATTGGCGTCGCCGAAGCGCACGCTCAGGTTGTTGATCTGCAACAGTGACATGGCGCTCTCCTCAGGCGGCGTTCTTGAGTTTCGGGTCCAGCGCATCGCGCAAGCCGTCGCCCATCAGGTTGATTGCCAGCACACTGAGCAGGATGGTCAGGCCGGGCAGGCTCACCACCCACCAGGCGCGCTCGATGTAGTCCCGGGCCGAGGCGAGCATGGTGCCCCACTCCGGGGTCGGCGGTTGTACACCCAGGCCCAGGAAGCCCAGCGCAGCGGCGTCGAGGATGGCCGAGGAGAAGCTCAAGGTGGCCTGCACGATCAGCGGTGCCATGCAGTTGGGCAGCACGGTGACGAACATCAGCCGTGGCAACCCGGCGCCAGCCAGGCGCGCGGCGGTCACGTAGTCGCGGTTCAGTTCACCCATCACCGCAGCGCGGGTCAGGCGCACGTAGGACGGTAGCGACACGATGGCGATGGCGATCACTGTGTTGATCAGGCCTGGGCCGAGAATGGCGACGATCGCCACGGCCAGCAGCAGCGACGGCAGGGCCAGCATCACGTCCATCAGGCGCATGATCGACGGGCCGAGCAAGCGCGGGAAGAAACCGGCCAGCAGGCCCAGCAGGATGCCCGGGATCAGCGACATCACCACCGACGACAGGCCGATCAGCAGCGACAGCCGGGCGCCCTGGATCAGCCGCGAGAGCAGGTCACGGCCCAGTTCGTCGGTGCCGAGGATGAATTGCCAGGTACCGCCTTCGAGCCATACCGGCGGGGTCAGCAGGAAGTCACGGTATTGTTCGCTTGGGTCATGCGGCGCCACCCAGGGCGCGAACAGCGCACAGAACACCACCACGCACATGAAGGCCAGGCCCATCACCGCGCCCTTGTTGCGCGAGAAGGCGTGCCAGAACTCTTTGTATGGCGAGGGGTAGAGCAGGCTTTGGTCCACCGGGCTGGCCGGCGTCACGGATTTCGGAATAGGGCTAGTCATGGCGAAGGCCTCAGCGCTGATGACGGATGCGTGGGTTGGCCAGACCGTAGAGGATGTCCACGACGAAGTTGACCAGGATCACCAGGCAGGCGATCAACAGGATGCCGTTCTGGACCACGGGGTAGTCACGGGCGCCGATGGCTTCGATCAGCCATTTGCCGATGCCCGGCCAGGAGAAGATGGTTTCGGTCAGCACCGCACCGGCCAGCAGCGTGCCGACCTGCAGGCCGAACACGGTCAGCACCGGGATCAGTGCATTGCGCAGGCCGTGCACGAACACCACGCGGGCCGGTGACAGGCCTTTGGCGCGCGCAGTGCGAATGTAGTCTTCGCGCAGCACTTCGAGCATGGACGAGCGGGTCATGCGGGCGATTACCGCCAACGGGATGGTGCCGAGCACGATGGCCGGCAGGATCAGGTGCATCACCGCATCCTTGAACGCGCCTTCTTCGTCACTGAGCAGGGTATCGATGAGCATGAAGCCGGTTTTCGGCTCGATGTCGTACAGCAGGTCGATGCGCCCGGAGACCGGCGTCCAGCCCAGGCTCACCGAGAAGAACATGATCAGGATCAGGCCCCACCAGAAAATCGGCATCGAATAGCCGGCCAGGGAGATGCCCATGACCCCGTGATCGAACAGCGAGCCACGCTTGAGCGCAGCGATCACGCCGGCCAATAAGCCGACGATGCCGGCGAACAGCAGCGCAGCAAAGGCCAGTTCCAGGGTTGCAGGGAACAGGGTGAGGAACTCGCTCCATACGCTTTCACGGGTGCGCAGCGACTCGCCCAGGTCACCCTGGGCGAGCTTGCCCACGTAATCCAGGTACTGGACCGGCAGTGGCTTGTTCAGGCCCAGGCGCTCCATGGCCTGGGCGTGCATCTCGGGGTCGACCCTGCGCTCGCCCATCATCACTTCCACCGGGTCGCCGGGGATCAGGCGTATGAGCGCGAAGGTCAGCAAGGTGATGCCGAAAAACGTCGGTATCAGCAGGCCCAGGCGCCGGGCAATAAAACTCAACATTGTCAGGGTTACCTCATCAGCCGTTGTACGGCGGTGCCGCCGTTGCCCGTGTGGGTTGCCGGCGGTCGTTGTTGTTCTACTTCACCTGGGTGGTGGCGAAGTTGTTGTTGGTCAGAGGGTTGATCACATAACCCTCCACGTTGTCACGCATGGCAGTGAACATCTTCGGGTGCGCCATGCTGATCCAGGGCTGGTCGTCATCGTACACCTTCAATGCCTCGGCATAGAGCCTGGCACGCTCGTCGTTGTCGATCACCTCACGGGCGCGGGTGATCAGGTCCTGAAACTTCGAGTTGCACCAGCGCGCGTAGTTCTCACCACTTTTGACCGCATCGCAGCTGAGCAGGGGGCTGAGGAAATTGTCCGGGTCGCCGTTGTCGCCGGCCCAGCCGGTGGAGACCAGGTCGGCCTCACCGTTTTTCGCCCGGCGCAGCATCTCGGCCCACTCCATCACACGGATGTCCAGCTTCAGGCCGATTTTGGCGAGGTCGGACTGGAGCATTTCCGCCGACAGCCGTGGGTTGGGGTTGGTCGCGCCGCCGCCATTGCGGGTGAACAGCGTGATGACCGTGCCTTGCGGCACCCCGGCCTGCTGGAGCAGTTCACGGGCCTTGGCCAGGTCACGGGGTGGGTTCTGGTTGGCACTGTTGTAGCCGATCATGGTTGGCGGGTAGGGGTTTACCCCCACCAGCGCATTGCCCTTGCCGAACAGCTGGTCGACGTGGGTCTGGCGGTCGAAGGCCATGTTGATGGCTTTGCGCACGCGCACATCGCTGAGGTATTTGTGCTCGGTGTTCATGGCGATATAGCCGGTGACCAGGGCCTCGATCTCGGCGACCTTGAGCTTGGGATCAGCCTTGATCGACGCCACGTCGTCCGGTTTCGGGTAAAGCGCCACCTGGCATTCGTTGGCGCGCAGCTTCTGCAGGCGCACGTTGCTGTCGGTGGCGATGGCGAAGATCAGCGAGTCGGCCGGCGGCTTGCCGCGGAAGTAGTCCGGGTTGGCCTTGAAGCGCACTTGGGCGTCCTTGTTGTAGCGCTGGAAGATGAACGCGCCAGTGCCGATCGGTTTGCTGTTGAGGTCGCCGGTCTTGCCGGCCTTGAGCAACTGGTCGCCGTATTCGGCGGAGTAGATCGAGGTGAAGGCCATGGCCATGTCACGCAGGAACGGTGCTTGCGGGCGGGTCAGGGTGATGACCACGGTGTGGTCGTCGGTCTTGTCCACCGATTTGAGCAGGTCCTTGAAGGCCATGCTCTCGAAATACGGGTAGCCGACGCTGGTCTTGTCGTGCCACGGGTGGTTGGGGTCGAGCTGGCGGCGCAGGCTCCACAGCACGTCGTCGGCATTGAACTCGCGGGTCGGTTTGAAGTAGTCGGTGGTGTGGAACTTCACCCCTTGGCGCAGGTGGAAGGTGTAGGTCAGGCCATCGGCCGAGATGTCCCAGCGTTCGGCCAGGGCTGGCTGGATGTCGGTGGTGCCAGGCTTGAAGTCGACCAGGCGGTTGAACACCGTCTCAGCCGAGGCATCGGCGGTGACCGCCGTGGTGTATTGAACGATGTCGAAGCCTTCCGGGCTGGCTTCGGTGCACACCACCAGCGGCTTGGCCGCCAGGTTGCCGGCGGCGCCGAGGATGACCGCTGCCAGGGCAGCGCGTAGCGGTAGCGATGTCATGTGTCCTCCTTGCTTGCAATGATTCCAGCGTAGCCGCCCGGGCCCGCACTGAAGCGGACCTGGGCGTAAGCGGTCAGAGAATGTTGAACGGAATGGTGGTCACCACGCGGAACTCATCCAGGCTGCCATCGGCCTGTGCCTTGCTGGCGCGATGCGCGGTATAGGTAGCGCGGATGCTGGTGTCTTTCAGCGGCCCGCTCTGCACCGCGTAGCTGGTGCCGATACCCCACTCATAGTGGGTTTCGCCATCCAGGCCGTTCACGTCATAGGCCGTACCGCGGTAATGGGTGCCGTCGATGCCCCAGCCGCGGGCGTTGTACAGGTTGAACTTCAGGCCCGGCACGCCATACGGCGCCATGTTCAGCACGTAGGAAATCTGCAGGGATTTCTCGTTCGGGCCGTTGAAGTCCGAGAGCAGGGAGTTGGCCAGGTAAATGCCGTTGGTTTCGTGCAGGTAGTCGAAGTACTCGTTACCGTTGACCTGCTGCCACGAAGCGCTGAGGGTGTGGGCCTGGTGGGTCAGGCCGAACGACAGGCTGTAGGTGTCGTTGTCGATCTCGCCCATCTTCTGGCTGCCTGCGTCCACGGTCTTGTAGTAGTTCAGGCCGGTGGTCAGGCTCAGCACCGCGCTGTCGCCCAGCACGTGGCTGGCGCCGAAGTAGTACTGGTTCCAGAAGTCGTCGACCTTGGTGGCGTACAGGCTGGTGGTCAGGCTCTTGAGCGGCTGGTAGTTGACCCCGGCGGTACTGGCACGGTCGGTTTCCACGCCCGCTGCGCCATACTCGCTGCGAAACTTGCTCAGGCTCTGTTCGGTGCGCGGCGAGACACGGTCGAAGGTGCCCAGGTCGAATGACAGGTTGTCGAACTCTGCACTGTGCAGGAACGCGCCCTGGAAGCTGGAGGGCAGGGCGCGGTTGCCGATGTAAGCGATCATCGGCGTGTCCACGGACTGGCGGCCGACGGTGAGGGTGGTGTTGGACACCCGTGCCTTGAGGTTGGCCAGGCCCATCTTGCTCCACTGGCCGATGGGGTCGCCATCGCTATGGGTCAGGGTACGGTTGTTCGGCCCGGCGACTGCGGCGCGGCCTTGCTCCAGAGCGATGGCGTTGTAGCCGGCTGCCTCCACGGCAAAACCCACGGTGCCCTGGGTGAAGCCTGAGCTGTAGTTGAGGATGGTGCCCTGCAGCCAGTTGTCGCGGCTGTGGCTGTCGTGGCGTGTGCCGTCGCTTTTGTAGTACTTGAACAACGGCGCGCGGGTGGCCCGTTCGCGGGCGTACCAGTTGCGGGTGCTGCCGGACAGGCTCTGGCCGTCGATGAAACCTTTGGCCTCATCCTGCTCGCTGGTGCCTTTGAGGGTGAACGGGACGTAGTCCTGGCTTTGGGTGTCGGCCTGGGCCACGGCGGCGAAGGTGGCGATGGATAACGCCAGTGTGGTGAACGTGAATAGTCTCAAGATGAAAGCTCCCTTTCTGTTCTTTTAGTTATTGCCTGGCCTTGTGGGCCGGGTTGTTGCGGTGTTGCCAGGGTTGCCCGGGGTTGCCGGGCCAATCAGGGGGAGGTGTGTGGCCAGTGCTGGCCCTTTCGCCGGCAAGCCGGCGCCCACAGGAATCAATAAAGATCCCCAGGCTTGTGCCATTTTTGTAGGAGCCGGCTTGCCGGCGAGAGGGCCGCTACCGGCTAACGCTCAATCAACGCTCACTCCGGAAAAGTCGTTGCGGCCAAAGGGGCTCACCTTGAAGCCGGCCACCTTGACGCTGAGCGGCTGGTTCACCGTGGAGTGCGCCACCGGCGTGATCGGCACCTGCTGTTTGAGGCGTTGCTGGGCCTGCTGGTACAGCACTGTGCGCTGCTCGCGGTCGGTTACCTGCTTGGCTTGCTTGACCAGGCTGTCGTACTGCCGGTCGCACCACTGCGAGTAGTTGTTGCTGCCGATGGCATCGCAGCTGTAGAGGGTGCCCAGCCAGTTATCCGGGTCGCCGTTGTCACCGGTCCAGCCGATCAGGGCGATGTCGTGCTCGCCGCTTTTCATGCGCTTGAGGTATTCGCCCCATTCATAACTGACGATGCGCACTTTCAAGCCCAGCTTGCTCCAGTCGGCCTGAAGCATCTCGGCCATGAGCTTGGCGTTGGGGTTGTACGGGCGCTGCACGGGCATGGCCCACAGGGTGACTTCGGTGCCTTCCTTGACCCCGGCCTGCTTGAGCAGCTGGCGGGCCTGCTCAGGGTCGTAGGGTGCGTCCTTTAAGCTGTCGTCATAGGACCATTGGGTTGGTGGCATGGCGTTGACTGCGCGTTGCCCCGAGTCCTGATACACCGCCTGCAGGATCGCCTGCTTGTTCACTGCCATGTCCATGGCCTGGCGTACCTCCAGGCGGTCGAAGGGCGGGTGCTGGGTGTTGTAAGCGATATAGCCGAGGTTGAAGCCTGGTTGTTGCAGCACCTGCAGCTTGCTGTCCTGCTTGAGGGCTGGCAGGTCGGCCGGGCGTGGGTGCAAGGTGACCTGGCATTCGCCGCGGCGCAGCTTCTGGATGCGCACCGAGGGGTCGGTGTTGATCGAAAATACCAGGTTGTCGAGTTTCACCTCGTCCGGTGCCCAGTAGTCCTTGTTGCCTTTGAAGCGGATCTGCGAATCTTTCTGGTAGCGCTGGAACACGAACGGGCCGGTACCGATAGGCTGCTGGTTGATGTCGCTGGGGCGCCCGCTCGCCATCAGATGCTCGGCATATTCAGCCGAAAGCACCGAAGCGAAGCTCATCGCCAGGTTTTGCACGAAGGCGGCATCGACCTTGTTCAGGGTGAACACCACGGTCATCGTGCCGGTCTTTTCGATACCGACGATGTTCTTGTCCAGGCCCATGCTGACGAAGTAGGGGAACTCGGTGGGGTAGGCCTGGCGGAACGGGTGCTCGCGGTCGAGCATGCGGTTGAAGGTGAACAGCACGTCATCGGCGTTGAAGTCGCGGCTGGGGGTGAATGCCTTGTTGGCGTGGAATTTCACCCCCTCGCGCAGGTGGAAGGTGTAGCGCAGGCCATCGTCGGATACTTCCCACTTCGTTGCCAGGGCGGGATGCACTGCCGTACCGCCGCGTTGAAATTCCACCAGGCGGTTGTAGATCGGTTCTGCCGCATCGTTGTCGGTGGCACTGGTGTATTGGGCTGTGTCGAACCCGGCCGGGCTACCCTCGGAGCAGAACACCAGGCTACTGGCCTGAGGGGCTGATGCCTGGCTCAGCAGGCCCACGGCGAGCAGCGTGGAAAACAGTGTGGTGTGGCGCATGGCAAATCCTTTTTTCCGTCTGTTTTTGCCGCTTCGGGATACGAAATGCGGCAACAGGGCCCCCAACCCCGGCGCGGGTAGCGCCGGGGGGAGTTCGAAGGGTGGAAGTGGGCGAGGGGTGGTGCGTGTGCCCGGTGCTATTTCTCCACACTGACGCCGTAGAAGGAGTTCAGTGCGAACGGGCTGATCTTGAAGCCCTTCACCTTGGCACTCATCGGCTGGTAGACCGTGGAGTGGGCGATTGGCGTGATCGGTACCTGATCTTTGAGGATATGCTGCGCCTGTTTATACAGCTCGGTGCGCTTGGCCTGGTCGGAAGTGGCCTTGGCCTGCTTGATCAGGTCGTCGTAGGGCTTGTAGCACCACTTGGAGAAGTTGTTGCCTTCGATGGCATCGCAGCCATACAGGGTGCCTAGCCAGTTGTCCGGGTCACCGTTGTCGCCGCTCCAGCCGATCAGCATGGCGCCTTGTTCGCCGCCTTTGGAACGCTTGATGTACTCGCCCCACTCGTAACTGACGATTTTCGCCTTGATGCCGACCTTGCCCCAGTCAGCCTGCAGCATCTCGGCCATCAGCTTGGCGTTGGGGTTGTACGGGCGTTGCACCGGCATGGCCCACAGGGTGATTTCGGTGCCTTCCTTGATCCCGGCTTCCTTGAGCAGTTGCTTGGCCTTTTCCGGGTCGTACGGCACATCCTTGATGCTTTCGTCGTAGGACCACTGGGTCGGCGGCATGGCATTGACGGCGAGCTGGCCGGCGCCCTGGTAGACCGATTCGATGATCTTCTGCTTGTCGACGGCCATGTCCAGTGCCTGGCGCACCTTCAGTTGAGCCAACGGGTTGGGTTGGTCACTGCCCTTGAGCTTGTCCATCACGTTGTAGGCGATGTAGCCCAGGTTGAAACCGGCCTGGTGCGGCATCTGCAGCTTGTCGTTGGCCTTGAGCGGCTCGATATCGGCAGGGCGCGGGAACAAGGTCACCTGGCACTCGTTCTTCTTCAGCTTCTGCATGCGCACCGAGGCGTCGGTGGTGATGGCGAAGATCAGGTTGTCGATCTTCACGTCCTCGGGTTTCCAGTAATCCTTGTTGCCCTTGAAGCGGATCTGGGCGTCCTTCTGGTACTTGCTGAACACGAACGGGCCGGTGCCGATCGGTTTCTGGTTGATGTCTGCAGCCTTGCCTTCTTTGAGCAACTGGTCGGCGTACTCGGCCGACTGCACGGAGGCAAAGCTCATCGCCAGGTTCTGGATGAACGCGGCGTCCACCTGGTTGAGGGTGAACCTGACGGTGTGCTCGTCGAGCTTCTCCACCTTGGCGATGTTGTTGTCCATGCCCATGTCGGTGAAGTAGGGGAACTCAGTGGGGTAGGCCTTACGGAACGGGTGATTCTTGTCGAGCATGCGGTTGAAGGTGAACAGCACGTCGTCTGCGTTGAATTCGCGGCTTGGCTTGAAGTAATCGGTGGTGTGGAACTTGACCCCTTCGCGCAGGTGGAAGGTGTAGGTCTTGCCGTCGTCGGACACCTCCCATTTGGTCGCCAGGCCGGGGATAACGGCGGTGCCGCCACGTTCGAACTGGGTCAGGCGGTTGAACACGGTCTCGGCCGAGGCGTCGAAGTCGGTTCCGGTGGTGTATTGCCCCGGGTCGAAGCCGGCGGGGCTGCCTTCGGAGCAGAACACCAGGTTGGACGCGGCGTGGGCAAGCGGAGCGCCGGTCAGCAAGCCTGCGCCGAGCAGGAACGGAATGACTGCGTGTTTGAGCATGGTGGCCTCATTGTTGTCATTTTTCTGATTCGAGGTGGCCTCGTGAGCCGACCTGCGGATACTTATGCAGGGTGTGTTCCCAATGCAACACTGCGAAGGATAGTTGGCGTCAGAAAAGTAGTACGGGCGTACATGGATGTCGCATATGTATAAATTTCGAGGGAGTTGAACGTTTGCGAGGGCAAAATGATGGCTTTTTTCGGGATGTTTCGCGGGAGGGAATTTGTAGGAAGCACTATTTGAGTGCGTAGGAAATGTCTCTATTTGTGCTGCTGGGGCGCAATGCGCCCCTTGTATCGCCTGCGTTGATCAAGGCATCTGCACTTCGATCAGGCCGTCTGCGTTCATGCTGACTTCGCTGGTACCCGCCTCGATATCCGGCGCCGGTGCTGCTTCGTCGGCACCCATGGCTTTCATGGCCATTGGCGCGCTGCGCAGATAGGGGCGTGGGTAGCCGCTGCTGTTGAGGTTCAGGCTGACCACTTTATAGCCCTTGCCACCCAGGGCTTCGGTGGCCAGTTGCGCACGGGCCTTGAAGGCATTGACCGCATCCTTGAGCAAGGCGTCTTCGCTGGCCTTGCGCGTGGCCGGGGCGATGGAGAAGTCCATGCCGCCCATCTTCAGGTCTTGCAGCAGGTCGGCACTGAGCTGAGAGAGGGCCGGGAAGTCGGCGCTTTCCAGGCGCACTTCGGCACGCTCGCGCCAGCCGGTGATCTTCTGCCCCTTGCTGTCGTAGACCGGGTAGCTGTTGCGGCTGCCCTGGCTGATTTTCACGTCCTTGACCTGGCGGGCCTGCTGCACGGCCTTGTTCATGGTTTCGGTGATCTGTTTGGCAAGCTTGCCCGGGTCGGTGTTCTGCGCTTCGCTATAAAGGGTCACGACCATCAGGTCACGGGGCACTTCCTTGCTGACTTCTGCACGCAGCGATATCTGGTTGTAGCGCGGCTCATCAGCCGCCAGCGCCGGCAGGCTGGCGAGCAGGCCGCAGGACAGGATCAGGGCAGCGCCGCGACGAGGGTTAGGCATGTGATACTCCTTGGCAATGAAAGGCGTGGGTTCTGGCCATCCATCCCACGCATGGCCCATCAGACCGGGATCAGTGTAGTGGGTTCAAAAGTGCCATCATGAAGCTGTGACAAACTGTGGCGCTTTGCCGCATCGCTGCAGCTGGGCGCGCGCCTTCGGTATACTCCAGCCGATTGTCCTGGAGCACTCATCAGGAGAGCTCATGCTCGCCGCCGCACAACCGCTGTCCGCTACCCGCCAGAACCTCTGGCGCCTGACTGTCATTCGCGTTCTGGTCCTGGCCGCTCAGGCAGGCTCGGTGGGCGTTGCCTACTGGACCGAACTGCTGCCGCTGCCGTGGTTTTCCCTGGCCGCGACCCTGGCTCTGTCGTCCCTGCTGTGCGCCTTCACCGCGTTGCGCTTGCGCCTGTCGCTGCCGGTCACCGAACTGGAATACGCGCTGCAGCTGGCCTGCGACCTGCTGATCCACAGCGCGCTGCTTTATTACTCGGGCGGCTCGACCAACCCCTTCGTCTCCTATTACCTGGTGCCGCTGGCCATTGCCGCCGTGACCTTGCCCTGGCTCTACTCGCTGATCCTGTCGGGTATCGCCCTGACCGCCTACAGCCTGTTGCTGGTGCAGTTCTACCCGCTTGAAGGCCTGCCGATGGCGCGGGACAAGATGCAGGTCTACGGCATGTGGTTGAGCATCGCGCTGGCGGCTGCGGTGATCACCTTCTTCGCCGCGCGCATGGCCGAAGAGCTGCGCCGCCAGGAAAAACTGCGCTCCGAACGGCGCGAAGAAAGCCTGCGCGACGAACAATTGTTGGCCGTGGCCACCCAGGCCGCCGGTGCCGCCCATGAGCTGGGTACGCCGCTGGCGACCATGAGCGTGCTGCTCAACGAAATGCGCCAGGACCACGCCGACCCGCTGTTGCAGGAGGACCTGCAGATCCTTCAGGACCAGGTCAAGCTGTGCAAGGAAACCCTGCAGCAACTGGTGCGTGCCGCTGAAGCCAATCGCCGCCTGGCGATGGTGGAGCAGGATGTGACCGAGTGGCTCGATGAGGCGCTGAACCGTTGGCACCTGATGCGTCCGGAAGCCAGCTACCGCTTCCAGCGTCTGCGCGACGGCCAGGTGCCCCGCCTGACCCCGCCACCGGACCTGACCCAGGCGCTGCTGAACTTGTTGAACAATGCCGCCGATGCGTGCCCTGACGACCTGGAGGTACGCCTGGACTGGGACGCCCAGGACATCGTCATCAGCATCCGCGACCATGGCCCCGGCGTGCCGCCGGCCATTGCCGAAGCAATCGGCAAACCCTTCATTACCACCAAAGGCAAAGGCTTCGGCCTGGGCCTGTTCTTGAGCAAAGCCAGCGTGACCCGTGCGGGCGGTTCGGTGAAACTCTATAGTCATGAGCAGGGTGGCACCCTGACCGAACTGCGCCTGCCCCATGGCAAGCGAGGAGATGAATGATGAGCGAAGAAAACCAGGTCGAAAGCGAAGAGCTGCCGCACCTGCTGCTGGTGGATGACGATGCCACCTTCACGCGGGTCATGGCCCGTGCCATGAGCCGTCGCGGTTTCCGCGTGAGCACTGCAAGCTCCGCCGAGGAAGGCCTGGTCCTGGCGCAGAATGATCTGCCGGACTACGCCACGCTGGACTTGAAAATGGAGGGCGACTCCGGCCTGGTGCTGCTGCCCAAGCTGCTGGAGCTGGACCCGGAAATGCGCGTGGTGATCCTCACCGGCTACTCGAGCATTGCCACGGCGGTCGAGGCGGTCAAGCGCGGGGCGTGCAACTACCTGTGCAAACCGGCCGATGCCGACGATGTGCTGGCGGCACTGCTCTCGGAGCATACGGACCTGGATACGTTGGTGCCGGAAAACCCCATGTCGGTGGACCGCTTGCAGTGGGAGCACATCCAGCGCGTGCTCAGCGAGCACGAGGGCAATATCTCCGCTACCGCGCGGGCGCTGGGCATGCACCGGCGCACGTTGCAGCGCAAGCTGCAGAAACGGCCTGTGCGGCGCTGAACTTATCCTGGCAGTACCGGCCCTATCGCCGGCAAGCCGGCCCACAGGTGCTCCACAGTATTCAGGCTTGATGGGGACCAGTGGGAGCCGGCTTGCCGGCGATAGGGCCTAACAGAAATTTCTTTATATTGCGGCTGATCCCCGCAACTCCTGACGCGTTGGCGTATCATTAGCCCCCTAACGGCAACCCTTCAGGATCGCTAGCGCATGCTCGCCCTTCTTATCCAGACGCTGAACATCACGGCGCCCGTCTTCGCCATGCTGTTCCTGGGCGTGCTGCTCAAACGCATTCACCTGATCGACGACAATTTCAACCGGGTTGCCTCGCAACTGGTGTTCAACGTCTGCATGCCTGCGCTGTTGTTCCTCGGCATCTACCATGCCGACCTGGCAACGGCGATCAAACCGGGTGTCATCCTCTATTTCGTCGCTGCCACGCTGGTCGGCTTCGCCGTGGCCTGGGGCCTGGCAATCTGGCGCAGCCCGCTGGCCGACCGCGGCATCTACACCCAGGGTGCGTTTCGCGGCAACAACGGCGTGATCGGCCTGGCCCTGGCCGCCAGCCTTTACGGGGACTACGGTATCTCGCTGGGGGCAGTGCTCGCAGGCCTGGTGATCCTCCTGTACAACTCGCTTTCAGCCGTAGTGCTGGCGGTATACAGCCCGGACCTGAAGTCCGACCCGTGGAGCATCTGCAAGAGCATTTTCAGCAACCCGCTGATCATCAGCGTGCTACTGGCCACGCCCATGGCCTACGGGCAGGTACCCCTGCCCAACTGGTTGCTCACCTCGGGCGACTACCTCGCGCAGATGACCCTGCCGCTGGCGCTGATCTGTATCGGTGGCACCCTGTCGCTCAACGCCCTGCGCGACAGCGGCAAGTTGGCCATCGATGCCAGCCTGGTGAAGATGCTCTGGTTGCCGCTGTTCGGCACGCTCGGTGCCTGGCTCTGCGGTTTTCGCGGGGCCGAGCTGGGCATTCTGTTCCTGTACATCGGCAGCCCCACTGCGGCGGCCAGTTACGTCATGGCACGGGCAGCCAACGGCAATCACGAACTGGCGGCATCGATCATCGTGATCACTACGCTAATGGCGGCGATCACCACCAATATTGGTATTTTCATCTTGCAGTGGGGCGGATGGATCTAGATCCTTGACTGCATACCTCAAAAAACACTGCCTCACTGAGCTTAAGGACACTTCATGCAAGACCAGAGCACGCCCGAGCGGTTGCAGCGCGGGCTGAAGAATCGCCATATCCAGCTGATCGCGCTGGGCGGTGCCATCGGTACCGGGTTGTTCCTGGGTATCGCCCAGACCATCCAGCTGGCGGGCCCCTCCGTTTTGCTGGGCTATGCCATCGCTGGCCTGATGGCTTTCTTCATCATGCGCCAGTTGGGCGAAATGGTGGTCGAAGAGCCGGTAGCCGGCAGTTTCAGCCACTTCGCACACCAGTACTGGAGTGAGTTCGCAGGCTTCGTCTCGGGCTGGAACTACTGGGTGGTGTATGTGCTCGTGGGTATGGCCGAGCTCACCGCCGTTGGCATCTATGTGCAGTACTGGTGGCCGGAGTTTCCCACCTGGGCCACGGCGGCGATCTTCTTCGTGGTGATCAACCTGATCAACCTGACCCAGGTCAAGGTCTATGGCGAGATGGAGTTCTGGTTCGCCCTGGTCAAGGTGGTGGCCATCGTCAGCATGATCGGTTTCGGCGCGTGGCTGCTGAGCAGTGGCCACGGCGGCCCGGACGCCAGTGTGGCCAACCTGTGGCAATACGGCGGGTTTTTCCCCAATGGCGTCACCGGGCTGGTGATGGCGCTGGCGGTGATCATGTTCTCCTTTGGTGGCCTGGAGCTGGTGGGCATCACGGCCGCCGAAGCGGACAACCCGCGCCAGAGCATTCCCAAGGCAACCAACCAGGTGGTTTACCGCATCCTGATTTTCTACATCGGTGCGCTGGCGGTGCTGTTGTCGCTGTACCCGTGGCAGAAGGTCGTGCAGGGTGGCAGCCCGTTCGTGATGATCTTCCACGAACTGGACAGCGACCTGGTGGCGACCATTCTCAATATCGTGGTGCTGACAGCTGCGCTGTCGGTCTACAACAGTTGCGTGTACGCCAACAGCCGTATGTTGTTCGGCCTGGCCAGCCAGGGCGACGCACCACGCCAGCTGCTCAAGGTCAGCCGCAGCGGTGTGCCACTGACTGCGTTGGGCGTGTCGGCTTTCGCTACGGGCATGTGCGTGGTGATCAACTACCTGATGCCGGGTGATGCATTCGGCCTGCTGATGGCGCTGGCGGTGTCGGCGCTGGTGATCAACTGGGCGAGCATCAGCATTACCCACCTGAAGTTCCGCAAGGCCAAGCTGGCGGCAGGTATCCAGCCGTTCTACCAGAGCTGGGGGCACCCGTTCACCAACTACCTGTGCCTGGCATTTATCGTGCTGATTCTGGTGGTGATGTACCTGACCCCGCCGATTCGTATTTCGGTGATGCTGATACCCGGGTGGATTGCGCTGCTTTGGGTAGCGTTCCGGTTGAAGAAAGCCCGGCAGGCTTGAGTCAGGGTGCATGTCTTGAGTGGTGCGGCGCGCCACCCAAGCCATGCACTTCGTCGCGACACCACCTTCCCGCCGTTAGTGCTGCCGCCGCCAGGCCCTCACAGTGGTGTACAACAGCACCAGGCCGAGCACTGGCAGAACGTAGAAGAGCATCAGCCGTTCCAGGCGGCCGGCCAGCGGCATGCCGATGGTGAACGCCACCACGTGCAGCCCGTAGACCAGGTAAAGGCCAAGTAATACCAGCCCTTCGGCCCGGGTAATCCGGTACCCGGAGTAGAACACTGGCAGGCTCAGCGCCGCGACGCCGAGCATTACCGGTAGGTCGAAGCCCAGTGCGTTTGGCGATATGGTCAGCGGCTCGGGTGTGGTCAGTGCGGTCAGGCCTAGCACCGCCAGCAGATTGAACAGGTTGCTGCCGATCACCGTGCCCACGGCGATCTCCCGTTCCCCTCGCAGGGCGGCAATCAGCGCCGCAGCCAGTTCGGGCAGTGACGTGCACACCGCGACAACGGTCAAGCCGATGATGCGTTCAGACAAGCCCAGGTCGGTCGCGACTTCGACCGCCGCTTCCAGCAGCAAGTGGCCGGCCAGGCTGAGCAGGCCGAAGCCGAACGCCACCTGCAGCAGTGTGCCGGTCCAGAAGCGCCCGGCGCTGCTGGCCAGCGCACGCGGTGCAGGGTAGGTGCGGGCATAGTGGCGCGACTGGTGCCAGAGCATGACCAGATACCCCACGAGGCCTGATAGCAGCACCAGCCCTTCCACGCGCCCCAGATGGCCGTTGGCGGCCAGCGCATAGACCAGTGCGCTGGCGAGGATCATCAGTGGAATGTCCAGGCGCACCAGTTGGCGGGACACGCGTAGCGGGATGATCAATGCAGCCAGGCCAAGGATCACCAGAACATTGAAGATGTTACTGCCGATCACGCTGCCCACGGCCACATCGGGCGCGCCCTGATAGGCGGCCTGCAGGCTGACGGTCAGCTGTGGCGCCGTACTGCCGAATGCCACCAGGCTCAGGCCAATGATCAGCGGCCGTACGTGTACACGCTGTGCCAGGCGAAGGGCGGCTCGCACCAGCAGTTCGGCGCCGGCCACCAGCAACAGCAAGGCTATGCCCAGTTGCAGGAGGCTGAAGGTGGGGAGGGTGGCCAGGTCGAAAATGGTTGGAACTCCGTTGCGTCAGTCGCTTAGACCTTGTACCCGCACGCGCGCCGTTCCGCTACGGATCATGCCGATTTTTTCTGCTGCAGCGCGCGACAGGTCGATCAGCCGGCCGCGTGTGTGCGGGCCGCGGTCGTTGATGCGGACCACCACGCTGCGTTGGTTGGCGAGGTTGGTGACCAGTACCCGGGTGCCGAAGGGCAGGCTGCGATGCGCGGCGGTCAGGCCGTGCTGGTTGAAGGCTTCGCCGCTGGCGGTGCGTTTGCCGTGGTGGCGGGCGCCGTAATAGGAGGCGGTGCCGGTCTGGTTGTAACCACGGGGGTCGATGTCGTGGCTGGCGCAGCCGGCCAACAGGGAAAACAGGGCCAGGGTGGCGATGGATCTTTTTAGCAAGGTGATGCTCCGGTGCTGCCATTGGGCGCGCTTGGCGGCGCGGTGGCTGTAGGAGCCGCCTTGTGTCGCGAAAGGGCCGCAGCGCGGCCCCATGGCCAGGTCACTGCATAAGCCTTTGGGGCTGCTTTGCAGCCCTTTCGCGACACGAGGCCGCTCCTACAAAGCTCACCCTTCGAGCTTGGCCTTGAGCAATTGGTTCACTTGCCCCGGGTTGGCCTTGCCCTTGGAGGCTTTCATCGCCTGGCCGACGAAGAAGCCGAACATCTTGCCGCGCTTGGCTTCATCGGCGGCGCGGTACTGTTCGACCTGCTCGGCGTTGGCAGCAAGCACTTCATCGAGCATCTTGTCGATCGCGCCGGTATCGGTGACCTGTTTCAGGCCTTTGCTCTCGATGATGCTGTCGGCATCGCCTTCACCGGCGGCCATGGCCTCGAACACGGTCTTGGCGATCTTGCCGCTGATGGTGTTGTCGCGGATACGCAGCAGCATGCCACCGAGCTGCTCGGCACTGACCGGTGCCTGGTCGATCTCGATACCCAGCTTGTTCAGCAGGCTGCCCAGTTCGACCATGACCCAGTTGGCTGCCAGTTTGGCGTCGCCGCCAATCTTCACCACCTGCTCGAAGTAGTCCGCCTGTTCACGGCTGGAGGCCAGCACGTTGGCGTCGTAGGCCGACAGGCCATACTGGCTCTGGAAGCGCTCGACCTTCTGCGGTGGCAGCTCCGGCAAACCGGCACGGATGGTTTCGAGGAAACTGTCCTCGATCACCACCGGCAGCAGGTCCGGGTCGGGGAAGTAACGGTAGTCGTTGGCTTCCTCCTTGCTGCGCATGGAGCGGGTCTCGTCCTTGTTCGGGTCGTACAGGCGGGTTTCCTGAACCACCTTGCCGCCATCTTCGATCAGGTCGATCTGGCGCTGGATTTCGCTGTTGATCGCGCGCTCGATGAAGCGGAACGAGTTGACGTTCTTGATCTCGCAGCGGGTGCCGAACTCGGCCTGGCCTTTGGGCCGGATCGAGACGTTGCAGTCGCAGCGCAGCGAGCCTTCAGCCATGTTGCCGTCGCAGATGCCCAGGTAGCGCACCAGCGCGTGGATCGCCTTGACGTAGGCCACGGCCTCCTTGGCGCTGCGCATGTCCGGTTCGGATACGATTTCCAGCAGCGGGGTGCCGGCACGGTTCAGGTCGATACCGGTGGAGCCGCTGAAGTCTTCGTGCAGGCTCTTGCCGGCGTCTTCTTCCAGGTGCGCGCGGGTTACGCCGATGCGCTTGATGGTGCCGTCTTCCAGGGCGATGTCCAGGTGGCCCTTGCCGACGATCGGCAAGTCCATCTGGCTGATCTGATAGCCCTTGGGCAGGTCGGGGTAGAAGTAGTTCTTGCGCGCGAACACGTTGCGCTTGCCGATCTGGGCATCGATCGCCAGGCCGAACATGCAGGCCATGCGCACGGCTTCCTGGTTCAGCACCGGCAGTACGCCGGGCATGCCAAGGTCAACCAGGCTCGCCTGGGTGTTCGGCTCGGAGCCGAAGGTGGTGGCGCTGCCGGAAAAGATCTTCGACTGGGTGGCCAGCTGGGTATGGATTTCCAGCCCGATCACAACTTCCCATTGCATGTGTGAATTCCTTAGAAGCCGTTGGGGGCGCGGGTGTGCCAGTCGGTGACCTGCTGGTAGCGGTGCGCGACATTGAGCAGGCGGCCTTCCTGGAAGTACGGGGCCAGCAGCTGTACGCCGACCGGCAGGCCATCGACGAAGCCGGCTGGCATCGACAGGCCCGGCAGGCCCGCCAGGTTGGCGGTGATGGTGTAGACGTCTTCAAGGTATGCAGCGACCGGGTCGCTGCTCTTGGCGCCGAGCTTCCAGGCCGGGTTGGGCGTGGTCGGGCCAAGGATCAGGTCGACGCCTTCGAAGGCGGCCATGAAGTCGTTCTTGATCAGGCGGCGGATCTGCTGCGCCTTGACGTAGTAGGCGTCGTAGTAGCCAGCCGACAGGGCGTAGGTGCCGACCATGATGCGGCGCTGGACTTCGGCACCGAAGCCTTCGCCACGGGAGCGCTTGTACAGATCGGTCAGGTCTTTGGGGGCGTCGCAGCGGTAGCCGAAGCGCACGCCGTCGAATCGCGACAGGTTGGAAGAGGCTTCGGCCGGCGCGATCACGTAGTACGCAGGGATTGCGTGCTGCATGTTCGGCAGGCTGATTTCCTTGACCACTGCGCCGAGCTTTTCCAGCTCCTTGACGCTGGCCTGGACCAGTTCGGCGATGCGCGGGTCGAGGCCGGCGCCGAAGTACTCTTTCGGCAGGCCGATGCGCAGGCCTTGCAGCGAGGCATTCAGGTTGGCGCTGTAGTCCGGCACCGGCTCGTCAATGCTGGTGGAGTCCTTGGCGTCGAAACCGGCCATGCCTTGCAGCAGCAGCGCGCAGTCTTCGGCGGTGCGGGCCAGAGGGCCACCCTGGTCGAGGCTGGAGGCATAGGCGATCATGCCCCAGCGCGAAACGCGACCGTACGTCGGTTTTAGGCCTGTGAGGTTGGTCAGTGCTGCCGGCTGTCGGATCGAGCCGCCGGTATCGGTGCCGGTGGTCGCCGGCAGCAGGCGGGCAGCCACGGCCGCAGCGGAGCCGCCGGACGAGCCGCCTGGCACGTGCTCGAGGTTCCAGGGGTTTTTCACCGCGCCATAGTGGCTGGATTCGTTGGCAGACCCCATGGCGAATTCGTCCATGTTGGTCTTGCCCAGGGTGACCATGCCGGCCTCGGCCAGCTTGGCGACCACGGTGGCGTCATACGGCGCCTTGAAGTTGTCGAGCATCTTCGAGCCGCAGCTGGTGCGTACGCCGTTGGTGCAGAACAGGTCCTTGTGGGCGATAGGGGCGCCCAGCAGTGCGCCGGTCTCACCGGCGGCGCGACGGGCGTCGGCGGCACGGGCCTGGCCCAGGGCCAGCTCCTCGGTGACGCTGATGAAGCTGTTGAGTTGCGGGTCGAGCTGCTGGATGCGCGCCAGCAGGGCGCCGGTCAGCTCTTCGGAGGAAAACGACTTGTCGGCGAGCCCGCGGGCGATCTCGGCCAGGGTCAATTGATGCATGGCAGGCACTATCCCTTACTCGATGACTTTGGGAACCAGGTACAGACCGCTTTCGGTCTTTGGTGCGATGGCTTGGTAGGCATCGCGCTGGTTGCTTTCGGTGACCTGGTCGGGACGCAGGCGCTGGCTGGCCTCCAGGGGGTGGGCCAGGGGCTCGATGCCGGTGGTGTCGACCGCTTGCATCTGGTCGACCAGCCCGAGAATGCTGTTCAGTGCATCGGTAATGCGTGGCAGTTCGCCTTCATTCAGGCCCAGGCGGGCCAGATGGGCGATCTTTTCCACGTCGCAGCGTTCAAGCGCCATGGGTATCTCCAGGGGAAACAAAGAACGGAATAAGGTCCGTGATGAGGAACATGTCGGCATTCTGGCGGTCATACGGCCGCGATCATCTGCTGGCGTGCTCGGAAAAACGACCAATTTAACATATTGGCTCCTTGCCCAAAATCCCTGCCATTGTTAGAGTTTGCCGCACTTTTTTACCCACGCTTTCCCCAGGGTCACTTTCCCATGTTCAAGAAACTGCGTGGCATGTTTTCCAGCGATCTCTCCATCGACCTGGGTACTGCCAACACCCTTATCTACGTGCGTGAGCGCGGTATCGTCCTGAATGAGCCCTCGGTAGTTGCCATCCGTACCCACGGCAACCAGAAAAGCGTCGTCGCCGTCGGTACCGAAGCCAAACGCATGCTGGGCCGTACGCCCGGCAACATTGCTGCCATTCGTCCGATGAAGGACGGCGTCATCGCCGACTTCAGCGTTTGTGAAAAAATGTTGCAGTACTTCATCAACAAGGTTCACGAAAACAGCTTCCTGCAGCCCAGCCCTCGCGTGCTGATCTGCGTGCCGTGCAAGTCGACCCAGGTAGAGCGCCGCGCCATTCGCGAATCGGCTCTGGGTGCCGGTGCCCGTGAAGTGTTCCTGATCGAAGAACCAATGGCCGCTGCCATCGGTGCGGGCCTGCCGGTCGAAGAAGCCCGTGGCTCGATGGTCGTCGATATCGGTGGTGGTACCACTGAAATCGCCCTGATCTCGCTCAATGGCGTGGTCTACGCCGAGTCTGTCCGCGTTGGCGGCGACCGCTTCGACGAGGCCATCGTCACCTATGTGCGCCGCAACTACGGCAGCCTGATCGGCGAATCCACTGCCGAACGCATCAAGCAGGAAATCGGTACCGCCTACCCGGGCGGCGAAGTGCGTGAAGTCGACGTGCGCGGCCGCAACCTGGCCGAAGGCGTGCCACGTGCCTTCACCCTGAACTCCAACGAAGTGCTCGAAGCCCTGCAGGAGTCGCTGGCGACCATCGTTCAGGCCGTAAAAAGCGCCCTGGAGCAGTCTCCGCCGGAGCTGGCCTCCGACATCGCCGAGCGTGGCCTGGTGCTGACCGGTGGTGGCGCGCTGCTGCGCGACCTCGACAAGCTGCTGGCCCAGGAAACCGGCTTGCCGGTGATCGTTGCCGAGGACCCGCTGACCTGCGTGGCCCGTGGCGGCGGTCGTGCACTGGAGATGATGGACAAGCACGCGATGGACCTGCTCTCCAGCGAGTGATCGAGCGCCCGGTTTACAGGTGGCACGCGCAGTGCTACCTGTATGCGTTGGGCTGGCGTCCGTTGGGGCGCCGCTTCCGTCAACCCGCAACCAGGCTGGTGCGTTGTCCCATGTCCAATGACTTCCTGAGTCGTCCACGAGGAACGGCCCATTAAACCGCTTTTCTCCAAGGGCCCTTCGCTGGGCGTGCGCCTGCTCGTACTGGTGGTGCTTTCGGTCGCGCTGATGGTGGTCGATGCGCGCTTTGACCTGCTCAAGCCCGTGCGCAGCCAGATGGGCCTGGTACTGATGGAATCGTACTGGATCACCGACTTGCCTCAGCGGATGTGGCAAGGCGTGGCGGGCCAGTTCGGCAGCCGTAACGAACTGATCGCGGAAAACGAGAAACTCAAGACCGAAGCCCTGCTGCTGCAGGGGCGCCTGCAGAAGCTGGCGGCCCTGACCGAGCAGAACGTGCGCCTGCGCGAGTTGCTCAACTCTTCTGCACTGGTCAACGAGAAGGTCGAGGTGGCTGAGCTGATCGGCGTCGACCCCAACCCGTTCACCCACCGTATCCTGATCAACAAAGGCGAGCGCGACGGTGTGTTCCTTGGCCAGCCGGTGCTCGATGCCCGCGGCCTGATGGGCCAGGTGGTAGAGCTGATGCCCTACACCGCACGAGTGTTGCTGCTGACCGACACCACCCACAGCATCCCGGTACAGGTCAACCGTAACGGCCTGCGCGCGATTGCCAGCGGTACTGGCAACCCGGAGCGTCTGGAGCTGCGTCATGTTGCCGACACGGCTGACATCAAGGAAGGCGACTTGCTGGTGAGCTCCGGCATGGGCCAGCGCTTCCCGGCCGGCTACCCGGTGGCCACGGTCAACGAAGTGATCCATGACTCCGGCCAGCCGTTCGCCATCGTTCGCGCCATTCCTACCGCCGCACTCAACCGCAGCCGCTACATGCTGCTGGTGTTCAGCGACCGGCGTTCTCCGGAGCAGCGTGCCACCGACGCGGCGCTCGCCCAGGAAGAGGCGGACCGCAAGGGCGCAGCGAACCCTGCTCAGCCTGGTGCCAGTGGCGAACAGGCTGCCCCCGGCACGCCTGCAGCGGCAGTGGCAGCGCCGGCCCCGGCCACGCCCGCGGTACCTGCCACAGCGGTACCGGCCCCGGCCGCTTCAGTACCTGCCCCGGCACCCGCCAGCCCTGCCGCAGCGCCTGCGGCACCTGCCCAGCCTCGGAGGCAATGATGGCCAAAACGCGCCGTAACCACGGGTGGGTCATCTGGCTGACCTTCGCCATTGGCCTGCTACTCAGCGTCTCGCCCATGCCACCGTTTCTCGAGGTGTTCCGCCCCATGTGGCTGGCGATGCTGGTGTCGTTCTGGACGCTCATGGTCCCGAACAAGGTCGGCATGACCACTGCGTTCGTGCTGGGCCTGGCCGAGGACGTGCTGTACGGCACGCTGCTCGGGCAGAATGCCCTGGTCCTGACCCTGATCACCTTCCTGGTGCTGTCGCTGCAGCAGCGTCTGCGCATGTTCCCCATGTGGCAGCAGAGCCTGGTAATCCTGGTGATCTTCGGTATCGCCCAGCTGATCCAGTTGTGGCTCAGTGCGCTCACCGGCAACCGTTTGCCGACGCTGGCGCTGGTCTGGTCGGCGGTCATCAGCGCCTTGCTCTGGCCGTGGATCAGCTTCGCCCTGCGTGATCTGCGCCGGCGTTTGCATATCAACTGACGGCGCCGCCGCCACCGACAGGGAGATGTCTGCATGAAACCACTTTACCTGGCCTCCGGCTCGCCCCGTCGTCGTGAATTGCTGGCCCAGATCGGCGTGCCGTTCACCGTCACCAGCGCCCCCATCGATGAAACCCCGCTGCCAGACGAAAGCGCCGTGGCGTATGTCGAACGCCTGGCCCGGAGCAAGGCCGAGGCTGGCCTTGCCAGTCTTGCCGGCCCGGCCGTGGTGCTCGGCGCAGACACTGCGGTGGTGCTCGATGGTCGTATTCTCGGCAAGCCGGAAAACCGTGAAGATGCCTTGGCCAAGCTGGCCGACCTGGCAGGGCGCGAACATCAGGTGTTGACGGCGGTGGCGCTGAGCGATGGCCAGTGCTGCCTGAGTGTCTGCGTCACCAGCAACGTATGTTTTCGCGCCATCGACCCGCAAGAAGCACAGCGCTATTGGGCCAGTGGCGAGCCAGTGGATAAAGCTGGCGGTTATGCCATCCAGGGCTTGGGGGCGGTATTCGTGACCGGCCTTCAGGGCAGCTATTCGGCGGTAGTCGGCCTGCCCCTGAGCGAGACGGCCGAGCTGCTCGCCCAATTCGGTATCGCCTGCTGGCAGGTGCCGGCGCTTTCTCCTGAGGTAACAAAGCAGCAGTAGCCAGCCCGGCGCCCGCGATCCATGATTACCGAAGACCTTTGACGAGAGCCTGCCATGAGTGAAGAGATCCTGATCAACATCACCCCGATGGAGTCGCGTGTGGCGGTGGTGGAAAACGGGGTGCTGCAGGAAGTGCACGTCGAGCGCACCCAGCGTCGCGGCATCGTCGGCAATATCTACAAGGGCAAAGTGGTGCGGGTGCTGCCAGGCATGCAGGCGGCGTTCGTCGATATCGGCCTGGAGCGCGCCGCGTTCATTCATGCCTCGGAGATTTCCCAGCGCGAAGGTTCTGCCGTGGAGACCATCACCGCACTGGTACACGAGGGCCAGGCCCTGGTGGTGCAGGTGACCAAGGACCCCATCGGTAGCAAGGGCGCACGGCTGACCACCCAGCTGTCCATACCGTCGCGTTACCTGGTGTACATGCCGCGCAGCAGCCATGTCGGCATTTCCCTGAAGATCGAAGACGAAGCCGAACGTGATCGCCTCAAGCAGGTGGTCAGTGACTGCATGGACAGCGAAGACATCAAGAACGCCGGCGGTTTCATCCTGCGCACTGCTGCCGAGGGCGCACGGGCCGAAGAGATCCTGCAGGACATCCGCTACCTGCGCCGCCTGTGGGAGCAGATTGGCAGCCAGATCCAGACCTGCGGCGCGCCGACGGTCATCTACGAGGATCTTGGCCTGGCCTTGCGCACACTGCGTGACCTGGTCAACCCCAAGATCGAGAAGATTCGCATCGACTCCCGGGAAACCTTCCAGAAAACCACGCAGTTCGTTGCCGAACTGATGCCGGAGATCGCCGACCGCCTGGAGCACTACCCGGGTGAGCGGCCGATCTTCGACCTGTACGGCGTCGAGGACGAAATCCAGCGCGCACTGGATCGCAAGGTGCCGCTCAAGTCCGGCGGCTATCTGGTGGTCGACCCCGCCGAGGCAATGACTACCATCGATGTCAACACCGGCGCCTTCGTTGGCCACCGCAACCTCGAAGAGACCATTTTCAAGACCAACCTCGAAGCGGCCACGGCAATCGCCCGGCAGCTGCGCCTGCGCAACATTGGCGGGATCATCATCATCGACTTCATCGACATGGAGGATGAGGACCATCAACGCCAGGTGCTGCGTACGCTGGAGAAACAGCTCGAACGTGACCATGCCAAGACCAACATCATCGGCATCACCGAGCTGGGCCTGGTACAGATGACCCGCAAGCGCACGCGTGAGAGCCTGGAGCAGGTGCTGTGCGAACCGTGCACCGCCTGCCAGGGGCGTGGCAAGCTGAAAACCCCGGAAACTATCTGTTACGAAATTTTCCGCGAGATACTTCGTGAAGCCCGCGCCTATCAGGCAGAAGGCTATCGGGTGCTGGCCAACCAGAAGGTGGTCGACCGCCTGCTCGATGAAGAGTCCGGCAACGTGGCCGAGCTGGAAACGTTCATCGGTCGAACCATTCGCTTCCAGGTCGAGTCGATGTACTCGCAGGAGCAGTACGATGTGGTGCTGCTCTGAGGCTTTCTGATACCCAGCCCAAGGTGCTCGGGCTGGCAAAACCGCTGCTTCGAGCCATCATGGATAAACGACCTGGAGGGCCTTGGCCATGGGACGTCTGACCCGCGTTCTTGTCGCCTTGACCCGTTGGGGGCTGGGCATCTGCGCCCTGCTGGCTGTGTTGGTGGCGCTCTATGTCAGCCTCGGCCGGGAGCTGGTGCCACTGGTGGCCGAGTACCGCGCCGACCTTGAAAGCAAGGCCGAGCAGGCGTTGGGCATGCCGGTGCATGTGGGGGCGCTTGAAGGGCGCTGGAGTGGCCTGGCGCCGGTGCTGCGGGTTCGTGACCTGCAGTTGGGCGAGGGCGCTTCGGCGTTGCGCCTGGATGACGTCAAGCTGGTGCCGGACCTCTGGGCCAGCCTCACTGCCCGCGAAGTACGCCTGGCGCATATCCAGTTGGCGGGCCTGCAACTGATCCTGCGTGAGAACGAGCAGGGCGGTTGGGCGCTTGAAGGCTTACCACAAAAGGACGACGCGCCGCTGGACCCGGCCGAGGTGCTGCAGCGTCTGCAACAGTTGGGCCGTATCGACGTATTCGACAGCCAGGTCACCCTGCAGCCCTGGCAGCGTGACCCGTTGACTCTTACCTATGTCAGCCTTGGCCTGCAGGCCGGCGCTTCACGCCAGGCGCTGGACCTGCGTGCGACCCTGCCTGATGGCCAGCCGTTGGCACTGAACCTGCGCAGCCGGGTAACGCCCCAGGCCTGGCGCGATGGTAAGGCAGAGGTTTACCTGAGCCTGCCGCAGAGCGACTGGGCGCGTTGGCTGCCGCCACGCCTGCTCGGCCAGTGGCAGGCCCAAGCCCTGCGCGCCGGTGGTGAGTTCTGGGTTGACTGGGGCGAGGGCCGGTTGCAGCAGGCGGTGGTCCGCCTCAATGCCCCTCAGTTGCGCGGCGCCTATGCCCAGCGCCAGGCGGTGACACTGGATAACCTGGCGGTCTCGGCCTGGTTCCAGCGTCGCGAGCAAGGGTTCGATGTGGTTGTCGATTCACTGGCTGCCAACATCGGCAAGGCTCGCTGGGAGTCGAAGCTGCAGGTGCGTCAGCGCGCAGGTGAGCAACCCGGTGGGGAAAGCTGGCAGGTACAGGCCGACCGCCTTGACCTTGCGCCGCTGACGCCTTTGATAGATGCACTGGCGCCACTGCCTGAAAAATTCATGACTGCGGTCGATGCGCTGAATGTGACCGGTGCCGTGCGCAACTTGCGCCTCGACTTGCGGCCCAAGGCCGAGGGTGATCAACGGCTGCAGTTCGCTGCCAATCTGGAAAAAGTGGGTTTTGACGCCTACCACGGCGCACCCGCTGCCGGCAATGTCAGCGGCAGCATCAGCGGAGACCTGGGCCATGGCGAGCTGCGCCTGGATACCGACGCTTTCATGTTGCATCTGTATCCGATCTTCGCCAAACCTTGGCATTATCAGAAAGCCAACGCCCGTTTGACCTATACCCTCGACAAAGAGGGTTTTACCTTGGCTGCCCCCTACCTGAAAGTGCTGGGCGAAGAGGGCAAGATCGCCGGGGATTTCCTGATTCGCCTGCTGTTCAATGAAGGCAGCGAGAGCTATATGGACCTGCGCGTAGGCCTTACCGAGGGCGATGGGCGCTACACCGCCAAATACCTGCCTGAAGTGCTCAGCCCGGCGCTCGATGAGTGGCTGCGCAGTGCCATCGTCAAGGGCAACGTCGATGAAGGCTACTTCCAGTACCAAGGTTCGCTGAACCACGGTGCCAGCCCCGAATCGCGCAGCATCAGCCTGTTCTTCAAGGTGCACGACGCCGCCCTGAACTTCCAGCCTGGCTGGCCACAGGTGCAAAACGTCGATGGCGATGTGCTGATCGAGGACAGTGGCGTGCGCATCAAGGCCCATAAAGGCCTGTTGCTGGACACCCAGGTAAGTGACGTCAGTGTCAACATTCCCCATGTGGAGGGTGCCGAGCAAAGCCGCCTGTACCTTGATGGCAATTTCGACGGCAGCCTCGGCGATGGTCTGAGGATTCTCAAGGAAGCGCCTATCGGCACGGGCGAAATTTTCGCAGGATGGGAGGGCGAGGGGCCGCTCAAGGGCAAGCTCAAGCTCGACATCCCCCTGGCCCGAGGACAACGCCCGAAGGTACAGGTCGACTTTGCCACCTCCGATGCACGCCTCAAGGTTGCGCCGCCAAGCCTGGAGCTGAGCCGACTCAAGGGCGATTTCAGTTTCGATCTCGACAAGGGGCTGAGCGGGAAGAACATCGCCCTGCAGGCATTTGGCAAGCCGGTGACCGCGCAGATAACCGCCGGGGGCCAGCCTGGGCAGATGCAGACGCGTATCAGCGCGAATGGCCACGTGGCGCTCCGGGCCTTGACCGACTGGCTGCAGTTCAAGCAGCCCTTGCCGGCGTCCGGTGACCTGCCCTATCAATTGCAACTCAACCTTGGCAGCCGCGACAACAGTCTGAGCGTGAATTCGTCGCTCAAAGGCCTTGCAATCGATTTGCCTGCGCCGTTCGGCAAGGCCGCAGCAGATACCCGTGAGAGCCGATTCAGCATGAGCCTGCAGGGGCCTGAGCGGCGTCTGGATGCTGCCTACGCCGACCTTGCCCGCTTTGCCTATGCCGCGCCCAGCCAAAACCTGGCGCAAGGTCGCGGCGAACTGCTGCTGGGGGCAGGGCAGGCGCAGGTGCCAGCTGGGCAGGGCCTGCGTGTACGGGGGCGCCTCGAGAGCCTGGACCTGGCGCCCTGGCAGGCGCAGATGACGCAGATGAGTGGCGACGACCCTGGCGCAAGTGCCCGGCAGACTCTGCAGAGCGTAGACCTGAGCATCGGCCAGTTGAAGGCCCTTGGCATGGACCTGAACCAGGCGGTCGTGCGTCTGGCCCGGGGAGGCCCAGCGTGGGATCTGCGCCTGGACAGCAAGGAAGTCATCGGCAATGCACGTTTACCCGATGCCAAGGGCGCACCGATGACCGTGCGCCTGCAGACCTTGCGCCTGCCACCAGCGGACCCGGCGCAAGCACAGGCCGAGGAAGGCCCTGACCCGCTGGCCTCGTTCGACCCACGCAAGGTACCGGCACTGGACCTGACCATCGACAAGCTGTACCGCGGCGACGACCTGTACGGCAACCTGGCGCTGAAGCTGCGCCCGACCGCTCGAGGGGTGGCAGCTCAGGATATCGACCTCGTCTTCAAAGGCCTGCACATCGACGGCCGGGGCGGCTGGGAAGGTGACAGCGGCGCCACCAGCAGTTGGTACAAGGGCCGCCTGGATGGCAAGAACCTGGCCGACGTGCTCAAGGCCTGGGGCTTCGCGCCTACCGTGACCAGTCGTGACTTCCGTCTGGATGTGGATGGCCGCTGGCCCGGTTCGCCAGCCTGGGTCGGCCTAAACCGTTTCTCGGGCAGCATGGATGCGGCATTGCGCACAGGGCAGTTCGTCGAAGTGGAGGGCGGCGCTCAAGCCTTGCGGGTGTTCGGCCTGCTCAACTTCAACTCCATCGGCCGGCGTCTGCGCCTGGACTTCTCCGACCTGTTCGACAAGGGCCTGGCCTATGACCGGGTAAAAGGCTTGCTGGTAGCCAGTGACGGCGTCTACGTGACCCGCGAGCCGATCAGCGTGACCGGGCCTTCGAGCAACTTCGAGCTCGACGGTACGCTGGACCTCGTTCGCGACCGGGTCGACGCCAACCTGCAGGTCTCCCTGCCAGTGACCAACAACCTGCCGCTGGCCGCGCTGATCGTCGGCGCACCGGCGGTCGGTGGGGCGCTGTTTCTGGTCGATCGCCTGATCGGTGACCGGGTATCGCGCTTTGCCAGCGTGCACTATCGCATCGAAGGGCCGTGGAAAGAGCCTAGAATCACCTTTGTGAAACCGTTCAACAAGTAGTGCCAGGAGTGCCCATGAAGGTAGCGGTCATCCAGATGGTCAGCCAGGACGATGTGCTGGCCAACTTGCAGCGTGCGGGTGCCTTGCTGGAACAGGCGGCATTCGGCGGGGCGAGGTTGGCGGTGCTACCAGAAAATTTTGCCGCCATGGGGCGCAAGGACGCCGCTGCGCTCGGCCGGGCCGAGGCGCTGGGTGAGGGGCCGATACTGCCCTGGTTGAAACGCACGGCCCGCGACCTCAGATTATGGATTGTTGCCGGCACCTTGCCGCTGCCACCTGCCGATCAGCCTGATGCCAAGGCGCATGCCTGCTCGCTTTTGATCGACGAGCACGGCGAGGTGGTGGCGCGCTACGACAAGCTGCACCTGTTCGACGTGGATGTGGCCGATAACCGCGGCCGTTATCGTGAATCCGACGACTATGCCCATGGCGCGCAAGTGGTGGTGGCCGACACGCCGGCAGGTCGCCTTGGCTTGAGCGTCTGCTACGACCTGCGTTTCCCGGAACTGTACAGCGCGCTGCGCAGTGCCGGCGCGCAACTGATTACGGCACCTGCGGCATTTACTGCGGTCACAGGCGCGGCGCACTGGGAAGTGCTGATTCGTGCCCGGGCGATCGAAACACAGTGCTATGTGCTGGCCGCAGCGCAGGGCGGTACCCATCCAGGCCCGCGGGAGACCTATGGGCACGCGGCGATCGTCGACCCCTGGGGGCAGATCGTCGCCGAACAGGCGCAGGGCGAAGCGGTATTGCTCGCCGAGCGCGACAGTGATGAACAAGCGTCCATTCGGGCGCGCATGCCGGTTGCCTCGCACCGGCGCTTTTTTTCGCAGGACGCCTTGCGGCCTGCGCACACCTCGGAGTGACTATGAGCCAGATGTTATCCACCGTCAGCGAGCAGCTCCTGGCCCCAGGCGGACTGACCCTGGACAGCCTGCAGGCTGTACTGGGCGAGTTGGCCGGGCCGGGCATCGACGCCGCCGACCTGTACTTCCAGGGCCAGATCTCGGAAACCTGGGCGCTGGAGGACGGCATTGTCAAAGAGGGCAGCTTCAACCTTGACCAGGGCGTGGGCGTGCGTGCCCAGTCGGGTGAGAAAACCGGTTTCGCTTACAGCAACGCGATCAACCTCGAGGCTCTGACTTCGGCAGCCCGTGCGGCGCGTTCGATTTCCCGCGCCGGCCAGAATGGCACTGTCCAGGCGTTCCGCAGCCAGGACGTGACGGCCCTGTATGCCCCGGACAACCCGCTGGACGTGCTCAGCCGTGCTGAAAAGGTCGAGCTGCTCAAACGTGTCGATGCCGCCACGCGGGCGCTCGACCCGCGTATCCAGCAGGTCAGCGTGAGCATGGCCGGGGTTTGGGAGCGCATTCTGATCGCTGCGGCCGACGGCAGCCTGGCCGCTGACGTGCGGCCGCTGGTGCGCTTCAACGTCAGTGTCATCGTCGAGCAAAATGGTCGGCGCGAACGGGGCGGGCAGGGCGGCGGCGGGCGTACCGACTACCGCTTCTTCACCGAGGAACGGGTCATGGGTTATGCCCGTGAGGCGCTGCGCCAGGCCTTGGTGAACCTGGAGGCCATTCCTGCGCCAGCTGGGACCTTGCCGGTGGTGCTGGGTTCTGGTTGGTCGGGTGTGCTGTTGCATGAAGCGGTCGGTCACGGCCTGGAAGGCGACTTCAACCGTAAGGGCAGTTCGGCGTTCAGTGGCCGGATCGGCGAGAAGGTGGCTTCGAGCCTGTGCACTATCGTAGACGACGGCACCCTCGAGGGCCGCCGAGGCTCGCTGAGTGTCGACGACGAAGGTACGCCGACCGAATGCACCACGCTGATCGAGAACGGCGTGCTCAAGGGCTACATGCAGGACAAACTCAATGCACGCCTGATGGGGATGGCCGTGACCGGTAACGGCCGCCGGGAATCCTATGCCCACCTGCCGATGCCACGCATGACCAACACCTACATGCGTGCCGGCGAGAGCGACCCGCAGGAAATCATCGCCTCGGTGAAGAAAGGCATCTACTGCGCCAACCTTGGCGGTGGCCAGGTGGACATCACCAGCGGCAAGTTCGTGTTCTCCACCAGCGAAGCCTATCTGATCGAAGACGGGAAAATCACCGCGCCGGTCAAGGGCGCGACGCTGATCGGCAACGGGCCCGAGGCCATGAGCCGAGTGTCGATGGTGGGTAACGATCTTGCGTTGGACAGCGGTGTGGGCACGTGCGGCAAGGATGGGCAATCGGTGCCGGTAGGGGTTGGCCAGCCGACCTTGAAGCTGGACGCGATCACCGTCGGTGGTACCGGCGCGTGATGCATGCCCCGGGGCTGCAGGGCAGCCCCAGGTGGCGGGGCTCAGCGCAGGCCGCGCTGAAGTTCGTCGAGGTCGCGGATGTACTTGAAGACCTTGCGCGCAGCGGCAGGCGGCTTGTTCCGCGCCTTTTCGTGCTGAGCGTGACGGATCAGCGAACGCAGTTGCTGACGGTCGGTGTCGGGGTATTCGTTGACGAAGCGTTCAAGGTCCTCGTCGTTACCGTCGATCAGGCGGTCCCGCCAGCGCTCCAGGTTGTGGAAGCGCTCGTTGTACTGGCGGCTGGAGCTGTCGATCTGCTCGAGCACCGCGTGGATGGCGTCCAGGTCCTGGTCGCGCATCAGTTTGCCGACGAACGACATATGCCGTTTGCGTGCGCCATGGGCGGTGTGCTTGCAGGCTTCGGCCAAGGCTTTGCGCAGCTCGTCGGTCAACGGCAGGCGCGCCAGGGTATCGGCCTTGACCGTGGTCAGGCGTTCGCCGAGTTCGACCAGCGCATGCAACTCGCGCTTGATCTGGGTTTTGCTTTTTTCGCCGTCGAAGGCGTCGTCGTATGAATCAACCATGGTGGCAGTCCGTTTAAGTTTTATGAAAAGTCGCCGCGCAGGCACTTTTCGTACAAGGCATAGAAATTGCCGCCATGATAACCACCCGGGGGCCGCTTGTCCGGCCCGGTCGTAGAATGACCCTCGCCGAACGCAGAATTTGAGTGGAGAAAACCATGAGTGCAGTCCAGAGCGTAGGCCCCAAGGACCTGCCAGCATTGCAGGAGCAGGTCGAAGCGATCATTGCCGAGGCGAGCCGGCAGGGTGCCAGCGCCTGCGAAGTGGCAGTATCGCTGGAGCAGGGCTTGTCCACCACGGTGCGCCAGCGTGAGGTCGAGACGGTAGAGTTCAACCGCGACCAAGGCTTTGGCATCACCCTCTATGTCGGCCAGCGCAAGGGCTCGGCCAGCACCTCGGCCAGTGGGCCGGAGGCTATTCGCGAAACCGTTGCCGCCGCCCTGGCCATTGCCAGGCACACCTCCGAAGACGAGTGCTCGGGGCTGGCTGATGCGGCACTGATGGCGCGCGAGATCCCTGACCTGGACCTTTACCATGACTGGGATCTGGAGCCCGAGAAAGCCATCGAGATGGCGCTGGCCTGCGAGGCTGCGGCGTTTGACGCTGACCCGCGCATTCTCAACGCCGATGGCACCACCCTCAATACCCACCAGGGCTGCCGTGTATATGGCAACAGCCATGGCTTCATCGGTGGCTACGCATCGACCCGGCACAGCCTGAGCTGCGTGATGATCGCTGAAGGTGAAGGCCAGATGCAGCGTGATTACTGGTATGACGTCAACCGCCAAGGCCACCTGTTGGCCGACCCGCGCAGCATTGGCCAGCGCGCGGCACAGCGAGCAGCCAGCCGACTCGGTGCGCGCCCGGTCAAGACATGCGAAGTGCCGGTGCTGTTCTCCGCCGAGCTGGCGGGTGGTCTGTTCGGCAGCTTCCTGTCGGCCATTTCTGGTGGCAACCTGTACCGCAAGTCGTCGTTCCTCGATGGTGCCATTGGCCAGCGTCTGTTCCCCAGCTGGCTGACGCTGGACGAGCGCCCGCATATTCCGCGTGCCCTTGGCAGCGCGGCATTCGACGGTGATGGCCTGGCGACTTATGCCAAGCCGTTTGTCGATAAAGGGGAGCTGGTGTCTTACCTGCTGGGCACCTATTCCGGTCGCAAGCTCGGCTTGCCAAGCACGGCCAACTCCGGTGGTGTGCATAACCTGTATGTCACCCATGGCATCGAAGATCAGGCGGCACTGATCCGGCGCATGGGGCGCGGTTTGCTGGTGACTGAGCTGATGGGCCATGGCCTGAACATGGTCACGGGCGACTACTCACGGGGTGCCGCAGGTTTCTGGGTTGAGAATGGCGAGATCCAGCATGCGGTGCAGGAAGTGACGATTGCCGGCAACATGAAGGACATGTTCCAGCAGATTGTCGCGATTGGCAGCGATCTTGAAACCCGCAGCAATATTCACACGGGCTCGGTGTTGATCGAGCGGATGACCGTTGCAGGTAGCTGAGTTGCTTGAGCGTTAAGCAAAACCTAAAAACCCGGCCACTGTGCCGGGTTTTTATTTGCTCAATCCGCGCTTGAAGTGATTACGTTTATCATTTAATAATGAATATCATTACCCAAGGCTTCGGTGATGATGTTCATGAAACCTGTCCTGCGCGAACTGCCCTACCTGGAAAACTGGCGCTGGCTCAGCCGGCGCATCCGCTGCGCGCTCGAACCCGACGAGCCGCGCCTGATCGAGCACTACCTTGCCGAAGGCCGCTACCTGGTGTGCTGCACGGATACCTCGCCATGGACGGTGGCTCTGACTTCCTTCCGCCTGCTGCTGGATACCGCTTGCGATCGCATGCTGCCATGGCATTGGCGTTGCCAGTGCCTGGACCAGGCCTGGCGCCCTCTGCTTGAACTGCGCAACCTGGACCGCCGCGAACAGAACCAGCGCTGGCAACCCTACGCTCTGCAACTGGCCAATTGCCGGTTGCTGCCGTCCATTTCCCCCGATGAACTGATGCAAGGATTTGATGATGAGTGATACCCGTATCGAGCGTGACAGCATGGGTGAACTGCAAGTGCCGGCCCAGGCCCTGTACGGCGCCCAGACCCAGCGCGCGGTCGACAATTTCCCGATCAGCGGTCAGCGTATGCCGGCCCAGTTCATTCGTGCCCTGCTGCTGGCCAAGGCTGCGGCAGCCAAGGCCAACATCGAGCTTGAGCAAATTTCCGCCGCCCAGGGCCAAGCCATCGTCAAGGCGGTCGAGCAACTGCTTGCCGAGGACTTCATCCAGCACTTCCCGGTGGACGTGTACCAGACTGGCTCCGGCACCAGCTCGAACATGAATGCCAACGAGGTGATCGCCACCTTGGCCAGCCGCCTGCTCGGTGAGCCGGTCAATGCCAACGACCACGTCAACTGTGGCCAGAGCAGCAACGACATCATCCCGACCACCATCCACGTCAGTGCCGCACTGGCGCTGCATGAGCAGTTGCTGCCCGCCCTGGCTCACCTGGCTCAGGTGATCGAAGCCAAATCGGTGCAGGTGCATCAGTACGTGAAGACTGGCCGTACCCACCTGATGGATGCCATGCCGGTGCGCATGAGCCAGGTGCTCGATGGCTGGGCGGCACAGATCAACGGCGCCAAGGCGCATATCGAAGCGACCCTGCCGAGCCTGCAGGCCCTGGCCCAGGGTGGCACTGCCGTGGGCACCGGGATCAACGCCCACCCGCAGTTCGCCGCAGGCTTTGCCCGTCAGCTGAGCGGCCTCACCCAGGTCGAGTTCACCCAAGGACCGAACCTGTTCGCCCTGATCGGCTCCCAGGACACCGCCGTGGCGCTGTCCGGCCAGCTCAAGACCACAGCCGTGGCACTCATGAAAATCGCCAACGACCTGCGCTGGATGAACTCCGGCCCGCTCGCCGGCCTCGGTGAAATCGAACTGCAAGGCCTGCAGCCTGGCTCCTCGATCATGCCAGGCAAGGTCAACCCGGTGATCCCGGAAGCCACCGCCATGGTTGCCGCCCAGGTGATCGGCAACGACGCGACCATCGCCGTTGCCGGCCAGTCGGGCAACTTCGAGCTCAACGTGATGCTGCCGGTGATTGCCCGCAACCTGCTGGAGAGTATCGAGCTGATGGCCAATGCCAGCCGCCTGCTGGCCGACAAGGCCATCGCCAGCTTCAAGGTCAACGAGAACAAGCTCAAGGAAGCCTTGGCGCGCAACCCGATCCTGGTCACCGCGCTGAACCCGATCATCGGCTATCTCAAGGCCGCCGAGATCGCCAAGACCGCCTACAAGCAGGGCCGGCCGATCATCGACGTGGCGCTGGAGCATACCGACCTGTCGCGCGATCAGCTCGAGGCGCTGCTGGACCCGGAAAAACTCACCGCTGGGGGCATCTGACCCGCGTCATCGCCCAGGAGACGTGTCATGCAGCACTGGAAACGCACCACCGAGGCCGCCAATCGCCTGTTCGAACAGGGCGAGCTGGTCGATGCCCGGGAACTCTACCTGCAAGCCCTGGCTCTGGCCCAGGTGCTATTGGAGCGCTGGCATGACGTCGACGAAGCGGTGGCGGCGTTCGTCGTCGCCCATCACAACCTGGCCGACCTGCACCTGCGCCTGAACCAGCCGCAGGAGAGCGCCGACTACCTGTGCGCCGCTCACCAGCGCCTGCTCCAGGCCAGCCAGCAAGCGCGTTTGCCGCAGGCGCTGCGTGATGCCGCGCTGCGCCACAGCGGGCGCACTTACACCCAATTGCTGAGCTTCATTGCCGAGTACGGCCAGTATCCGCGCACCGAGCGTCTGCTCGATCGCCAGGCGCCCTTGGCCAGTGAACTGGCTGCCCAGCCGGACCTGCCGCCCACAACCCAAGCTTACGGAATCCATTGATATGCCTCATACCTTGCCTGCATTGCCCTATGCCTACGATGCGCTGGAACCGAACATCGATACCCAGACCATGGAAATCCACCACACCAAGCACCACCAGACCTACGTCAACGGCCTCAACGCCGCGGTCGAAGGTACCGAGTGGGCTGAATGGCCGGTTGAAAAGCTGGTTGCTGCGGTCAAGCAGTTGCCGGAGAACCTGCGAGGCGCGGTGACCAACCATGGGGGTGGTCACGCCAACCATTCGCTGTTCTGGAAGGTCATGTCGCCCACAGGCGGCGGCCAGCCACAGGGCCTGGTGGCCAAGGCCATCGAGGCTGAACTGGGTGGTTTCGAGGCGTTCAAGGAAGCTTTCACCAAAGCTGCGCTGACCCGCTTCGGCAGCGGCTGGGCCTGGCTCAGCGTGACCCCTGAGCAGAAACTCGTGGTGGAAAGCAGCGGCAACCAGGACAGCCCACTGATGCATGGCAACACACCGATCCTCGGCCTGGATGTGTGGGAGCATGCCTACTACTTGAAGTACCAGAACCGTCGCCCGGAATACATTGGGGCTTTCTACAACGTAATTGACTGGGCCGAAGTGGAACGTCGTTATCTCGAAGCCAGCCAGTGAGTCGGACCGGTATGCGCTCAGAGGTGATGTCGGTCAGTAGTGTGCGCCTGTTCCGGCTGGCGCTGGGTACTTTGCTGCTCTTGGTTGGCACAGCCCTGCTGGTGGCCCGGGGCATCGCCTGGCTGGACCTGGACCCACGCATGTTGCGTGCCCTTGAGGGCGGCGCATTGTGCGCGCTGGGAACAGCGCTGGGCGCGGTACCGGTGCTGGTGATTCGCAACATGCCGGTGGCCCTGGCCGATACCTTATTGGGTTTCGGGGCCGGTGTGATGCTGGCGGCCACCGCTTTCTCGCTGATCATCCCTGGGCTGGATGCCGCTCAGTCCATAGGTTTCAGCCCTTGGGGCGCGGGAGGCCTGATCAGTGCCGGTTTACTGTTCGGTGCGATGTGCCTGTTCGTGGTCGATCTGAAAGTCTCAGGTGCTTCGCCCGAGGCCTTGGTCGGCAACGAGAGGCAGCCGGTGATCGCGGCGCGAATCTGGCTGTTCGTGATCGCCATCATCGCCCACAACATTCCCGAAGGCATGGCTATCGGTGTTTCGGCGGGCGGTGGCATGGCCGACGCTGACAGCCTGGCCATGGGTATCGCCTTGCAGGATGTACCCGAAGGGTTGGTCATTGCGCTGGTGCTGGCAGGGGCGGGGATGCCGCGGTTCAAGGCGTTTCTGATCGGTGCCGCGTCGGGGTTGGTGGAGCCACTGGCAGCGGTGATCTGTGCCTGGCTGGTGAATGTCGCCGAATTGCTGCTACCGCTGGGCCTGGCCTGTGCGGCAGGGGCGATGTTGTTGGTGGTGACCCAGGAAATCATCCCCGAGTCGCGCAGCAATGGGCATCACCGTTTGGCCAGCCTCGGGCTGTGCGTGGGTTTTTGCCTGATGATGGTGATGGATACGGCGATGTCTTGAATTGGCATTGCCGGCGATGAGGCCAGCCTGGATTTGGGGTGGCTTATTCGCCTTCGTCGAAGTAGTTGTTGATCAACGCTACCAGCGCTTCCAGCGCATCGTTGTCCTGCTCACCCTCGGTGTGCAGGTGCACCTGGGTGCCTTTGCCTGCCGCCAACATCATCACGGCCATGATGCTCTTGCCGTCCACCAGCTTGTCGGGTGCGCGGCCCACACGCACCTGGCAGGGGAAGCGCCCGGCTACGCCGACGAACTTGGCGGCCGCCCGGGCATGCAGGCCCAACTTGTTGATGATGGTGATTTCGCGGGCGGGCATCTTGGTGCGGATCCTGTGGGCTAGAGGTCGCGGTGGCGGACCTGGACGTTTTTCAAGGACTGTTGCAGCAGCTGGCCGAGGCGCTCGGTGATGTACACCGAGCGGTGGTGGCCACCTGTGCAGCCAATGGCGATGGTGACGTAGGCGCGGTTGCTGGCGGCAAAGCGGGGCAGCCATTTGAACAGGTAGGTCGAGATATCGGTAAACATCTCTTCGACATCCGGCTGCGCGGCAAGGTAATCGATAACCGGCTGATCCAGGCCAGAATGCTCACGCAGTTCGGGCTTCCAGTAAGGGTTGGGCAGGCAGCGTACATCGAAAACCAAGTCTGCATCGACCGGCATGCCACGCTTGAAGCCGAACGACTCGACCAGGAATGCGGTGCCGGGCTCAGGCTGATTGAGCAGGCGCAACTTGATCGAGTCCCGCAGTTGGTAAAGGTTGAGGCTGGTAGTGTCGATCTTCAGGTCGGCGAGGTCGGAGATTGGCCCCAACAGTTCGCTTTCCACGCGGATCGCTTCGGCCAGTGAGCGATCCGCATTTGTCAGCGGATGACGCCGGCGCGTTTCGGAGAAACGCTTGAGCAGCGTGTCCTCGTCGGCGTCGAGAAACAGCACATCGCACTGGATATGGCGGCCACGCGCTTCGGCGAGCAGTTCGGGGAAGCGTGACAGATGGCTGGGCAGGTTGCGGGCATCAATGGACACTGCCACTTTCGGTTGCAGCAACTCTGTATGGATCAACGCGTTTTCCGCCAGCTGCGGCAGTAAACCGGCAGGCAGGTTATCGATACAGTAAAAGCCGTTGTCTTCCAGCACGTCGAGGGCGGTACTCTTGCCGGAGCCGGACCGGCCGCTGACGATGATCAGGCGCATGTTCAGTGCTCGTTCTGTGCGTCCAGGACTACCTGGTACAGGGCCTCGCTGCTGTTGGCGGCACGCAGGCGCTCGCGAACTTCCTTGCGATCCAGCATGCTGGCGATCTGGCGCAGCAGTTCCAGATGGGCGTCGGTGGCAGCCTCCGGCACCAGAAGGATGAACAGCAGGTCGACTGGCGCGCCATCGATGGCGTCATAGTCGATCGGAGCATCCAGGTGCAGCAGGGCACTGACGGGAGAGGTGCAGCCTTCGAGCCGGCAGTGAGGTATGGCGATGCCATTGCCGAAGCCTGTGGAACCGAGCTTTTCACGAGCGATCAGCTTTTCGAAGACGTCTTGCATCTCCAGCTCGGGTATTTGATCGGCAATCAGATTAGCGACCTTTTCCAAGGCGCGCTTCTTACTGCCACCCGGCACGTTCACCAGGGAACGGCCGGGGGTCAGGATGGTTTCAAGTCGGATCATGGATGAGGGGATCAGCGGGCGGCTGCACCTTGCAGCAGGCTTTGCTGTTTTTCCTTGTGTTTTTTCAGTTGGCGGTCGAGCTTGTCGGCCAAGGCATCGATCGCTGCATACATGTCTTCGTGTTCGGCGTTGGCAACCACTTCACCGCCTGGAATCTGCAGGATCGCTTCGACCTTCTGCTGCAGCTTCTCGACTTTCATGATGACCTGCACGTTGGTGATCTTGTCGAAGTGACTCTCCACCCGGGCGAGCTTTTCAAGCACGTAATCGCGCAGCGGCTCGGTGACTTCTACATGCTGTCCACTGATATTGACTTGCATACAGCTTCTCCTTTGTTGCCCGTGCATAAAGAGGCAGGTCTTGCACCTGCCCCACAAACGCTGTGGCAGATCCGAGGGGCTACATCAGTCGCTTGCGTTCGCTCGACGGTGCGATGCCGAGAGACTCGCGGTATTTGGCGACGGTGCGACGGGCTACCTGGATGCCTTGTGCCTCCAGTAAACCAGCGATCTTGCTGTCACTCAATGGCTTTTTCTGATTTTCCGCCGCAACCAGTTTCTTGATGATCGCGCGGATTGCCGTGGACGAGCATTCTCCGCCCTCGGAGGTGCTGACGTGGCTTGAGAAAAAGTATTTCAGTTCGTAGATGCCGCGTGGCGTGTGCATGAATTTCTGCGTGGTCACCCGCGAGATGGTCGACTCGTGCATGCCCACGGCTTCGGCGATGTCATGCAGTACCAGGGGTTTCATTGCCTCGTCGCCGTGGTCCAGGAAACCGCGCTGATGCTCGACGATCTGTGTGGCGACTTTCATCAGCGTTTCGTTGCGGCTTTGCAGGCTCTTGATGAACCAGCGTGCTTCCTGCAACTGGTTGCGCATGAAGGTGTTGTCGGCGCTGGTGTCGGCCCGGCGGACGAAGCCGGCATATTGCGGGTTGACCCGCAGACGCGGGATCGCTTCCTGGTTCAGTTCGACCAGCCAGCGATCGCTGTCCTTGCGCACGATGACATCGGGCACCACGTATTCCGGCTCACTGGACTCGATTTGCGATCCCGGGCGCGGGTTGAGGCTCTGAACCAGCTCGATGACCTGGCGCAGTTCGTCTTCCTTGAGCTTCATGCGGCGCATCAGCTGGCTGTAGTCGCGCCCGCCGAGCAGGTCGATGAACTCGGTGACCAGGCGCTTGGCCTCGGCCATCCATGGTGTGCTGGCCGGAAGTTGGCGCAGTTGCAGCAACAGGCACTCGCCCAGGTTGCGTGCGCCGACGCCTGCAGGCTCGAACTGCTGGATACGGTGCAGCACCGCTTCGACTTCGTCCAGTTCGATATCCAGCTCCGGATCGAAACCGGCGCAGATCTCTTCGATCGTGTCTTCCAGATAACCTTGGCCGTTGATGCTGTCGATAAGGGTGACTGCGATCAGGCGGTCGGTATCGGACATCGGTGCCAGGTTCAGCTGCCACAGCAGGTGGCTTTGCAGGCTTTCGCCGGCTGATGTGCGGGTGGTGAAGTCCCACTCGTCGTCATCGTTGCTCGGCAGGCTGCTGGCGCTGGTCTGGTAGATGTCTTCCCAGGCCGTGTCGACCGGAAGCTCATTGGGGATGCGCTCGTTCCACTCACCGTCTTCCAGGGTCTCGGCACTGGCGGTGCTTTCCTGAAAGCTGTTGTCCTGGACTTCGGCGGCCGGCTTGCTCTCGGCGTTATCCGCCATCGGGTCGCTGTTGTCGAAGTCTTCGCCGTCTTCCTGACGTTCGAGCATCGGATTGGACTCCAGCGCTTCCTGGATTTCCTGCTGAAGGTCCAGGGTAGAGAGCTGGAGTAGGCGGATGGCCTGTTGCAACTGCGGGGTCATCGTCAGTTGCTGGCCCATTTTTAGGACGAGCGATGGTTTCATGGCAGGGGCTAATACCTTGTTCGCCGGCGCGCATGCGCCATCCACTACACGAGGGCGCCGGAGCGCCAATTTCAAGCAAGTTTTATGCCTTAAATTGTAGCGTTTGCCTAGAGCACTGTAACAACTTAAGCCCATTCAAGGCTGTAAAACCAGTGCTCCAGGCGCGTCCCTGAATCAGAGTCGGAACTCGTGACCCAGGTAAACTTCCTTGACCAGTTCGTTGGCCAGGATGGTCTGCGCATCGCCCTCGGCGATCAGTTGCCCGTCATTGACGATATAGGCGGTTTCGCAGATATCCAGGGTCTCGCGCACGTTGTGGTCGGTGATCAGTACGCCGATGCCCTTGGCCTTGAGGTGGTGGATGATCTGCTTGATGTCACCGACCGAAATGGGGTCGACGCCAGCGAAGGGTTCGTCCAGCAGGATGAACTTGGGGGCGGTTGCCAGGGCGCGTGCGATCTCGACACGGCGACGCTCGCCGCCGGAAAGGCTCATGCCGAGGTTGTCGCGGATGTGGCTGATGTGGAACTCCTGCAGCAGGCTTTCCAGCTCCTTGCGGCGGCCCTCACGGTCGAGCTCCTTGCGGGTCTCGAGGATGGCCATGATGTTGTCGGCCACCGACAGCTTGCGGAAGATCGAAGCTTCCTGCGGCAGGTAGCCGATGCCGGCGCGTGCGCGCCCGTGCATGGGCTGGTGGCTGACATCGAGGTTGTCGATGAGCACGCGCCCCTGGTCGGCCTGGACCAGGCCGACGATCATGTAGAAGCAGGTCGTCTTGCCTGCGCCGTTGGGGCCTAGCAGGCCGACGATCTGGCCGCTGTCGATCGACAGGCTGACGTCACGCACGACTTGACGCCCTTTGTAGCTCTTGGCCAGGTGCTGGGCTTTGAGGGTTGCCATTTACTCGGCCTTCTTCTTCGGCTGGATCACCATGTCGATGCGCTGACGTGGCTGGGTCACGTTGCCGCCGCGACCGGCGGTCGCAACCTGGGACTTGGTGTTGTAGACGATCTTCTCGCCTTCGGTGGTGTTGCCTTCGTTTTCGACCTTGGCGCGGTCGGTGAGAATCACGGTGTCCTTTTGCGCCTGATACTGGATGGTCACGGCCCAGCCTTTCATCTTGTCAGGCTTGGCGGCGCTTTGCTGCTGCTCGAAATAGGCCAGGTTGCCCACCGAAGTGACCACGTCGATGTCACCGTTTGCGGCGCGGGTCATGGTCACGGTATTGCCTTTGATCATCATCGAGCCCTGAGTGATGATCACGTCACCGGTGTAGGTGGCTACGCCTTGCTTGTCGTCCAGGTGCGCGTTGTCGGCCTGGATGCGGATAGGCTGGTCACGGTCGGTCGGCAGGGCGAAGGCGCTCGCGCTTCCCAGTGCTGCGCTCAGGCTGAGCAAAAGGGGGAGGGTTTTAACGAGCCTCATACTGTCCTCTTACGTTAGAGAGCAGGTCCATCCTGCCTTCTTTCAAATACGCTTTCATTCCTTTGCCCGTAGTTGTGCCACCGGCGCCGTCGATTCTAACGGCTTGCTCGGTCTGCGCATATTGCTTCTGCGGGAACACGGTCATGCGTGAGCTGGTAATGATGGTCTCACGCTGCTTCTCATCGGTGCGGGCCACGCGCACCTTGTCGATCAGTTCGACCTCGGTGCCGTCCGGGTTGACCTCGGCGCGCACGCTCTGTATGTGCCAGGGGTATTCGGTGCCGCGGTACATATGCAGGTCGGGCGTGGTCACCAGTGTGACCTCGGTGGCCTTGAGGTGTTCGACCTTGTCGGCGGTCATTTCATACTGCAGCTTGCCATCGGGCAAGAACTGTACGCTGTGGGCGTTGATCGCATAATAGTCGATCGCGCTTTCGTCGACCTGCGCTACCGGCTTGTCGAGGAAGCTCTCGGGGCTGACATTCCAGTAGCCTATTGCCGCCAGCAGGGCGGCGATCACCGCGAGCAGCGCAATATTGCGGGCTTTCTTGCTGAACATGGGCAACCTACAGGTAGTTGGCGTTGGCAGCGTCCAGGGTGCCCTGGGCCTGCATGATAAGCTCACAGAATTCGCGAGCGGCACCCTCGCCGCCGCGTGCCTGGGTCACGCCGTCGGCATGCTGGCGAACGAAGGGCGCTGCATTGGCCACGGCGATACCCAGGCCGACCTTGCGAATGACCGGCAGGTCGGGCAGGTCGTCGCCCAGATAGGCGACCTGCTCATAGCTTAGGCCCAGTTCGGCGAGCAGGCCGTCGAGCACCACCAGTTTGTCCTCGCGGCCCTGAAACAGATGCGGGATGCCGAGGTTTTTTGCGCGACGCTCGACCACCGGGGTTTTGCGCCCGCTGATGATTGCCGTGGTCACGCCCGAAGCCATCAGCATCTTGATGCCTTGGCCGTCGAGGGTGTTGAACGTCTTGAATTCGCTGCCATCTTCGAGGAAGTAAAGGCGGCCATCGGTGAGCACACCGTCCACATCGAACACGGCAAGCTTGATGGCCTTGCCGCGCTGCATCAGGTTCTGGGTCATTTGCGTCGTTCTCATTTACATCACGCCTGCGCGCAGCAGGTCGTGCATGTTCAGGGCACCGACCGGGCGGTCGTCCTTGTCCACCACCACCAGGGCGCTGATCTTGTGGTCTTCCATGATCTTCAGTGCTTCGGCGGCGAGCATCTCGGCGCGGGCTGTCTTGCCGTGCACGGTCATGACCTGGTCGATCAGGGTAGTGTGCACGTCGATGTTGCGGTCCAGGCTGCGGCGCAGGTCACCGTCGGTGAAGATCCCGGCCAGCGTGCCGTTCGCTTCGGCGACCACGGTCATGCCCAGGCCTTTGCGGGACATTTCAAGGAGGGCGTCCTTGAGCAGTGTGCCACGTTGTACCTGGGGCAGTTCGGTGCCAGCGTGCATGACGTTCTCGACCTTGAGCAGCAGGCGACGGCCCAGTGCACCACCGGGGTGCGAGAAGGCGAAGTCTTCTGCGGTAAAGCCGCGCGCTTCGAGCAGGGCAATGGCCAGGGCGTCGCCCAGCACCAGTGCTGCCGTGGTCGATGAGGTGGGCGCCAGGTTCAGTGGGCAAGCCTCATGGGCGACACGGGCATCGAGGTTGACCTCGGCGGCCTGGGCCAGCGGGGAGTCGGGGTTGCCGGTCATGCTGATGAGCTCGATGCCAAGGCGCTTGATCAGCGGCAGCAAGGTGACGATTTCGGCGGTGCTGCCGGAATTGGACAGGGCCAGGATGATATCGCCACGGGTGATCATGCCCATGTCGCCATGGCTGGCTTCAGCCGGATGCACGAAAAACGCCGGCGTGCCGGTGCTGGCCAGGGTTGCGGCGATCTTGTTGCCGATATGCCCAGACTTGCCCATGCCGACCACCACGACGCGGCCCTTGCTCGCCAGGATCAGCTCGCAGGCCTTGACGAAGTTGGCATCGATGCTGGCCGTCAAACCTTGTACGGCCTCGATTTCCAGGCGCAGGGTGCGCTGGGCGGACTGGATCAGCTCACTGGATTGGCTCATGTCGAAAAGCAATGCCTGATGAAAAGGCGGCGATTATAGCCGCAATGGAAGAAAGCCTCACCCTTTCGATTGTGCAATGAAAAGACATCGAAGCCTGTCGCTGGCCTGAACGACTCGCTCCATGGCCTTGGGGCCACCCTGTCAGCGGTGCTATAGTTCGCCGCTATTCGGCCCGCCAGGGGCGCGTGTGTCTTCAAGATGAGGGCCGGCGTCCATTAGGACATGGCTGTACTAGCAAGGAGTCTAGATGAGTGTGGATAGCGCCTACGCGGTCGAGTTGAAGGGCGTCACCTTCAAGCGCGGTTCGCGCAGCATTTTCAGCAATGTCGACATACGCATTCCGCGTGGCAAGGTCACCGGCATCATGGGACCGTCGGGTTGCGGCAAGACCACGCTGTTGCGCCTGATGGGCGCGCAGTTGCGTCCGTCCATTGGTGAAGTATGGGTTGCCGGGCAGAACCTGCCGAGCCTGTCGCGCAGCGACCTGTTCGATGCGCGCAAGCAGATGGGAGTACTGTTCCAGAGCGGTGCCCTGTTCACCGACCTCGATGTGTTCGAGAACGTTGCCTTCCCGCTGCGCGTGCACACCCAGCTGTCGGACGAGATGATCCGCGACATCGTGTTGATGAAGCTGCAGGCCGTGGGCTTGCGTGGTGCCATCGACCTGATGCCCGACGAACTGTCCGGAGGCATGAAACGGCGCGTGGCGCTGGCCCGGGCGATTGCGCTGGATCCGCAGATCCTCATGTATGACGAGCCGTTCGTCGGCCAGGACCCGATCGCCATGGGTGTACTGGTACGCCTGATCCGGCTGCTCAATGACGCGCTGGGTATCACCAGCATCGTGGTCTCCCACGATCTGGCCGAAACCGCCAGTATCGCCGACTACATCTACGTAGTGGGTGACGGCCAGGTGCTGGGCCAGGGCACGCCCGATGAGCTGATGGGCTCGGATAATCCGCGTATTCGCCAGTTCATGAAGGGCGATCCGGACGGCCCGGTGCCATTCCACTTCCCTGCGCCTGACTACCGCGCCGATCTGTTGGGGGCGCGTTGATGCGCAGAAAATCCTTGCTTGAACGTATCCGCCTGTTTGGTCGCTCGGCGATCGACGTGCTGGCCGTGCTCGGGCGTTCCTGCCTGTTCCTGTTCCATGCACTGGTCGGCCGTGGCGGCATCGGCGGCGGTTTTCAGCTGCTGACCAAACAGCTGTATTCGGTGGGCGTGCTGTCGCTGGCGATCGTCGCGGTGTCCGGTGTGTTCATCGGCATGGTGCTGGCACTGCAGGGTTACAGCATCCTGACCAAGTACGGCTCCGAGCAGGCGGTGGGGCAGATGGTCGCCCTGACCCTGCTGCGCGAGCTGGGCCCAGTGGTTACCGCACTGCTGTTCGCGGGCCGGGCAGGTTCGGCGCTGACCGCCGAAATCGGCAACATGAAGTCCACCGAGCAACTGTCGAGCCTCGAGATGATCGGTGTCGACCCGCTCAAGTACATCGTTGCGCCACGCCTGTGGGCCGGTTTCATTTCGTTGCCGCTGCTGGCGCTGATCTTCAGCGTGGTCGGCATCTGGGGTGGCTCGTGGGTCGCTGTGGACTGGCTGGGCGTCTACGAAGGCTCGTTCTGGGCCAACATGCAGAACAGTGTTTCCTTTACCGACGACGTGCTCAACGGGCTGGTCAAGAGCCTGGTGTTCGCCTTCGTCACGACCTGGATCGCCGTATTCCAAGGGTATGACTGCGAGCCCACCTCAGAAGGGATCAGCCGTGCCACCACCAAGACCGTGGTTTATGCCTCGTTGGCTGTACTGGGTCTGGACTTTATTCTGACCGCCTTGATGTTTGGAGATTTCTGATGCAAAACCGCACCCTGGAAATCGGTGTCGGCCTGTTCCTTCTGGCCGGGATCCTGGCGTTGCTGCTGCTGGCCCTGCGTGTCAGCGGGCTATCGGCCAGCCCGAGCAGCGATACCTATAAAGTTTATGCCTACTTCGACAATATCGCCGGTTTGACGGTCAGAGCTAAAGTGACCATGGCCGGTGTGACGATCGGCAAGGTCACCGCCATCGATCTGGACCGTGATTCCTACACCGGCCGGGTGACCCTGCAGCTGGACGGCAAAGTCGACAACCTGCCGACGGACTCCACTGCTTCGATCCTGACCGCCGGTCTGCTTGGCGAGAAGTACATCGGCATCAGTGTCGGCGGTGAGGAAGAGGTGCTCAAGGAAGGCGCAACCATCCATGACACCCAGTCGGCGCTGGTACTGGAAGATCTGATTGGCAAGTTCCTGCTCAATACCGTGGGCAAGGAACCGAAAGAAGCACAACCGGCTAATTAAGGAGTTTCCATGATTTCGATCCTGCGACGTGGCCTGCTGGTCCTGCTGGCGGCCTTTCCCCTGCTGACATTCGCAGCGCCCGGGCAGTCTCCGCACGATGTGGTGCAGGGCACGACCAATGAATTGCTGGGTGACCTCAAGTCCAACAAGGAGCAGTACAAGTCCAACCCGCAGGCCTTCTACGAGGCGCTCAACCGCATCCTTGGCCCGGTGGTCGATGCCGACGGTATTTCGAAAAGCATCATGACCGTGAAGTACTCGCGCAAGGCCACGCCTGAGCAGATGCAGCGCTTCCAGGAAAACTTCAAGCGCAGCCTGATGCAGTTCTATGGCAACGCCCTGCTGGAATACAACAACCAAGGCATTACCGTCGACCCGGCCAAAGCCGATGACGGCAAGCGCGCCAGCGTCGGCATGAAGGTGACTGGCAATAACGGTGCCGTCTACCCGGTGCAGTACACCATGGAAAACCTGGGTGGCGAGTGGAAGGTACGCAACGTCATCGTCAACGGTATCAACATCGGCAAGCTGTTCCGCGACCAGTTCGCCGACGCCATGCAGCGTAACGGCAACAATCTGGACAAGACCATCGACGGCTGGGCCGGCGAAGTGGCCAAGGCCAAGCAGACTGCCGACACTTCGTCTGACAAGGCTGTGCAATGAGCGAGGGCGGCGTGAACATGGCCGAACCGGGCGTGTTGCGCCTGGTCGGTGTGCTGGACTACCGCAGCGGCCCGGCCTTGCGCAAGCAAGGCAAGGCGCTGGTCGAAGCTTCCCGCGAGCCCCGCCTGGTAATCGATTGCACGGCGGTGGAGAAGTCTTCCAGTGTCGGGCTGTCGCTGCTGCTGGCGTTCATCCGCGATGGCCAGGCCGGCGGCAAGGCCTGCGAGGTCCGTGGGATGCCCGACGACATGCGGGAAATTGCCGAGGTCTATGACCTCGATGAAGTGCTGGCGGGCTGATGGCTTGCCACTGATGGAGGCCCCTCGGTCAGCGCACGCCCTCGGTGGGCTTCGCAGGCGAGGGGCTTTTTTGTATGATGGCCGACCCGTGCGCATCGGGCGCCGATTGAGGTTGAGCATGCAGGCTGTAGAAGTTAAGAGCTTCCTTGAAGAAAAATTGCCGGGATCCCGGGTCGAAGTTGAAGGCGAAGGCTGCAACTTCCAGTTGAACGTGATCAGCGACGAGTTGGCTGGCCTGAGCCCGGTCAAGCGTCAGCAGGCGATCTATGCTCACCTTAATCCCTGGATCGCCAACGGTAGCATCCATGCGGTAACCATGAAATTTTTCAGCAGCGCAGCCTGGGCTGAGCGCACCTGAGCCAACTTGGCGGCGAGACTCCAATGGACAAACTGATTATTACTGGCGGCGCTCGCCTTGACGGCGAGATCCGCATTTCGGGCGCGAAGAACGCGGCCCTGCCGATTCTGGCAGCGACCCTGCTGGCTGACGGCCCGGTCACCGTGGGCAACCTGCCACACCTGCACGACATCACCACCATGATCGAGCTGTTCGGCCGCATGGGCATCGAGCCTGTGATCGACGAAAAGCTGGCGGTGGAAATCGACCCACGCACCATCAAGACCCTGGTCGCACCTTACGAGCTGGTCAAGACCATGCGCGCCTCGATCCTGGTGCTTGGCCCGATGGTTGCCCGTTTCGGCGAGGCCGAAGTGGCCCTGCCAGGCGGCTGCGCCATTGGTTCGCGCCCGGTCGACCTGCACATCCGCGGCCTGGAAGCCATGGGTGCAAAGATCGAAGTCGAAGGCGGCTATATCAAGGCCAAGGCACCTGAAGGCGGCCTGCGCGGTGCGCACTTCTTCTTCGATACCGTCAGCGTGACCGGTACCGAAAACATCATGATGGCTGCTGCCCTGGCCAAGGGCCGCAGCGTGCTGCAAAACGCCGCACGCGAGCCGGAAGTGGTCGACCTGGCCAACTTCATCAATGCCATGGGCGGCAACGTGCAAGGCGCGGGTACCGACACCATCACCATCGATGGCGTCGAGCGTTTGCACTCGGCCAGCTACCGCGTCATGCCCGACCGTATCGAGACCGGTACTTACCTGGTTGCCGCTGCCGTGACCGGTGGCCGCGTCAAGGTCAAGGACACCGACCCGACCATCCTTGAAGCCGTGCTGGAAAAGCTCAAGGAAGCGGGTGCCGACCTGACCACCGGCGAAGACTGGATCGAGCTGAACATGCATGGCAAGCGGCCAAAAGCCGTCAACCTGCGTACCGCCCCGTACCCGGCGTTCCCGACCGACATGCAGGCACAGTTCATCTCGCTCAACGCCATTGCCGAAGGCACCGGCGCGGTCATCGAGACGATCTTCGAGAACCGCTTCATGCACGTGTACGAAATGCACCGCATGGGCGCGCATATCCAGGTCGAGGGCAACACCGCCATCGTCACGGGCGTGCCGGCACTCAAGGGTGCACCGGTCATGGCCACTGACCTGCGTGCTTCCGCCAGCCTGGTGCTGTCGGCGCTGGTCGCCGAAGGCGATACCTTGATCGACCGCATCTACCACATCGACCGTGGTTACGAGTGCATCGAAGAAAAACTGCAGATGCTGGGTGCGAAGATCCGTCGCGTACCGGGCTAGTGCCTCGTCGGCGCAAGGATGCGCCCATTGAATTGAACACGGCCGGGTCGCTGACCGGGTCGGTTGTAGCCGCTTAAGGACCGACGTTCCAATGTTGACCATCGCGCTTTCCAAAGGCCGCATCCTCGACGATACCCTGCCATTGCTGGCCGAGGCCGGTATCGTGCCGACCGAGAATCCGGACAAGAGCCGCAAGCTGATCATTCCAACCACCCAGGACGACGTGCGTCTGCTGATCGTGCGCGCCACCGACGTGCCGACCTATGTCGAGCATGGTGCCGCCGACCTCGGTGTGGCGGGCAAGGACGTGCTGATGGAGTACGGCGGCCAGGGCTTGTATGAGCCGCTGGACCTGCAGATCGCCCGCTGCAAGCTGATGACCGCAGGCGTGGTCGGTGCTCCCGAGCCCAAGGGCCGCTTGCGGGTTGCCACCAAGTTCGTCAACGTAGCCAAGCGCTACTATGCCGAGCAAGGCCGCCAGGTCGACATCATCAAACTGTACGGTTCGATGGAGCTGGCGCCGCTGATCAATCTCGCCGACAAGATCATCGACGTGGTCGACACCGGCAACACCCTGCGCGCCAATGGCCTGGAGCCCCAGGACCTGATCGCCACGATCAGCTCGCGCCTGGTGGTCAACAAGGCATCCATGAAGATGCAGCATGCCCGCATCCAGAGCCTGATCGACACCCTGCGTCACGCTGTCGAAACGCGACACCGCGGCTGACTCGAACGCGCGACCTCTGCTGTCGCGCCCGTCTATCCGCGTCATAGCCACTTTTCTTGGGTGCCCGCGCGGATGGACTGGTAGCCTAGGGCGCCTGAGCATTCGCTAATAATCGAGGCCCTCGCCATGACCGTGTCCACTGCAATTGCCCGTCTCAACGCCGCTGATCCGGATTTCGCCCGACATCTGGATCATCTGCTGAGCTGGGAAAGTGTGTCCGATGACGCGGTCAACCAGCGCGTGCTCGACATCATCAAGGCCGTGCGCGAGCGCGGCGATGCGGCGCTGGTGGAATTCACCCAGCGTTTCGATGGTGTAAGCGCTACGTCCATCAACGACCTGATCCTTGGGCGTGAACGTCTGGAACTGGCCCTGACCCGCATCACCGACGCCCAGCGTACCGCCCTGGAGAAGGCCGCCGAGCGCGTGCGTATCTACCACGAGCGGCAAAAGCAGGACTCCTGGCAGTACACCGAGGCCGACGGTACCGTATTGGGCCAGAAGGTTACCCCGCTCGATCGCGCCGGCTTGTATGTACCTGGCGGAAAAGCGTCCTATCCGTCGTCGGTACTGATGAACGCCATCCCGGCCAAAGTCGCGGGCGTGGCTGAAGTGGTCATGGTGGTGCCTACGCCGCGCGGTGAAGTCAACGAGCTGGTCCTGGCTGCAGCCTGCATCGCAGGTGTCGACCGCGTGTTCACCGTCGGTGGTGCCCAAGCGGTCGCGGCCCTGGCATATGGCACCGAGAGCGTGCCACAGGTAGACAAGATCGTCGGCCCAGGCAACATCTACGTGGCCACCGCCAAGCGCCACGTGTTTGGCCAGGTCGGTATCGACATGATTGCCGGCCCTTCGGAAATCCTCGTGGTGTGCGACGGCCAGACGGACCCCGACTGGATCGCCATGGACCTGTTCTCGCAGGCCGAGCACGACGAAGATGCCCAGGCCATTCTGGTCAGCCCGGATGCCGAATTCCTCGACCGTGTGGCTGCCAGCATCGACAAGCTGATGCCAACCATGGAGCGCGCCGAGATCATCGAGAAATCCATCAATGGCCGGGGCGCGTTGATCCAGGTGCGCGACATGCAGCAAGCCATCGAGGTGGCCAATCGCATTGCCCCCGAACACCTGGAGCTGTCGGTCGCCGATCCGCAGGCCTGGCTGGGGCAGATCCGTCACGCGGGCGCGATCTTCATGGGCCGTCACACCAGCGAAGCGCTCGGCGACTACTGCGCCGGCCCCAACCATGTGCTGCCGACTTCCGGTACCGCGCGTTTCTCGTCGCCACTGGGTGTTTATGACTTCCAGAAGCGTTCGTCGATCATCTTCTGCTCCGAGCAGGGTGCATCCGAGCTGGGCCACACTGCCTCGGTCCTGGCCCGTGGCGAGTCGCTGACCGCCCACGCCCGCAGCGCCGAATACCGTATCCTGACCCAAGACAAGGGGAACTGAGCATGAGTCGATTCTGGAGCCCCTTCGTCAAGGACCTGGTGCCTTACGTCCCCGGGGAGCAGCCCAAGCTGGCCCGGTTGGTCAAGCTCAATACCAACGAAAACCCCTATGGCCCGTCGCCCAAGGCGCTGGAGGCCATGCGCGGCGAGCTGAACGACAACCTGCGGCTGTACCCGGACCCCAATGGTGACCGGCTCAAGCAGGCGGTAGCCGAGTATTACGGTGTAACCACTGGGCAGGTGTTCGTAGGCAACGGCTCGGACGAGGTGCTGGCGCACATTTTCCACGGCCTGTTCCAGCACGGCGGCCCGCTGTTGTTCCCGGACATCAGCTACAGCTTCTACCCGGTCTACTGCGGCCTGTATGGCATCCCGTTCGAGCCTGTGGCGCTGGATGAACAGTTCCAGATCCGTGTCGAGGACTACCATAAGCCTAACGCCGGGATCATCTTCCCCAACCCGAATGCGCCGACCGGTTGCCTGTTGCCGCTGCAGGCAATCGAGCAGTTGTTGCAGGCCAACCGCGACTCGGTGGTGGTGGTCGATGAAGCCTATATCGACTTTGGTGGCCAGACGGCTATCAGCTTGGTGAACCGCTACGACAACCTGCTGGTGACCCAGACCCTGTCGAAGTCGCGCTCGCTGGCGGGCCTGCGGGTTGGCCTGGCGGTAGGGCACCCGGACCTCATCGAGGCGCTGGAGCGGATCAAGAACAGCTTCAACTCGTATCCGCTGGACCGCATGGCGATCGTCGGTGCCGCTGCGGCATTCGAAGACCAGGCGTACTTCGAAGACACCTGCCGCAAGGTGATCGACAGCCGTGAGGCACTGGTGGAGCAGTTGACTGCCAAGGGTTTCGAGGTGCTGCCATCGGCGGCCAACTTCATCTTCGCCCGCCACCCGCAGGAGGATGCGGCGCAGCTGGCGGCACGTCTGCGTGAGCAAGGTGTGATTGTGCGCCACTTCAAGCAACAGCGGATTGCCCAGTTCCTGCGTATCACCATCGGTACGCCAGAAATGAACCAGGCGCTGATTGATGCGCTGAGCTGATATCCAGTGGGGCCGCATAGCGGCCCCACTGGTTTGGCCGGCGCGGTGATTTGATCTGCCCCCCACGCTGGCTTAACATACGCAAATTCGTCGGATGATTGGTTGATTAGGCATGGGCAGTGAATTGACCAAGCGATCCTTGGTAGAGCTCGCGGTGGAGCGCATGCGTGAGCGCATCCTTCAAGGTAACTGGCGGGTAGGGCAGCGCCTGCCCACCGAGCCGGAGCTGGCTTTGGAGTTGGGCATCAGCCGCAATACCGTGCGTGAGGCCATGCGCGTGCTGGCCTTCAGCGGCCTGGTGGAAATCCGCCAGGGAGACGGCAGTTACCTGCGTACTTGCCAGGACCCACTGCAGGCGGTGCAGGCAATGTCCCGCTGCACGCTGGAGCAGGCGAGGGAAACGCGGCACATCCTCGAAACCGAGGCGATAGGCCTGGCAGCACTGCGGCGTACCGATGACGACTTGCATGCCCTGCGCATCGCGCTAAAAGGCAGCGCCGAACATTTTCATGGTGATGTGGATGCTTATATCAGTTGCGACCTGGCGTTCCACCAACGCCTGATCGACGCTGCACACAACCCGGCGCTGAGCGAGTTGTACCGCTATTTCTCGGGTGTCGTGGCTGCCGCGTTGCAGCACAACATGGCCACTGTCCCGCGCTGTCAGGCCACTTTCGATCTGCATGGCCAGATCCTCGACGCCATCGAACAACGCGATCCGGAGCGGGCCAAGGGCCTGAGCCGGACCCTCATCGAATCCTGACCACGAGAAGGCCATGGCTGAACCAATGACCCGTGACACACCTGCCCGCGAGCGCGAGCTGGATGAACTGCTGATCGATGCCGAAGCCGATGATGCGCAAGTGCAGGCCCAGCCTGTGGTGCTGCAGCGGCCCTGGTTGCTGCTGTTGGGCCTGGTACTGGTCGCCCTGAACCTGCGCCCCGCGCTGTCGAGCATGGCCCCGGTACTTGGCCTGGTCAGTGAAAGCCTTGGCCTTAGTGCCTCTCAGGCGGGGCTGCTGACGACCTTGCCAGTGCTCTGCCTTGGGCTGTTCGCGCCGCTTGCACCGCTGCTTGCGCGGCGCTGGGGCAGCGAGCGGGTGATCGTCGGCATCTTGCTGACGCTGGCGCTGGGCATCGTTCTGCGCAGTGCTTGGGGGGCGACCGGGGTATTTCTTGGCAGCATCATGGCCGGTGCCAGCATTGGCATCATCGGTGTGCTGTTGCCTGGCATCGTCAAACGTGATTTTCCCAAGCATGCCGGCACCTTGACGGGGGTCTACACCATGGCCCTTTGCCTGGGCGCAGCCATGGCGGCAGGCGCCACCGTACCGCTGACCGAGCATTTGCACGGCAGTTGGGCTTTGGGCCTGGGTTTCTGGATGATCCCTGCATTACTGGCCATGCTGGTCTGGTTGCCCCAGGCGCGCCAGGGGCATGGCCTGCACAAGGTGGCTTACCGAGTGAGAGGGCTGTGGCGCGATCCACTGGCCTGGCAAGTGACTTTGTACATGGGGTTGCAGTCGTCGCTGGCGTATATCGTTTTCGGCTGGTTGCCGTCTATCCTCATTGGCCGTGGTCTGAGCCCGACCGAGGCGGGCCTGGTGCTCTCCGGCTCGGTGATCGTGCAACTGGTCAGCTCGCTGAGTGCACCCTGGCTGGCCACGCGGGGCAAAGACCAGCGGCTGGCAATCGTGCTAGTCATGCTCATTACCCTGGCCGGCCTGTTCGGCTGCCTGTATGCGCCGCTGTCTGGCCTGTGGGGCTGGGCGGTGCTGCTGGGCCTGGGGCAGGGCGGTACTTTTGCCTTGGCGCTGACGTTGATCGTGCTGCGTTCGAAAGACGCCCACGTGGCGGCCAACCTGTCGAGCATGGCCCAGGGCGTGGGTTACACCCTTGCCTCCATGGGCCCCTTTGCGGTGGGCTTGGTACATGACATGACGGGCGGCTGGGCCGCAGTGGGCTGGATCTTTGCCGTATTGGGTGTGGGGGCCATCGTGTTCGGCCTCGGGGCAGGGCGGGCGCTGCATGTCAAAGTCAGTAGCGAAAGGCTCTGAAGCCTGCATGGAGCCACCTGGCATTCATGTTGTAAATGGGCATGGCATTGCCTGTGCCCACGGATTATCGTGCAGCTTTCCATTCCCAGGACGGGCCTGCCCATGAGCGACGCCAACCGTGACCTGATCACCCGCTTCTATCAAGCTTTCCAGCGGCTGGACGCCGAAGCGATGGTGGCTTGCTACAGCGATGACATCGTCTTCAGTGACCCGGTTTTCGGTACCCTGCGCGGCCGTGATGCCGGTGACATGTGGCGTATGCTCACCACCCGGGCCAAGGATTTCTCCCTGACGTTCGACCAGGTCCATGCAGACGAGCGCAGCGCCTGTGCACATTGGGTGGCGACCTACCTGTTCAGCCAGACCGGCCGTACCGTGGTCAACGATATCCAGGCGCGCTTCGTCATCCGCGACGGGTTGATCTGCCAGCATGACGACAGCTTCGACCTGTGGCGCTGGTCGCGTCAGGCGTTGGGTGCACCCGGTGTGTTGCTGGGGTGGTCGCCCATGCTGCAGAACAAGGTGCGCCAGCAGGCGTTCAAAGGGCTGCGTGCGTTCCAGCAGGCGAACTGAGCGGTTAAGCTGTCGGCTTTGCAGCCAGGCACAAGCATCGTGAGCGACGTATCCGAGAACCCCATCTGCAAACCTTGGTATGTCTACCTGGTGAGGGCTGCCAATGGTTCGCTGTACTGCGGCATCAGTGATGATCCGCAGCGGCGTTTCATGGCGCATCAGAAAGGGCAGGGGGCGCGTTATTTCAAGACCAGCCCGGCGCAGGCGCTGGTCTACGTTGAGCAATGGCCGGACAAGGGCGAGGCATTGCGCCAGGAGCGCCTGGTGAAGAAGTTGCGCAAGGCCGCGAAGGAGGCTTTGGTCGCCTCCTATGCCAGCGGTTGATCAGTCCTTGCGGCGCTTGAGCTGGTCTACCAGCTGCGTCGGCAGGCCTTTGATGATCAGTGTGCCCGCCACCTCGTCATATTCCACCTTGTCCCCCAGCAGGTGCGCTTCGAAGCTGATCGACAGGCCTTCGGCGCGCCCGGTGAAGCGGCGGAACTGGTTGAGGGTGCGTTTGTCCGCCGGGATCTCTGGCGACAGGCCGTAGTCCTTGTTGCGGATGTGGTCGTAGAAGGCTTTAGGCCGGTCTTCGTCGATCAGGCTGGACAGCTCTTCCAAGGTTACCGGCTCGCCCAGTTTGGTCTGGGTGGTAGCGTAGTCGACCAGGGTCTGGGTCTTTTCGCGTGCGGCTTCTTCTGGCAGGTCCTCGCTTTCAACGAAGTCGCTGAAGGCTTTGAGCAGGGTGCGGGTTTCGCCTGGGCCGTCGACGCCTTCCTGGCAGCCGATGAAGTCGCGGAAGTAATCCGAAACCTTCTTGCCATTCTTGCCCTTGATGAACGAGATGTACTGCTTGGAGTTCTGGTTGTTCTTCCACTCCGACAGGTTTATACGTGCCGCCAGGTGCAACTGGCCGAGGTCCAGGTGACGCGAGGGTGTCACATCCAGCTCGGCGTTCACCGCCACGCCTTCGCTATGGTGCAGCAGGGCGATGGCCAGGTAGTCGGTCATGCCTTGCTGGTAGTGGGCGAAAAGGATGTGGCCGCCGGTGGACAGGTTGGATTCTTCCATCAGCTTTTGCAGATGCTCGACGGCAACGCGGCTGAAGGCGGCAAAGTCCTTTTCCTGTTCCAGGTACTGCTTGAGCCAGCCGCTCAGCGGGTAGGCGCCGGATTCGCCGTGGAAGAAGCCCCAGGCTTTGCCCTGCTTGGCGTTGTAGCTGTCGTTAAGGTCGGCCAGCAGGTTTTCGATAGCGTCCGATGCGCCCAGCTCGGTATCCCGTGCATGCAGCACGGCGGGGCTGCCATCGGGCTTCTTGTCGATCAGGTGAACGATGCAATGACGGATTGGCATGGAATTCTCGGTCAGTCGTGGGCGGCCAGGCGCCGCGCTGCAAAAGTCGTCAAGTTTACCCCAGACGACAGGTGATGCAGTGGCCGGATGTTGGCAGAAATGCCGGTTGTTGTTTTTTTGTTCAATTTTTTGCGAATTTGGCTAAAACCCCCGAAAAACCTGCACTAAATTGAAGCGGGCAGCGGATATTTATCCATTCCTGTGGTAGCTTTGCGCGGTCTTGCGCACCTCGGGTGGCGCATTGCTGGCAGCGCGCTCGTTCCGTGTCGAACCAAACGCCGATTTACGCATCTACATGCCCGATTGGCGCGGCCCTCCAAACTTCAGGGGCTGGCCCGATAACGTCGTAGAGCGCTGCATAACCACTGAATTTGATAGGGAAGGAACACCACCATGGCATTGACCAAAGACCAACTGATTGCCGATATCGCCGAGTCGATCGCTCAGCCGAAAGCCACCGCCAAAAACGCTCTGGAGCAACTGGGCCAGATCGTTGCCGACCAGCTGGAAAACGGCGCTGAAATCACCCTGCCAGGCATCGGCAAGCTGAAAGTCTCCGAGCGTCCTGCCCGTACCGGCCGCAACCCTTCGACTGGCGCCGCCATCGAAATCGCTGCCAAGAAAGTCGTCAAGTTCGTGCCGGCCAAGTCGCTGACCGACGCTATCAACAAGTAATTCGTTGATGCATTGACCAAACCGCGCCCGGCTTGCCCGGGCGCGGTTTTTTCATGCCTGTGATTTGCGTCGCTCGTTCCAGGCCTGGCGTTGGCCATGGTCGTGGAAGCTCCATGCGACCATACGGCTCTGTTTCTGCCCCTGGCCCATCTCAACGATACGTACGGCCTTGGCGCCGGCCTTTTTCAGCGCCGCTTCGATGCCGGGCAGGTTGCCGGCCTTGGACACCAGGCTGGTGAACCACAGCACTTGCAAAGCGTACTGCACGCTTTCGCCAACCAGCTGGCTGACGAAGCGGATCTCGCCACCTTCACACCACAGCTCGTTGTTCTGCCCGCCGAAGTTGAGCACGGGCAGCTTGCGCTTGGGGTCCTGTTTGCCGAGGTTCTTCCACTTGCGCTGGCTGCCACGGGTGGCTTCCTCGCGTGAGGCGTGGAAGGGCGGGTTGCACAAGGTCAGGTCGAAGCGTTCGTCTTCCTCGAGCAGGCTGCCGAGAATGAGCTTGGCGTTGTTCTGCTGACGTAGTGCGATGGCTTTGCTCAGGTTGTTGGCCTGGACGATCGCCTTGGCCGAGGCCAGTGCCACCGGGTCGATGTCCGAGCCGAGGAAGCGCCAGCGGTAATCGCTGTGGCCGAGCAGCGGGTAGATGCAGTTGGCACCCACGCCAATGTCCAGGGCGCGCACCTGAGCGCCTTTGGGCACTTCGCCAGCGTTGTCCTCGGCCAACAGGTCGGCGGCGACGTGGATATAGTCGGCGCGGCCGGGTATCGGCGGGCACAGGTAATCGGCGGGAATGTCCCAGTGCTGGATGCCGTACTGGGCCTTGAGCAAGGCGCGGTTGAACACCCGCACGGCTTCGGGGTTGGCGAAGTCGATGCTGGGTTTGCCGTGGGGGTTGGTGATGGTGAAACGGGCCAGGTCCGGGTGGGCCTTGATCAGGCTGGGGAAGTCGTAGCGCCCCTGATGGCGGTTGCGCGGGTGCAGGGTGGGTTTCTGGGTCATGCTTGAATCCAAATGGGCATCGCTGGCCTGGGGCCGCTGTGCGGCCCTTTCGCGACACAAGGCCGCTCCTACAGGAAGCGGTGCCGTTGAATCCAGCATCGAATCTGTAGGGGCGGCCTTGTGTCGCGATCGGGGGCGAAGCCCCCGCCGGTCAGTCAGCGATGTAACTGTTACAGCGCAGCGATCCGCGCATGCTGCTCGGTGAAGTTGGCCAGGGCCTGCTCGGACTCGGCCAGCTTGGCGCGCTCCTTCTCGATCACCGCAGGCGGTGCCTTGTCGACGAAGGCGGCGTTCGACAGCTTGCCGCCGACGCGTTGCACTTCACCTTGCAGGCGCTGGATTTCCTTGTTCAGGCGAGCCAGCTCGGCGTCCTTGTCGATCAGGCCGGCCATCGGCACCAGCACCTGCAGATCGCCCACCAGTGCGGTGGCCGACAGCGGCGCTTCGTCGGCCTCGCCGAGCACGGTGAACGACTCGACCTTGGCCAGCTTCTTGAGCAGGGCTTCGTTTTCCTGCAGGCGGCGCTGGTCGTCGGCGTTGGCGTTCTTCAGGAACAGTGGCAGGGGCTTGCCCGGGCCGATGTTCATTTCGGCGCGGATGTTACGCAGGCCGACCATCAGCTCCTTGAGCCATTCGATATCGCCTTCGGCGGCGGTATCGATGCGGCTTTCGTTGGCCACTGGCCACGGCTGCAGCATGATGGTCTTGCCGTCGATGCCTGCCAGCGGCGCGATGCGCTGCCAGATTTCTTCGGTGATGAACGGCATGAACGGATGAGCCAGGCGCAGCGCCACTTCCAGCACGCGCACCAGGGTGCGACGGGTGCCGCGGGCGCGCTCTACCGGAGCGTTTTCGTCCCACAGTACCGGCTTGGACAGTTCCAGGTACCAGTCGCAGTACTGGTTCCAGATGAACTCGTACAGGGCCTGGCTGGCCAGGTCGAAACGGAACTGCTCGAGCTGGCGGGTCACTTCGGCTTCGATGCGCTGCAGCTGCGAGATGATCCAGCGGTCGGCCAGCGACAGTTCATAGGCTTCGCCGTTCTGGCCGCAGTCCTCGCCTTTGTCCAGCACATAGCGGGCGGCGTTCCAGATCTTGTTGCAGAAGTTGCGATAGCCTTCGACGCGGCCCATGTCGAACTTGATGTCGCGGCCAGTGGAGGCCAGCGAGCAGAAGGTGAAGCGCAGGGCGTCGGTGCCGTAGCTGGCAATGCCTTCCGGGAACTCGGCCTTGGTCTGCTTGGCGATCTTCTCGGCCAGCTTGGGCTGCATCATGCCGCTGGTGCGTTTTTCCAGCAGGGCGTCCAGGGTGATGCCGTCAACGATGTCCAGCGGGTCGAGCACGTTGCCCTTGGACTTGGACATCTTCTGGCCCTGGCCGTCACGTACCAGGCCGTGCACGTACACGGTCTTGAACGGGACCTGCGGGGTGCCATCCTCGTTCTTGATCAGGTGCATGGTCAGCATGATCATCCGGGCAACCCAGAAGAAGATGATGTCAAAGCCTGTGACCAGCACGTCGGTGGAGTGGAATTTCTTGAGGAATTCGGTCTGCTCCGGCCAGCCGAGGGTGGAGAAGGTCCACAGCCCCGAGCTGAACCAGGTGTCGAGCACGTCGTCGTCCTGGCGCAGTACCACGTCGGTGCCCAGGTTGTGCTTGGCGCGCACTTCGGCTTCGTTGCGGCCGACATAGACCTGGCCGGCCTCGTCGTACCACGCCGGGATCCGGTGGCCCCACCACAGCTGACGGCTGATGCACCAATCCTGGATGTCGCGCATCCAGGAGAAGTACATGTTTTCGTACTGCTTGGGCACGAACTGGATGCGGCCATCTTCAACGGCGGCAATCGCAGGTTCGGCCAGCGGCTTGGTGGAAACGTACCACTGGTCGGTCAGCCATGGCTCGATGATGGTGCCGGAGCGGTCGCCCTTCGGTACTTTCAAAGCGTGGTCGTCGATGCTGACCAGCAGCCCCTGAGCGTCCAGGTCGGCGACGATCTGCTTGCGCGCGACGAAGCGGTCGAGGCCGGCGTACTGGGCGGGCAGGCGGGTGTCCGCTTGTTCATTGACGCTGCCATCGAGGTTGAACGCCTGGGCGGCGGGCAGCACCAGGGCGTTCTTGTCGAAGATGTTGAGCAGCGGCAGGTTGTGGCGCTTGCCGACTTCATAGTCATTGAAGTCGTGGGCCGGGGTGATCTTCACGCAGCCGGTGCCGAACTCGGGGTCGCAGTAGTCATCGGCGATGATCGGGATGCGACGGCCGACCAGCGGCAACTCGACGAACTTGCCGATCAGTGCCTGGTAGCGCTCATCGTTCGGGTTGACCGCTACCGCAGCGTCACCCAGCAGGGTTTCCGGGCGGGTGGTGGCAACCACCAGGTAATCCTGGCCGTCGGCAGTTCTGGCACCGTCGGCCAGCGGGTAACGCAGGTTCCACAGGTGCCCTTTCTCGTCATGGTTTTCCACTTCGAGGTCGGAGATGGCCGTGTGCAGCTTGGTGTCCCAGTTGACCAGGCGCTTGCCACGGTAGATCAGGCCGTCTTCGTGCAGGCGCACGAAGGCTTCCTTGACCGCTTCGGACAGGCCGTCATCCATGGTGAAGCGTTCGCGGCTCCAGTCTACCGACGAGCCCAGGCGACGGATCTGCCGGCTGATGTTGCCGCCAGACTGCTCTTTCCATTCCCAGACCTTGTCCAGGAAGGCGTCACGGCCGAGGTCGTGACGGTTCTGGCCCTTGGCTTCGAGCTGGCGCTCGACCAGCATCTGGGTGGCGATACCGGCGTGGTCGGTACCTGGCTGCCACAGGGTGTCGCGGCCCTGCATGCGACGGAAACGGATCAGGGCGTCCATGATCGCGTTGTTGAAACCGTGGCCCATGTGCAGGCTGCCCGTCACGTTCGGTGGCGGGATCATGATGGTGTAGGACTCACCTGCACCTTGTGGAGCGAAATAGTTTTCGGACTCCCAGGTGTTGTACCAGGAAGTTTCGATGGCGTGCGGCTGGTAGGTCTTATCCATGCGCGGCGGGACCCTGTGCATTTATTCGGGAAAGCCGGGAAGTATAACGGAGCTGCGAGCTTCAAGCGACAAGCTGCAAGACCTATGGGCACTCTTCGCGGGGTAAATCCGCGAAGAGTGCGCCGCGTTTGTCAGGCTTATTCAGAACGCTTGATCAGCCGCTCGATACGCGCATCGAGCCGGCGCTTGATCTCGGTTTCGATATGCGGGGTGAAGTCGTTGATCACGTCCTGCATGATCAATTGCGCTGCGGCGCGTAGCTCGGCCTCCAGGTGCAGCAGTGTGTCCTGGCGGCGGGTCTGCGGGTCTTCTTCGGGTTCTGCTTCGTCGGGTGCTGCAGCCGGTTCAGGTGCTGGCAGGGTGTTGCCGGCCGGGGTGTCGAGCAGCAGCGGAATCTGTTCCACCGTCTCGGTGAGCAGCGGTGGTTGCAGGTCGGCGTCGCCCAGCAACTGGCGAATCGACTCGAGGTCGTCGAGCAGATGGGCGGAATCGGGTAGGGCGGAAGGCTTGTCCATCGTCGTCAAAGTCGCTGTAAGCGGTGGTCTTGCAGAGCATAGCCCTGTTCGCGGTAGAAACGGAATCGTTCGCGGGCCGATTGGCGGATATCCGCTTGCTCGACAACGATTTCGGCAACCCGCTCGAATTGCCCGACAAAGCCGGGCACATCAGCGCCCAGGTTTATCAGAAGGTCCCGATGCTCGCCGGCGTTGTCGGACACACCCAAGGCCACTGTGGCGTCGGCATGTGCCTCCGCCAGGTCGTGGGGTACGAACGCTTCGCCCTTGAAGCGCCACAGGCGTTGGTCCAGCTCGCTGCGCTGTTCGGCGTCCTGGCAATGCAGGTAGACCCGGTGGCCGAGGCGCCAGGCCTTTTCGCACAGCTTGCAGGCGAAATCCAGCCGTGCCGACAGCGAGTCGGTGGGCAGGATGTAGAAATCGACTTTACTCATGGTTCGCTCTGCCGGCCGGTGACGCCTTGGGGCATCACCGGCCTCACGGCATCAGGCGCTGGCGCGGTCGAGCAGGTACTGGGTCAGCAGCGGAACCGGGCGGCCGGTGGCGCCCTTGTCCTTGCCCCCGCTGACCCAGGCGGTGCCGGCGATGTCCAGGTGCGCCCAGTTGTAGGCTTTGGCGAACCGCGACAGGAAGCAGGCGGCGGTGATGGTGCCGGCCTTCGGCCCACCAATGTTGGCGATGTCGGCGAACGGGCTGTCCAGCTGCTCCTGGTACTCATCGAACAGCGGCAGCTGCCAGGCGCGGTCGTCGGCGCGCTTGCCGGCGTCGAGCAACTGGCCGATCAGCTCGTCGTTGTTGCCCAGCAGGCCTGCGGTGTGGCTGCCCAGGGCAACGATGCAAGCGCCGGTCAGGGTCGCGATGTCGATCACCGCTTGTGGCTTGAAACGTTCGGCGTAGGTCAGTGCATCGCACAGCACCAGGCGGCCTTCGGCGTCGGTGTTGAGGATTTCAACGGTCTGCCCGCTCATGGTGGTGACGATGTCGCCCGGCCGGGTGGCGTTGCCGCTCGGCATGTTCTCGGCGCAGGCCAGGATACATACCAGGTTGATCGGCAGCTTCAGCTCGAGCACGGCGCGCAGGGTGCCGAACACGCTGGCGGCGCCGCACATGTCGTACTTCATCTCGTCCATGCCGGCACCGGGCTTGAGGCTGATGCCGCCGGTGTCGAAGGTGATGCCTTTACCGACCAGCACGAACGGTTTGTCGCTCTTCTTGGCGCCCTGGTATTGCAGGACGATCAGGCGTGGCGGCTGTTCGCTGCCCTGGCCGACCGCGTAGAACGCGCCCATGCCCAGGTCCTTGATCTTCTTCTCGTCGAACACTTCGACCTTGAGGCCTTTGTGAGCCTTGCCCAGCTCCTTGGCCTGCTCGGCCAGGTAGCTCGGGTGGCAGAGGTTCGGCGGCAGGTTGCCCAGGTCGCGGGTGAAGGCCATGCCGGTGGCGATGGCGGTGGCGTGGTGTGCCGCGCGCTCCACTTCGGCCAGGCCGGCCTTGTCGGCCAGCAGGGTGATCTTTTTCAGCGCGCGTGGCTCGGCTTTCTGGCTCTTGAAACGGTCGAACACGTATTCGCCATCGAGCAGGGTTTCGGCCAGCAGGCGGTATTTGCCGTAGTGGGCATCACGGTTGCTGACGGCGATGTCGTCCAGTGCCAGTACCGCGTCGCTGCCGTTGAGGCCTTTCAGCACGCCGGCAACGCTGGTGACCAGTTTGCGCCAGGCGCGGTCACCAAGGGCTTCGTCCTTGCCGCTGCCCACCAGCAGTACGCGCTCGGCCTTGAGGCCAGGCAGGTTTTGCAGCAGCAGCGTCTGGCCTGGCTTGCCGGCCAGGTCGCCACGCTTGAGCACGGCACTGATGGCACCGTCGGTGGCCAGGTCGACAGCTTTGGCAACGGCGCCGAGCTTGCGCCCTTCGCCGACCGGTACGACCAGGGTGGCGGTTTTTACGGATGCAGCAGCTACGCTTTTTACAACCAGTTCCATGTCAGGGTCCCCGAATGATCTGTGCAGTTGGCGCTTTGAGTTCTTGCGCTCTGGGCGGGCCTGGCCGCGTGGTCGCGGGCCAGTGGAAAAGCTGCCAGTTTGAGCCTGCGGCAAGCGTGCTGACAACCCCGTTGTCAGCCTTGATGCGCGGCCAAGTGACAGGCGCGGCCAATCACAGGATAATGCGCGCACTTTACAAGGAGGTTCGCCCCCGGCGAACCGGCATTGGTCTTGGCTGTCGTAAGCCTTTGTTTGGCAGTCCGCCCCTGACAACCCAGGAGTGTCTGGTTTGATCGTCTTTCGTTATCTCTCCCGCGAGGTCCTGGTGACCTTGAGCGCCGTCAGCGCAGTGCTGCTGGTGATCATCATGAGCGGGCGTTTCATCAAGTACCTGGCCCAGGCGGCCCAGGGCGTGCTCGACCCGAGCGTGCTGTTCCTGATCATGGGCTTCCGCCTGCCCGGTTTCTTGCAACTGATCCTGCCATTGGGGCTGTTCCTCGGCATCCTTCTGGCCTATGGCCGGCTGTATCTGGAAAGCGAGATGACCGTGCTGTCGGCCACCGGCATGAGCCAGCAACGCCTGCTCGGCCTGACCATGGCACCTGCAGCGCTGGTCGCCTTGCTGGTGGCCTGGCTGAGCCTGAGCCTGGCGCCACTGGGCGTTGCCCAGGTGCAGCAGATCATTGGCCAGCAGGATGCCCTGACCGAGTTCGATACCTTGGTGCCGGGCCGCTTCCAGACCCTGCGCGACGGTTCGCGGGTGACCTACACCGAGGAGCTGACCGATGATCGCAGCAACCTCACCGGTGTGTTCATCTCCGAGAAGCGCTTCAACCAGGACAAGACCAAGGACCGTGCACCGTCCGTGCTGGTAGCCGAAAAGGGCCATCAGGAAGTGCAGGCCGACGGCAATCGCTATCTGGTGTTGCAGAATGGCTACCGCTATGACGGCAACCCTGGCCAGGCCGATTACCGGGCCATCAAGTACGACACCTACGGGGTGCTGTTGCCCAAGCCTGAAGTCAGCGAGGAAGTGACCGAGCGTGAAGCCATTCCTACCTCCCAACTGATCGGCAATGCCGGGCTACGCGAACGTGCCGAGCTGCAATGGCGCATCTCCTTGCCGATCCTGGTATTCATCGTGACCCTGCTGGCAGTGCCGCTGTCCCGGGTCAATCCACGCCAGGGCCGCTTCCTCAAGCTGCTGCCGGCGATTCTTCTGTACATGGCCTACCTGACGATGCTGATTTCCGTACGTGGCGCTCTGGAGAAAGGCAAGCTGCCGATCGCCCTGGGCATGTGGTGGGTGCATGGCCTGTTCCTGCTCATCGGCCTGGGCCTGATGTACTGGGAGCCGCTACGGCTCAAGCGTGCCGCCCGTCGTGCGGAGGTGGCCCATGGTTAAACTCGACCGCTACATCGGCCAGAGCGTGCTGATGGCCATCCTGGCCGTACTGGGCATCATTCTGGGCCTGGCTTCGTTGTTCGCCTTCATCGACGAAATGAGCGACCTGAGCGATACCTATACCGTCATGGATGCTGGCTGGTTCACGCTTCTTACAGCGCCCCGCCGGCTCTACGACATGTTGCCGATGGCGGCACTGATCGGCTGCCTGATCGGCCTGGGCAGCCTGGCCAGCAGCAGCGAACTGACCATCATGCGTGCCGCCGGGGTTTCCATCGGGCGCATCGTCTGGGCGGTGATGAAGCCGATGCTGGTGCTGATGCTGGTCGGCCTGCTGATTGGCGAGTACGTGGCGCCAATCAGCGAGAACAAGGCCCAGGCCGACCGTTCCCTGGCCCAGGGCGGCGGTGAGGCGCAGAGCTCCAAGCGCGGCATGTGGCACCGCCAGGGTGATGAGTTCGTGCATATCAACTCGGTACAGCCCAATGGCCTGTTGCTGGGTGTGACCCGCTACCGCTTCGACGACGAGCGCAAGATCGTCACGTCGAGTTTCGCGCGCCGGGCGCGTTATGAGAGCGATCATTGGGTACTCAGCGATGTCAGCACCACCTACTTCCGTGGCGATCACACCGAAGTGGTGAAGAGCTCGGCAGAACGCTGGGATGTCTCGGTGACCCCACAACTGCTCAATACCGTGGTGCTGGCCCCGGAGTCGCTGTCGATCACCGGGCTGTGGGACTACATCCATTACCTGTCCGACCAGGGCCTGAACAATGCCCGTTACTGGCTGGCATTCTGGACCAAGGTGCTGCAGCCGGCGGTGACTGCGGCCTTGGTGCTGATGGCGATTTCGTTCATCTTCGGGCCGCTGCGTTCGGTAACCCTCGGCCAGCGTGTGTTCACCGGCGTGCTGGTTGGGTTTGTATTCCGTATTGCCGGCGACCTGCTTGGCCCTTCGAGCCAGGTGTTCGGCTTCCCGCCGCTGTTGGCGGTAGTGATCCCGGCTGGTGTGTGTGCACTGGCCGGCTTATGGTTGCTGCGCCGGGCAGGATGATGGCCTGATGATGCGAGAAAGCCGACCTCAGGGTTAATGCCAGTCAGGTAATCGTTTTGGGGCTGCAAAGCAGCCCTAACAACGCCAACTGACTGGCTTATTTCTTCTGTTTCGGTACCCGCACCAACTGTGTCTGCGAGTAAATGTCATGCCAGCCGCGCTTGCGCTTGTCGATCAGTGACCAGAAGAACCCCAGCCCCAGGCACAGCCATGAGGCGATCGACACGATAAAGCGCAGCAGCGCCTGCCACAGGCTGATTGCGCTGCCATCAAAGTTTTGCACCCGCACGCCCCATACCTGCATGCCCAGGGTCTGCCCGCCGTGGGTCCAGAACTTGGCAAAGAAACCGAACAGCGCAAACAGCAGGATCGTCGACAGCAGCGGGTCGCCGTCCAGCGCACCAGCCTCGGTCAGCTCGCGCATGCGTGCCTCGCCGATGATCGCCATCTGGATCATCTTGTAGGCCCCTGCGGTGACGATCAGCAGGGCCGTACACAACAGGAAGTCGTAGAACATCGCCGCCAGGCGCCGGCCCAGGCCGACCGGCGGAAAGTCACCTTGGGGTGAGAGCAGAGGCTTGGGCATGCAGGACAGCTCCGAATGGCGAAGCCGCCATTCTACGGGCAAAAAAAAACCCCTGCACTGGGCAGGGGCTTTCTTCGAAGTCGCGACCGGCTTAGCCGAGGACTTGAACCTTGTCAGCTTGCAGGCCTTTTTGGCCCTGAACTGCTTCGAAGGTAACCTTCTGGCCTTCTTTCAGGCTCTTGAAGCCGTTGCCCTCGATGGCACGGAAGTGCACGAACAGATCAGCACCGCTTTCTGGGGTGATGAAGCCGTAACCTTTCTCGTCATTGAACCACTTGACGGTACCGTTCTGACGCTCAGCCATTGTCTTATTTCCTATGAAGCTTAAATTTTAATGACAGTTACTTTCACGTTATCAAGAGTGAAAGAGTACTGGGCTGGGTTGCAGGAAAGTAAGTCACGTCCAACGGGTTGTAGCAGATTGCGGCTACTGGCCCAGGTCACGAACTGTTGCGACCCATGCAAACACAGTGCAATGACTCTACGCCAACTCCCAAGAAAAAAACAAGCCCTTGGTCAGCTGGAAAATCGGGCTTTTTTCGATAACTGAACAATCCATCGCAAACGGCATGGCGCCTGGCCTGGCGCCATGTTCATAAGTTATGGGGCAGGTTCGAAAACGAATAAGTCAACCTGCTCGCAAACCTCATGTACCGCGTTCAACCGCGATAGTAACGTTGCGCCACAAAAGGCGTTTTGCTGACTTTCAGGGCAACCTTCTTGCCGCGCACCAGGGCAAACAGCGGAGTGTCCAGCGCGCCATGTTCGATATCGACATAACCCATAGCAACCGGTGCGCCAAGTGTCGGGCCGAAGCCACCACTGCTGACTTTACCCACGGGCTTGTCAGCTGCATCGACAATTTCTGCGCCTTCACGCACGGGCGTACGTTCCTGTGGCAGCAGGCCAACACGCTTGCGGGCCACGCCGGCTTGCTGCTGGGCAAAGATCACCTCGGCCCCGGGGAAGCCGCCAGCGCGCGCGCCGTCGGCGCGGCGGACCTTGGACACGGCCCAGAGCAGGCTGGCCTCGACCGGCGTGGTGGCGGTGTCCATGTCGTGGCCATACAGGCACAGGCCCGCTTCCAGGCGCAGAGAGTCGCGCGCGCCCAGGCCGATCGGCTGCACTTCCGGCTCGGTCAGCAGGCGGCGGGCCAGGGCTTCGGCAGCCTTGGCCGGTACCGAGATTTCATAACCGTCTTCGCCGGTGTACCCCGAACGGCTGACGAAGCAGTCTTCGCCCAGCAGGGTGACTGGGCGCAACTGCATGAAGGTCATGCCGGCCACTTCCGGGGCCAGGCGCGCGAGCACGGTGACTGCGGCCGGGCCTTGCAGGGCGAGCAGGGCACGTTCCTCGAACAGGGGCTGAACCTGGCAACGGTCACCGATATGCTGCTGCAGGTGGGCCAGATCCTGCTCCTTGCAGGCGGCGTTGACCACCAGGAACAGCGTGTCGTCGCCCAGGTTGGCAACCATCAGGTCGTCGAGGATGCCACCTTGCTCGTTGGTGAACATGGCATAGCGCTGCATGCCCACCGGCAGGTCGATGATATCCACTGGCACCAGGCTTTCCAGGGCTTGGGCGGCATCCTTGCCGCGCAGGATGATCTGGCCCATGTGCGAGACATCGAACAGGCCGGCCTGCTCACGGGTGTGCAGGTGCTCCTTGAGCACGCCCAGCGGGTACTGTACCGGCATGTCGAAGCCGGCGAATGGCACCATGCGCGCGCCCAGTTCCAGGTGCAGGGCGTGCAGCGGGGTCTTGTGCAGTGTTTCGGACATCGATGACTCCTTGGTTTGTTGTCGGGTCAACATTCAATGATGTTGACGGCCAGACCGCCGCGGGCGGTCTCCTTGTATTTGCTTTTCATGTCGGCGCCGGTCTGGCGCATGGTGCGGATGACCTTGTCGAGCGACACGTAGTGCTGCCCGTCGCCACGCAAGGCCATGCGCACCGCATTGATGGCCTTGACCGAGCCCATGGCGTTGCGCTCGATGCAGGGCACCTGTACCAGCCCACCGATCGGGTCGCAGGTCAGCCCCAGGTTGTGCTCCATGCCGATTTCGGCGGCGTTTTCCACCTGTTGCACGCTGCCGCCCATCACTTCGCACAAGGCGCCGGCTGCCATCGAGCAGGCCACCCCGACTTCGCCCTGGCAGCCGACCTCGGCCCCGGAGATCGAGGCGTTTTCCTTGTACAGGATGCCAATGGCTGCGGCAGTCAGTAGAAAGCGCACGACGCCGTCTTCACTGGCGCCGGGGACGAAGCGCATGTAGTAGTGCAGTACTGCCGGCACGATGCCTGCCGCACCGTTGGTCGGTGCAGTGACCACGCGCCCGCCGTAGGCATTTTCCTCGTTGACCGCCAAGGCATACAGGTTGACCCAGTCAAGTACCGACAACGCGTCGCGCAGGTTGGCCTCCGGGTGCTGGCTGAGTTGGCGGTACAGTGCCGGTGCCCGGCGTTTGACCTTGAGCCCGCCCGGCAGGATGCCCTCGTGCCGGTAGCCGGCTGCGACGCAATCCTGCATCACCTGCCAGATCCGCAGCAGACCCGCACGGGTTTCGGCCTCGGGGCGCCAGGCCGCCTCGTTGGCCAGCATCACCTGGCTCACCGACAGCTGCTGCGCGGTGCAATGCCCGAGCAGTTGCTTGGCAGTCTTGAACGGGTAGGCGAGTACGGTGCTGTCCTCGACGATGCGGTCTTGCCCGGCGGCCTCTTCGTCGACCACGAAACCGCCGCCCACCGAGTAGTACTCCCGGCTGCGGATTTGCAGGCCGGCGGCATCGAAGGCGCGGAAGATCATGCCGTTGGGGTGGTATGCCAAAGGCTTGCGGATCATCGCCAGGTGCTGCTTCTCGACGAAGGCGATGGTGTGTTCACCGAGCAGGTGCAGGTGGCCGCTTTCACGGATTGCCTGCAGGCGGGCGGGAATGGCTTCGGTGTCGACGGTATCGGGGTGCTCGCCTTCCAGGCCAAGCAGTACCGCCTTGTCGCTGCCATGGCCTTTGCCCGTGGCACCCAGTGAGCCGTACAGCTCGGCCTTGACGCTGGCGGTGCTGGCCAGCAGGCCGTCACGGCGCAAGCCCTCGGCGAAACGCGCGGCAGCGCGCATCGGGCCGACCGTGTGGGAGCTGGAGGGGCCGATGCCGATCTTGAACAGGTCGAAGACGCTCAGTGACATGGTGCTTGCTCCTGACATATCCGGTTAACCCTTTGGGGCTGCTGCGCAGCCCATCGCCGGCAAGCCGGCTCCTACAGGTACAGTGCTGGCCTCCAGAGCTGTGCGGTCCCGGTTGGAGCCGGCTTGCCGGCGATGGGCCGCGAAGCGGCCCCAGGCGGTCAGGCGTCCTGATAGCTCTCGATCGACGGGCAGGCGCACACCAGGTTGCGGTCGCCGAACACGTTGTCGACCCGGCCCACAGGTGGCCAGTACTTGCCTTCCACCAGGCTTGGCAGCGGGTACACCGCCTGTTCGCGGCTGTAGCCGTGGGCCCACTCGCCAGCCAGCTCGGCAGCGGTGTGTGGAGCGTTCTTCAGCGGGTTGTCGTCCTTGTCCAGGCTACCGTTCTCCACGGCGCGAATCTCTTCGCGGATCTGGATCATCGCATCGCAGAAGCGGTCCAGTTCTTCCTTGGCCTCGCTTTCGGTCGGCTCGATCATCAGCGTGCCGGCTACCGGGAAGGACATGGTCGGGGCGTGGAAGCCGAAGTCGATCAGGCGCTTGGCCACGTCGTCGACGCTGATGCCGCTGGTGTCCTTGAGCGGGCGCAGGTCGAGGATGCACTCGTGGGCGACCAGGCCATTGCCGCCGGTATACAGAACAGGATAGTGCTCTTCCAGGCGGCGGGCGATGTAGTTGGCATTGAGGATCGCCATCTGCGAGGCACGCTTGAGGCCGGCACCACCCATCATGCGGATGTACATCCAGGTGATCGGCAGAATGCTGGCGCTGCCGAACGGTGCGGCGCATACCGCCCCGTCACGGTTCTGCAACTGAGCGTGGCCGGGCATGAACGGCGCCAGGTGCGACTTGACGCCGATCGGGCCGACGCCTGGGCCGCCACCGCCGTGCGGAATGCAGAAGGTCTTGTGCAGGTTCAGGTGCGAGACGTCGCCGCCGAACTTGCCCGGTGCGCACAGGCCGACCATTGCATTCATGTTGGCGCCGTCGATGTACACCTGGCCGCCGTTGTCGTGAATGATCGCGCAGATCTCGCCGATCGCCTCTTCGAACACGCCGTGGGTCGACGGGTAGGTGATCATGATCGCGGCCAGGCGCTCACGGTGCTCGATGGCCTTGGCGCGCAGGTCCTCGACATCGACGTTGCCACGCGCGTCACACGCGGTGACCACGACGCGCATACCGGCCATGTGTGCGGTTGCCGGGTTGGTGCCATGAGCCGAGGAGGGGATCAGGCAGATGTCGCGATGGCTTTCGCCGCGGCTGCGGTGGTAGGCGCGGATGGCCAGAAGGCCCGCGTATTCGCCCTGGGAGCCGGCGTTGGGTTGCAGCGACACGGCGTCGTAGCCGGTGGCGGCGCAGAGCATGGCTTCCAGCTCGGTGGTCATCTGCAGGTAACCCTGGCTTTGCTCGGCCGGGGCGAACGGGTGCAGGTTGCCGAACTCGGCCCAGGTCACCGGGATCATTTCACTGGCGGCGTTGAGCTTCATGGTGCACGAGCCCAGCGGGATCATGCTGCGGTCCAGCGCCAGGTCCTTGTCGGCCAGGCGGCGCAGATAGCGCATCAGCTCGGTTTCGCTGTGGTAGCGGTTGAACACCGGGTGTTCGAGGATGGCCGACTGGCGCAGCAGGGCGGCAGGCAGGCGCGAGCCGGTGCTGGCGGCCAGGGCGGCGAAGTCCGGTTGTGCCTGTTGGCCACCGAACAGCTGCCACAGCGCCTCGACGTCAGCCTGGGTGCTGGTCTCGTCGAGCGACAGGCCCAGGTGGGCGGCGTCGATCTGGCGCAGGTTGATGCGCTGGGCGCGTGCCTTGTCGTGCAGGCTTGCGGTAGCGCTGCCGGTGGCCAGGGTCAGGGTGTCGAACGCGGTTTCTCCGACCACTTGCACGCCGAGGGTTTTCAGGCCAGCAGCGAGGATCGCGGTCAGCGCGTGGGTGCGTTCGGCGATGCGCTTGAGGCCCGCAGGGCCGTGGTACACCGCGAACATGCTGGCAATGTTGGCCAGCAGCACCTGGGCGGTACAGATGTTGCTGGTGGCCTTCTCGCGGCGGATATGCTGCTCGCGGGTTTGCATGGCCAGGCGCAGGGCAGTCTTGCCGAAACGGTCGATCGACACACCGACCAGGCGGCCCGGCATGTCACGCTTGAATGCGTCGCGGGTGGCGAAGTAGGCCGCGTGCGGGCCGCCAAAGCCCAGTGGCACGCCAAAGCGCTGGGCGCTGCCGATGGCAACGTCTGCTTCGAACTCGCCCGGAGGGGTCAGCAGCGTCAGGGCCAGCAGGTCGGCGGCCACGGCGACAAGGGCGTTGGCGCCGTGCAAGCGTTGCACCAGCTCGCGGTAGTCGAACACCTCGCCATTGCTGGCCGGGTATTGCAGCAGCGCACCGAAGAAGGCGCTGACGTCATCGAGTTCACGCTCGTCGCCCACCACGATCTCGATACCCAGTGGTTCGGCACGGGTACGCAGGACGTCGAGGGTCTGCGGGTGGCAATGCACCGAGGCGAAGAAGGCATGGCTGGCCTTGTTCTTCGACAGGCGTTTGCAGAAGGTCATGGCCTCGGCTGCCGCGGTGGCTTCGTCGAGCAGGGAGGCGTTGGCGATCGGCAGGCCGGTCAGGTCGCTGATCAAGGTCTGGAAATTGAGCAAGGCTTCCAGGCGGCCTTGGGAGATTTCTGGCTGGTAAGGGGTGTAGGCGGTGTACCAGGCCGGGTTTTCCAGCAGGTTGCGCAGGATTGGCGCCGGGGTGTGGGTGTTGTAATAACCCTGCCCGATATAGTTCTTGAACAGCTGGTTTTTACCGGCGATAGCTTTCAGCGCGGCGAGGGCATCGGCCTCGCTCTGGCCGTCTTCGGCGCCCAGTACGCTGGTGCCCTTGATGGTGTCGGGGATGACTGCGGCGGTCATGGCCTCCAGCGAGTCGAAGCCCAGGGTGGCCAGCATGGCCTGCTCGTCTGCGGCGCGTGGGCCGATGTGGCGGGCGATGAATTCGTTGGCGGTGCCGAGGTTGATGGTCATCTTCGGGTTCCTCAGGCGTCGTCGTTGGCTTTGATCAGGCGGTCGTAGGCATCCTGGTCGAGCAGGGCAGCCACTTCATTCATGTCGGCCGGAATGAAACGGAAGAACCAGCCTTCGCCCAGCGGGTCTTCGTTGACCAGCTCAGGGCTGTCGTTCAGGCCGTCATTGACGGCGACCACTTCACCGCTCAGAGGCATGTACACGCCGCTGGCGGCTTTGACCGACTCAACGGTGGAGGCTTCGGCACCTTTGTCGTATTGCTGCAACTCCGGCAGTTGCACGTAGACCACATCGCCAAGGGCGTTCTGGGCGTAGGCGGTGATGCCTACGGTGACGCTACCGTCAGCTTCGACGCGCAGCCATTCGTGATCTTCGGTGAAACGCAACTCGCTCATGGGGAATCCTCGGGAAGCAGGGCGTTGGGCGCGGTGGGTTCGCGCTCTTGGGTTGGATTTCCCTAAGCAAAAATGCGGCCATAAGATAAAAATGCATTTAAATCAGTAAGTTACGTTTTTTGCGTAACAATGCACTCTCTTTCTTGGAATGAAAACGCTACAGATGTATGCGCTGGCAAAAGGTTTGGAGGATCAAACCCTTGCAAGCGGGGGCGGGAATGGCACTGTATCTTATTCGATACACTGTATTTAAATCGTTACGGTTCCTTGCGAGGAATGGCAATGCCAGGCAATTCAGGACTTGCCTGCAATTCCGTACTTGCGCAACCGCTGTGCAATTGCGGTATGCGATGTTTGTAGCCTGCCTGCCAGCTGCCGGGTCGAGGGATAACTGGCGTACAGCCGTTGCAGCAGTTCACGCTCGAAATCCCCCACCGCCTGTTCCAGGCTCGCAACCTCGCCATCCTGCCCACGCGCCACTGAGGTGCCGGCGATGTCCAGGTCGCCGATATCCACCAGGTTGCTTTCACAGATGGCCGCCGCGCGGAATATCACGTTTTGCAGCTGGCGTACGTTGCCCGGCCATGGGTTGGCCAATAGTGCCGAGTGCGTGGCCGGGGTCAGTCGGCAGGCCGGGCGCTGGATCTGCGTGCAGGCCTGCTGCATGAAGTAGTGCGCGAGCATCAGAATGTCCTGGCCACGGTCGCGCAAGGGCGGTACTTGCAGGTTGAGTACGTTGAGGCGGTAGAACAGGTCTTCTCGGAACGTTCCCTCGGCAACCATGCGTTCAAGGTCGCGATGGGTGGCGCTGATGATGCGTACATCAACCTTCACCTCACGGTCGCCGCCCACACGGCGAAAGCTTCCGTCGCTGAGAAAACGCAGCAGTTTGGCCTGCAGGTATGGCGACATCTCGCCGATCTCGTCGAGAAATACCGTGCCCTGGTTGGCCAGCTCCATCAGCCCGGGTTTGCCACCGCGCTGGGCACCGGTGAAGGCGCCTGGGGCGTAGCCGAACAGTTCGCTCTCGGCCAGGCTCTCGGGCAGCGCGGCGCAGTTGAGGGCCAGGAAAGGCGCCGCTTGCCGGCTGCTGATGGCATGGCAGGCGCGGGCCACCAGTTCCTTGCCGGTGCCGGTCTCGCCATGTACCAGCAGGGGCGCATCCAGGGCCGCCACGCGCAGGGCGCGGGCCTTGAGGGTGCGGATGGCCGGGGACTCGCCGAGCAGCCCATCGAAGCCTTCGGCATGGTCGTGGTGCAGGGCCGAAAGACGCTCGCCCATGCGGTTGGGCGGGTACAGAGTCAATAGGCCGCCGGCGTTGGTGATGGGCGTGGCGTCCAGCAGCAGGCTCTGGCCGTTGAGTTGCATCTCGCGCATCGGCAGGTGGAAGTTGTTGTCCAGCAGGGCCTGCAGCAGGGCGGGGTCACCGAACAGTTCGCCAACAGACCGCCCCGCTGACTCACGACCGCACAGGGCGATCAGCGCGGGGTTGGCCAGCAGCACCAGGCCTGCACTGTCGACGGCCAGCACCGGGTCGCTCATGGCGGCCAGCAGGGCATCGAGCTGCAGGTGGCGGCGCTGGCCAGGGAGGATATCGACCACGTCCACCGACTGTACCCCACGTACTTCGAACAGCGCGTCGTGCAGTTCTTCGAGAACGGCGGGGCTGAGGGTCGGAGCGTCGATGTAGACGTTCGGCGGGACCATCTCTACGGCGTCCAGGTTGAGGTTGCGGGCACCGAGCAGGGCGAGGACTTCCTGGGTGATGCCGACGCGGTCGATGAAGCTGACGTGGATGCGCATGGGGAGGCGGGGGGTTATGGCCGGGGAGGGCAGTAGTATGCCTTGGGAGCAGTGTTAAACCCAATCGCCGGCAAGCCGGCTGCCACAGGTACTCCGCAGAACCTGAGACAGCGGGGTACCTGTGGCAGCC